>DRQF01000176.1 GCA_011369445.1 Planctomycetota bacterium | reverse complement strand
GAGGTTGGTGGAACCGAAAGGCGAGACCTCGACGCCGGAGGGATTGATGGTCGACCCGGGTACAGGGGGCAATCCCAGCAACATGAGGGCCAGGTTCGGCGCGTCGGCGTTCCGGATCGGCTGGGTCCCCGTGTAGTCCGGAGCGCTTCCCAAAGGATCGGCCCTGGTCGCAGGATTGAGGGCGTAGAGCTCCGTGTTTCCGGCAATTCCGGGCCCCCAAACATAGAATGGGATCGTGAAGTTCTGGGGGACCGTCGCGGTCACGTGATTGCTGCCCATGCCGCCGTGGTCCGTCGTCAGGATGATGGCTGTGGACCCTTGAAGGTTCGGATCGTTCTCGACGACACTCAGAATCTGGCCGAGGAGGGCGTCCACAAGGAGAACCTTCGAGGAATAGAAGGTCCCCGGCGTGGGATCGAACTGGAAGAGATGTCCGAACAGATCGGTGTCCGCGAAGTGGATGAAGGTCAAGTTGAACAAGTTGCCCGCCATGTCCGCCGCGAACTGGGAAGTCAGGTTCTGGATATCCGCATCGAAGACGAACAGGTCGATCTTGTCTCGGCCATCGTCGGCTCCCGTCATGTCGGGTGCGCCATGGATGGCGTCGTAGCTGGTGTCGAAGAGGGAGAATTTCGATTTGCTGGCATAGAAGGCGGTGAGCAATCCGTTGTCGTGAGCCACGTCGAAAATGCTGGGAATGTAGGCACCCGCATTGCTGTGGATCGTCACACCGGGAGCCGGATCCGCATTGGTGGTCCACTGATGCCCCGAGGCCCCGAGAACCGGATGCGCCGTCACCATGTTCACGTGATTGGGCAGCGTGATCGTGTAAGCGGCATCGGGCCGCGCGTTGTCCGTCCCCGTCCCTTCGTTGCGAAGTCGATAGAAGTTCGGGAGGAGCGTCGGGCCCAGGTTGGTGATCGCGTCCGGCCGCAAACCGTCAACGCTGATGATGATGACGTGATCGATGGGCGGATTCTGGGCGCCCGCCCACGGCGCCTGAAGGGCCAACAGGACGAACACGAGCAGAGAGCGGGTCGGCATGATCGGACCTCGTCAACCGTAGGGGGTGAAGGTGAAAGCACAGCGAGGATAACGCTGGCGGCATTCCAAGTCCACGAGAAACCGCCCACCGCGACCGATTGACCTGCTAAGATGCACCGCACTCACGGAACAACGCGTCGACGACACTCCCTTTCCCCAACCTACGGAGCCCCCCCCCCATGCGCCTATCGACATTCTCCGCAACCCTCTTTTTCGCCCTGATTTGCTGCGCCTTTCCGTCCTGCACGGAAAAGAACGCCACAGCTTCTTCTCCAGCAACCGCCGAATCGCATATTCCCCGGTCAAAATGGAAGATGTCGGGCCCCTTCAAGTTCGAGCATCTCACCCTGGACTTCGGCACGCTTCGGGACACCGAGAAGGTGACGAAGCGGTATCGTTTCTTCAACGCAACGGACCACACCGTTCGCATCCAGAAAGTGAAAACGAAATGCGGTTGTACGGTCCCCAAACTCCAAGATCGCGTCCTCGAACCGGGCGAGGAGGGGGAGCTCGCGGTGACCTTTGACGGGACCCATCGGCAGGGCGAGGATCGCAAGGTCGTGAAAATCCACACCGACGACGCGGAGCGCCCTTTGGCCGAGATCTCTCTGAAAGCCAACGTCGTGGCGCGCATCGCCATCGAACCCCGCTCCGTCTTCCTAGGCCAATGCTCCCGAGGCGAATCCTTGAAGGAGAAGAGCTTCCGCATCGTCAGCCGTAATCTGGACCTGAAGATCGAAAGCGTTACGAGCGGCGACCCGGAGCGCTTTCCCGTGAGGCAGGGCAAGATGGAGCGGGGCAACGACCAGGGCGATGACGTGGTCATCTACAACTTCAAGACGTCGTTCACGGGTGACTACGCCGTTGACCGGCACAAGACGATTCTCAAGATCAAGACGAATGACAGGGACAAAAGGTTCAAGACCATCAACGTCGTCGTGATCGCCGGCGTGGTCGGTCCGATCAACGTGGTGCCCCTCAAGGTCCAGATACGAGACCTGCTGCCCAGCAAGAGATTCACCCGCAAGATCCAACTCGGCCCCCGGGCCAAGGACACCCGATTCACCGTCCAAGAGGCCCGCCTTATCGGGGTGCAGGAAGAGTTGCACCTGGCTCTGAAACAGTTGCCCGTCGACCCCAAGCGCAATGGATGGGTGGCCTTGGAGTTGACCGGAAAAACGCCAGCCAAGGTCGACGACGAGAAGGGGTTTCGCGTCAAAGGGTCCATCTACATCCGAACCGATCTCGCTGAACAACCGGAGATCATCATCCCCTTGGGTGGCACACTTACGTATTGATTCCGCCCGGCCTCCTCTGGGTAATCATGCCCAGAAGGCCCCGGTCCTCGGCCAAAACAGTCTTCACGGGCCAACTGGCAGATGTTATGATCGCCGCGACCGGTCCCCTTCGCCGACCGGTCCCACGCCCCGAACAACACGGAATGTTGGAGATTCCCCCCGATGCGTCCGACACACGCCCTTGCCGTATCGATTCTTGCCATCGCAACCCTCCTCTCCGCCGCCTGCACGGACGATTCCAGTGCCGCCCAGACCAACGGTTCTTCGGGCGCCGCCGCGGTGAGCGAATCGGACTCGACCTCGCCCGAGGCCAAGCTCACATCCTCACCGAAACCCTCGAAATCAGGCGTCCGCGCCGAACCGGAAACGGAGGACGTCCCCAAGGCGAAATGGAAGCGCTCCGGCCCATTCAAGTTCAAGTTCCTGGACTACGACTTCGGTGACATGCGCGACACGGAAAAGCGCAGCGTCGTCTACGAATTCTTCAATGCCGAGGACCACCCGGTGCGCATCCTCGAGGTGAAGAAGAGTTGTGGCTGCACCTACCCCGAACTCGAGCTTCGGGTCTACCAGCCCGGCGAAGACGGGAAGCTGAAGGTCACCTTCGACGGAAACCATCGCCAAGGACAGGACCTGAAGCACGTGAAGATCCTCACGGACAACGTCGAGGACCCAATTGCGGAAGTATCCTTCAAGGCCTATATCATTGCCCGCATCGCCATCGAACCCCGCTCGGTTTTCCTGGGGATGCTCTCCCGAGGCGAAGCTTCCAAGGAGAAGGACTTCCGCATCGTGAGCCGTAACCTCGATCTGAAGATCGAGAGCTTCGAGAGCAGCGACCCCGAGCGGTTCCCCCTGACGCAGGGCAAGGTCGAGCACACAGTCGACCACGGAGACGATGTGGTGGTCTATAACTTCACCACGTCCTTCAAGGGCGACTTCGCCATCGATCAGCACAAGACGATTCTCAAGATCAAGACCAACGATAAGGAGAAGAAGTACATCAACGTCGTGGCTCTGGCGCAGGTCGTCGGCCCGATCAACGTGGTGCCGTTCAAGCTCCAACTCAGAGGCGTCCTCCCCAACAAGGAGTTCACCCACAAGATCCAGCTCGGACCGCGCGCGAAGGAGACCCGCTTCAAGATCAAAGAAGCGCGACTCATCGGGGCTCAAAAAGAATTGCACCTCAACTTGAAGCAACTGCCGATCGACCCCAAGCGAAACGGATGGGTGGCCCTGGAGTTGACCGGCAAGACGCCGGCTCAGGTCGACAAGAAGACAGGATTCCAGGTCAAGGGCTCGATCTACATTCGCACGGATCTCGCGGAACAGCCGGAGATCATCATTCCCCTCTCGGGTGTCTTCCGGTACTGAGCGGTGAGAATCCTCAAAGACGCGTTGATGTTGGCGATTCTCGCCCTGCTGGCGGGGTTGGCCCACTCGATGATCCGGCCCGTCGACATCACCGTCGTCGACAGGTCGACGACGGGCGAAGAGATCGAACCCGGCATCGTCCGTCGCGGCAAGTTCCTCTTCGTCTCGCCGGCCAGAGCCCATGAACTCTACGAAGAAGGACTCACCCAGTTCTTCGACGCAAGTTCCGACGAGGAGTACGAAGAGGGGCATATTGAAGGAGCTGTCCACCTCCCCGTCGAGGACGTCAGCGATGGGAGCTTCCCGCAGGCCTTGGAAGGGCTCCCCCCCGACATGCCCATGATCGTCTACTGCAGCTCAGGATGCGACATTGCTCAGATCGTCGTCGAGCGGCTCCAGGAGATGGGGTATTCCAATGTGATGGTTTTCGATGGTCCCTTTGATGTCTGGAGGAAGGCGGGGTATCCCTCCGTTTCCCGCTGAGGAGCCCACGATGGCGACGTTTTCTCGTCTCTTGCTTGCCGCAATCCTGCTTCTAAGCGGGACCATGAAACTCCGGGACCCCGCCCTGTTCGCCCACGCTCTGGTGTCATTTCGGCTGGGATTCAGCGAGGCGTTCGTGGAGCGCTCCGCCCTCCTCCTCCCCTGGCTGGAACTGACGGTGGGTGGGGCTTTGCTTCTCGGCTGGAAAGCTCGCGGTGCCGCGCTGTTGAGCTTGGCGCTGATGCTCGCCTTCGCCGGTGGAATCCTTTCGCTCATGGCTCGGGGCCTGGACGTCGACTGCCCATGCTTTGGGCAGCTGAAACTGATCTGCTCGGGCCCCTTGGGCGTCTGCCACCTCATCCGCAATACTGTCCTGGGAGCGCTCTCCGTGATCGTTCTCATGAAAGGCCCCGGGCGCTTCGCCCTGGGTGCCCCCTCTCGCGCTTCCCGCACAGCCCTGAATCACCCCCTCGCATGAGTCCCTCGTCATGAAAAACCTCACACGTTTCCTCATCGTCGCCGTCGCCTTGGTGACGTGCACCGCGCTCGCCTCCGCTCAGGTCTACATCAATGAATACTGCTCCGACCCCATTGACACGTCCCTCGGCGCAACGGGCTTGGACACGAACGGCGACGGGGTCCCCGCCACGGGAAGCTCTCAGTTCGACGACGAGTTCGTCGAGATCGTGAATGCCGGCCCGGCGACCGTGGACATCAGCGGCTGGAGGCTTCTGGACGGAGCCCTGGGTGGAACGGTGCGCCACGTGTTCGCGGCGGGAACGAGCTTGCCCGTCGGCGCCGCCATCGTGGTGTTCGGCGGCGGCAGTGTCACCAACTTCAACACCATGGGAGCAGGCCTCGGCGTCACGGCATCGACGGGATCACTCACCCTCGGCAACGGCGGCGATACCGTGGAGTTGCAGGACGCCAACGGCGCCACGATCGACATCCACGTCTATCTGGGCGGAGGCGGCCCCGATGACGGAGACGGCTTTTCCGTGACGAGAAATCCCGAGGGCCCGACCGGCCTATTCAATCCCAGCCCTGTCGTCGCCTTCGGCGTGCTCCACAGTGCCGGCTTCATGAACGACGGCATCACACCCTACGGAGCGGCGATTCTCGATCCCGCGATGTATCCCGGAAACGGAACCGATGCCGACCTGGAACTGAGCGTCAACGGGACGCTCGATCAGTCGAATTCCGGCGTTCATATGGCGATGGCCGGCGATGCCCTGACACTGCGTTTCTACTCGCCGAACGGTACGCTTGACTTGCAACCCTTCGCAGCCCTCCTGCAACTCGTTCCGACGGGAACGTTTCTGTTCCCCCAAATCGTCCCCGGCGACCCGCCTGGCGGCGGATTCTGGCTGGACTCGACCCAGGCCGTCGTGATCGTCAACGGCTTCGCTCCCGTGCCGCTGGCACCGGTCCTTCTTCCCGGCGGCTTCGTCTATGGCGGCGTGATTCCCCCCGTTCTCGCGGGAATGAACACTTCCATCATGCTGCAGTTCCTCTGCATCGACCCGGGCCGCAACATGTTCAATCTGGGCATTCCGATGGCCCGCGAGGTCGTCATTCCCTGAAACCGCTTCAGGGATTCAGAGTCAGGGGGACCGCGTTGCTGACATGGGTCACCACGAGGCCGCCATCGACCACCACGAAGGCGTGATGCAGAATGATGCCCGCGAACGCGGGGCTCGTGAGAGGGGGAATCACGAAATCAGCGCTGCCCATGCCCTGGGCGTCGAGAAGGTCCAGGCCGTTCGCAAGAGGCGGGGTGTTGGGCTGGTTCAGCGTGAACAGCAGATAGGGGTCGACGTTGAGGGGCAAAAGGAACGTCCCGACCGCGACGCCCGGAAACGTTCCGGATACCGAGCCCAGGACCAAGTGAGCCTGCCCGCCAAACGACGCCCCCGGATCGAGCATCATGTGCTGCGTACCGCCCGCCTGAAGCGAGATAGAGACGACGTCCGCCGAGAACGTGGGGCAACCCCCCGGGGACGGAAACGGGGTGTAGGTCGTGATCGGACCGTTGTCCTCACCGATGACAAGCGTGCATCCGTCGAGGGCCAGAGCTTCTTGGTGCAGACCTGGAACGAACCACTCCTGAATGAATGCCCCCGTCGTCGTCACCGCCCGGAGTCGATTCGGCCCGTCGAAGAGCGCATAGATGCGCTGCGAGGCCAAGTCGTAGTGGAGCCCGGAGAGGTCCGTGAAGAATGGCGCGGGCTGATAGGTGGAGATCAACTGAACGGCCGTCGAGGAAGGGTTGCTGCGGAGAGGAAGGGAAAGCACGTAAACGACGCCGTCTGCTTGGTTCCCGGCGTGGAATAATCCGCCTTCCGGGTGCGCGGCATCCGGAACGAAGGTCAAAGCCTCGAGACCCTGAGCACCCGGTGAAGGCAGGATTCCCGTCAGATCGAAAACTCGAATCACCGAACTGCTCGCGAGATCGTATTCGAGAATCATGTTCGGTACCTCGAGACCGAGGTAGATGAAGTTCGTCATGGGGTCCGCCACGCAGACCGCTTCCAGGTCTCCACCGACGATGGTGTTGTTCGCGGCGCTGCCGTCGATCGCCATCGACGTCAGTACACCTGTGTCGCTCACGACATAGAGCTTTCTCTGCCGGCTGTGAAAAACGGCTCCACTCGGCTCGAGTCCGGGAGGCAGGGCAGCGCCGATGAGTGCCCCCGGCAACCCGGGAAGCGTTGACTGGCTCGGAAGGTGAGAGGCCAGCACGACCCATGAGATGACCACGAACAGTCGTATCCATGGAACTTGCTGAGACTTCGAATCGAGACAGTGGCCGAGGTGCTGCATGGGGGGCTTTCCGGAAATCGTTGCAAGGCATTATACGCCGGAGTATCCTTGGAAAGCTCGTACTTGTGTTTTTTGGCCCTACGAGCGGTCCCTCTCGTGAGGAATTGCCCCCCCATGCCTCCGCTCCTCTCGCGTTTCGAGTTGAAGTATCTGATTTCGCCGGCTGTCGCCCAGGCGATGCGACGAAGGCTGCCGATCTTCGCGCAGCCGGACGGGTTCGGCGACGAAGGGCACTACCAATTGGTTTCGCTATATCTCGACAGCGAAGATCTTCATCTCTGCAAGCAGACGATGCGAGGCGAAAAGAATCGCTTCAAACTCAGAATTCGCTCCTACGCGGACGACCCCGATGAACCCGTTTTCCTGGAGATCAAGTCCCGAATCGACGGCGTCATTCACAAACGCCGGACGCCCGTCTCCCGCTCCCGGGCGGCGAGTCTCCTCCACCCTGAGCAGCTGCCGCAACACGCAGAGAACGAGGACGTCGCGGGGCTGGCACGATTCGTCGCCATGAAGGAGGCTGTGTCGGCCTTCCCCGTCCTCAAAGTCAAGTATCACCGAGAAGCCTGGGAGGCGGCGGGTGGAGAGCCCGTCCGCGTGACCTTCGACACGGACTTGAAGGAGGCGGTCACCCATCACGCCGATTTCAGCCTCGGTGATGGCGAGTTCGAATCGGTCCTCACGGATGGCGTCATTCTCGAGATCAAGTTCTCGGAACGGTGCCCGTCGTGGGTCCAGTCCATGATCCACGATTTCGATCTACAAAGGACTTCCGTCGCGAAATACGTCCTCAGTATCAACCACGCGATGTCCGGCGCGAACCCCTTCCTCTTGATGGGGGCCCTGCAATGAACGGATTCGTCACCGTCCTCGAAGACATGAGTCGCTCTCAACCCGACCAATCCATCGAGACCCTCGTTCTCGCCATGCTGATGTCGTGGTCGGTAGGGATGTTCATGGCTTGGCTCTATGGCCGCACTCACTCAGGGATGTCCTATTCCCGCTCCTTCACCCAAGCGCTCGTCTTGATCACCATGGTCGTGGCGCTGGTGATGTTCATCATCGGCAACAGCATCGTCGCGGCGTTCGGACTGCTGGGCGCCTTGGCCATCATTCGCTTCCGAAACGTCTTGAAGGACACGAGGGACACGGTTTTCGTCTTTTGTGCTCTCGCGCTCGGAATGGCCATCGGCTCGCAGAGATTTCACGTCGCCATTGTCGGCGTGGCGTTCTTCGCGGCCGTCACGGCCCTCTTGACGTGGACGCGCTTCGGAGTCCGCAGTGAGTTCGACGGCCATCTGACCCTGACTCTTTCTCCCGCGGCGGCGGCGGCGCGCCCCTTTGCCGCCCTGCTCGACCGACACTGCCGGCGCTTCCGACTGGTTTCGGGGAGGGCAAGCGGTCGGGAAGGCCCCGCGCGCTGCGTCTATCAGATTCGTCTCCGAGATCCGGATCGGCACCAACTCCTCGTGGACGAACTGGCAAGGGTCGAAGGTGTCGAGGAAGCCCACGTGGTCATCAATGACGAGTTGACGGAGCTGTGAGCGTGAAACGACTTCCGCGCATTCGCACGCCTCTTCGCCGCCGCCTTCGGGACCTCTCGCGCGGCCCCCTCCTTTTTGTGATCTGGGCCGGTTCGGTCTATGGCAGTTGGGTGCTGCTGACCAAGCAGAGTCGGCCGTTCGATTACCCGGCCATCGTTCGGTCCATCGACTACGAGGTCTCCCCCGCCACCGACGGTCGTTTAACCCGTCTCGATGTGAAACTGTTCGAGGAGGTCGAGCGGGGCCAACTCATCGCCAGCTTGGATTCCTCCCTCCTCGACGCCAGGATGGCGACGGCGGAGGCGGAAATCGGCCGCCTCGCGGCCAAGATCACCGCCGCGAGGGCGGAACTCGAAGATGCGGCGAAGGAGGAGTCCGCGGATCGACTCTCGCGGCTGAGACGTTTCCAACTCGACGCGGAGCAAAAGGGCCTGGACACCTTGGCCATCGAGGTCCGCATCGAAGCGGACCGGCTGCTCGCCGAACGCATCGCCCTTCGGAAACGCCGCTTGGCGGCGCTCGTCCCGAAGGGGGCCGCTTCCGTCGACGACCTGGATGACATCGCCCTGAAGTTGAAGCGCATCGAGGAACGGATCGCCCGCAACGAGAAACTGCTGGGCCAAACCCGCAAGGTCGAGAAACGCGCGCTGGGGCGCGCCGGGGAATTCGCGGGCGCACCGCAACCCCTTTCGCTCGTCGAGCAGCGCATCGCCCCTCTTCGAGAGGCTCTCCGCGTCGCGGAGTCGCGGCGGGACGGAATCCGCGCCCGCATTCGCATGTTGGCCATCCGGTCGCCCATCGACGGCATCGTCTCCCGGATCACGGCGACAGAGGGGCAAGCGGTTCGCGAGGGCGAAGCGCTCGTCCATCTGACGCCTCTCGAAAGCCGAGAAGCACTCGTCTATATCAAAGAAGGCGACCCGGAGGCCGCGGAGCTGCGACCGGGGCGGCGTCTGCTCTGCGCCCGCCCCGGAGCGCCCCGAAAGATCCTTTGCGGCGCGAAAGTGGTCCGCATCGGGCCTGAGTTGGTCGAACTCCCGAGCCGCCTGTGGGCCAATCCCCGGGTCCCCGAGTTCGGCCTTCCCGTCCTCGTGGGCCTCGACGCCGGCACCGATCTGCGCCCGGGCGAGGTCGTCCGCCTCCGCCTGGACTGACCCTGTTCACGGTCGAGCCGCCGGCTGCTTCTTCTTTTCCGGATCGAGGACCTCGACGATCTTCGCCTCGAGGTCCAGAAGATGTGCGCGCGTCGTGGCGTCGACAGCCTTGTTCCGATTTCTCCGCACCAGCTCGAGAATGCTCGTCAACTCGGCCCGCGATAGCGCCGGCAAATCGCTGGCCTCATCACCCTTCTTCTCGACGAAGGATGCGAGCAGCGATTCATGAGCCCGCTGCAGATTGCGCCGATAAAGATTGATCTTCACCTGCTCATCCTCCAGTTCGGACCAGATCTCCCGACGGACGTCTTCGAGGAGATCCGCCGGAAGGTAGGCCTCCTGCGGGTTCCGTTCGACCGCCTCGGCCATTCTCTTCAATCGTTGGTCACTGATGAGGCTTCGAAGGATGCGCTTTTGAGACGAAAGGATTCGGTCGGCCGCTCCGCTGGATTCGAGCCTCAACGTGATGGCCGGATCGACGAGATAGTGGGGAACCCGAAACGCGTGTTCGTTGAGGAAGGCCACGGCCTTCTCCTGGCGATCCCGTGAGATGGGGTCGTAGACGCGATCCCGGTCCCCGTACCAGAGGTTCGTACGGACGAAGCCGCCGACAACATTGGCGACGTGGCCAAGCTCTCGGTTTCGCTGGGCGAGGAGCTCGTCGTACATATTCTTGAGCAACTCGTAGTTCTTCCCCTCGCGGCAGCAGGCCTTGACCAGGTAGCCCGCCACCCGCTCCAGATTCTTCAACCCGAGTGTCGTCGCAGCGATGGCGTCCGAACCGAGATCCTCGGTCTGCTGACTGGGGTCCTCGGCCGGGTTCGGGTTACCGAAGCGCAGAACGGGATTCTCCTTCTGCATCGCCGTGAGCATGGCCAAGTTGCGAGCTTCCTCGTCGGCGTCGCTGTACTGCGAGTAACCCCAGGTAACCGCGAAGATGTCATAGGGCCCGATCATCGGAATGAGGCGTGCGCCGTCACCCGGTTGGGCCACGTAGTTGAAGCGCCCGTAGTCCATGATGGACGCTTCGGTACCGTACTTCTTCGTGAACTCGGGATCACGGAGCTGCTCGCAGGTATATGAGGAACTCGCCTTCATGTTGTGGGGGAATCCGAGGGAGTGGCCGACCTCATGCGCCACGACATAGGAGAGGAGTTCTCCCACGAGATCGTCGGGCAACGGCAGCTGTTGAGCGCGCGGATCGTTCGGCGAAGCCTGGACGAAATACCAGTCGCGGACGAGCTTCAACACGTTGTGGTACATCACGATGTCCGCTTCGAGGATCTCACCCGTGCGCGGATCGCTGACATGCGGTCCCATGGCGTTTTCGATCGTCGAAGGCAGCCAACGGATGGTGGAGTAGCGAGCATCCTCTGCGTCCCAATCCGCATCCACCGTGGCGGCGGGCGGGTCCTTCGCGATGATGGCGTTCTTGAAGCCGGCGGCCTCGAAGGCCACCTGCCAGGACTCGATGCCCTTTTTCACGTAGGGACGCCACTTGGCCGGGACGCCGCGTCCCACGTAGAAGACGATGGGTTGCTTGGGGTCGGAAAGAGCGGCTTTCGGGTCCTTCTTCTCCAGACGCCATCGGGTGATGTACCGCACCTGTTCGACGGCATGCTCCGGGTCGTCGCCGTAGTTCTCGAAGCCCACGGTGAAGAACCCCACGCGATCGTCGTACCGACGTGGCTTCATGGGATTCTCGGGCAGCGCCACCATGCTGTGGTGGAGCTCGACGGTCACGGCGTCGTCACGGTAGGTCCGCCGGGTCGGCCGACGGCGCCTCATGGAGGACGGGGGCGAACTTTTGATCTTGTAGGTCATCACGACGCCGGTCTCGATGTTCTTCGGGAAGGACTTCGACACCTTGAGAAAGCTGCGCTTGGCATCGACGCCGGAAGCATTCAATCGGCGCTTGGCGCTGAATTCGGGCAGGTCCTTCAAGAACAGATCCGTAACCTTGATGACGGCGGCCTGATCCTTGCCCCAGGCCTTCACGGGGAAAGTAGCGATGATGGGAGCCAAGGACGTCCGCTCGACGGCTTCCCGGGCGTGAACGTCATCCGTATCGGCGCGAATGCGAAACTTCACGTCGCGCAGAAGGATCTTCTTGCCTTCCAGATCCCACCGGACAACCCGATTCCCAACGCCCGTCCCGCCGAAACCATGACCGGCTTGGGTCCGTGCGATCTGGGTCACCCAGAGCATCGGTGACCCAAGAAGCTCTCGCGGGATCTCGAAGAAGAGGTCGTCGTCAATGCGGTGCACGAGAAAAAGGCCCGCGTCGCTCTTCGCGTCCTT
>DRQF01000175.1 GCA_011369445.1 Planctomycetota bacterium | reverse complement strand
TCCATCTCCCGCTTGCGCTCGACGAGATGGGTGGCCTTCAACCCGTCTCGCATCCCCTCGAAGTTCTTGAGCGTGTTGGCGAGCGACTTGATTTCGGAAGCGTTCTTCAGGCGGACCGCCTCGTCGTTCTCGCCCTGCTTCTCCAGTCTGGCGATGGCCTGCTTCAAGAGTTCGATCTGGCTGGGATAGTACTCCCGCTGGCGGTAGTCGAGGGAATAGGAGGTGCGGAACCGGAAAGTCCGCCCCGGATAACCCATGATGAAGCAGAACGAGCCCGGCTTCCAACCGGCCGTCGACAGCTTGGCCCATCGCTTCGGTTGGAAGGGAACGTTGTCCTTGGAGTACTCGGCGCGGCTTCCATCGGGAGCGACGTAGGCACGGAGGTAGCTATAGTCACCGGTATGCCGCGGCCAGATCCAGTTGTCGATATCCCCGCCGTATTCCCCGATGGAACGGGGCGGCACGTTCACGATGCGGACGTCCTTGAAGGTGTCGTACGCACAGAGGTAGTAGGCGCGCCCGGAGTACATTTCCTTGACCTCGACGAAGTCATGGACCTCTTTCGCCACACGGTCCACCAGAGCCTGGATGTTGCGCTCGACAATTCGTTGACGCTCGTCGAAAGGCGTCTCATCCGTCACCCCCTCGAGAACGATCTTCGTCACGTTCTCGAACCGGGTGGTCAGTCTAACCCCTTGCCCCTCGATGGGGATCTCGTCGGCCATCGTCGCCGCCTGGAAGCCGTGCTCGACGTAGTTGTGCTCGGGCGTCGAGGCGGCCGCGGTGGCGTCGTAGGCGACGTGGTGATTGGTCAGGATCAGTCCCTTCGAGGAGACGAATGTCGCGCTCCCGAAGCCGAAGGGCGGGCGATCAGGGGAGAACTGGCACACCTGCAGCACGGCGCCGTTCAACCCGGTGCCGTCGGTGGACCAGAAATCCTCGGGTCCGAGTTCGCAGCCCATCTTGCGAAGGGTCTCGATGGGCAGGTCGTGGCCGATGCTCGTCGGGAGCCACATCCCTTCGTCGGCATCGACGGTGGGACGGTGAAGGAATGGAATCGCTCCGAAGAGCACCACGAAGAGGAGTGTCCAGCGTTTCATGTCGATTGTTCCCATGTCACAAAGAGGAAAGCCACGTTATCAAAGGAAATCGGCGCTCTCATCCCGAACGCCACTCCTCGAACCGGGCTTGGGAGCCTTGACCCTTCGCCCACAAACCCCCAAGCTCCCGATCGAGATTCATGTTGATACCTCCATCTCGTCCTTCGACTCCGGGAATGCTCTTATTCGGAGCCTTGCTTCTCCTCGCCGCATGTCGACTCGCCGTGACCTCGAGCTTCCCCACGGCGCTTCAGGACTTTGCCGCCGACGACCTCCTCTACGCCCGGTCGGCGGCGGCCATGGCGGAGGGAGACTGGCTGGGGCCCTACGACGAATTCACGCTCGTGAAGTCCCCAGGCTTCCCGGCCTTTCTCGCCGCCTGCAACGTCCTGGGAATCCCCAGTCGGTGGGCGCGCGAACTCCTATGGGTGGCCGCGATCTTCGCGATCGCTCTGGCCCTTTTGCGCATGAACGTGGGGCGATGGACGACGCTCGGCACGGCGGCCCTGCTCCTGTGGCATCCGGGAACTCTTCCCGTCGAAGCGACACGACTCGTCCGCGAGAGTGTCCACGGTCAAGCCCTACTCTTTTTCGCGGCGCTCTGGGCGCTCCGCCTCACCGCTCGGGGCAACAAGGAACGCTGGACGATCTCGCTGCTCATGGGACTCCTCGTCGCATGGATTTGGCTCCTTCGTGAGGAATCTCCGTGGATGATCCCGGCCATCCTGTGGGTCGTCGTCTCCATGGCGGCCCTGCGTCGAAGGTGCGGCGAGAGGATCTCCTCGGTCCTCATTTCCGCGCTTCTCATCCTGGCTCCCATTCCTCTGGGTATTCAGGCTGTCCGGGCGCTCAACCTCCGATTCTATGGAGTCGACGTCGTGCATGAGCTCGACGACCAGGCCTTCCGCTCCGCCATCGGAGCGATTCTTCGGGCCGAGGCGAAACCTCTCTCCATGGGCTTGGTGCGAAAGGAAACCCTCTCCCGCCTCTACGAGGTCAGCCCGGCCCTCGAAGAACTTCGCGACGGCATCGAGGGTCCCGCCTACCGGGGAGATTGGGCTGTCGACGAACGGGGCGACCGCTTCTCGAACATGCTCGCCTGGGCGATCCGAAACGCGGCGGCCCGCAAGGGGTACCACCGGAGCGCCACGGCCGCGCGAGCGTTTTACCGAAGACTCGCACGGGAGATCCACGGAGCGTGCGCCCGAGGGGAGATCCGCTGCCGCCCCCGTACCGATTCCCTGCTGCCACCGTTTCGCCCCGACGATCTCGGACCCTTCATTCACCGGATCGGCCGCACCGCGATCGACGTGGCCCTGGCCCGGCTTCGCCCCCAAGGAGCAGGCCCCGGCTTCCCCGTTCGGATGGGTTCGGAGGCCGATCTTCGCCTGATGGCCGGCGTGGCGCGAGAGGATCTCGCGCCGGACCTGACCCTCTGGCCCCGACGGCGCGCGCTCGTGCGGGCGACGACGAACCTCGTCGGCGCGTTGCAGCCCTGGTTGCTGCTCATCGCGGCGCTGGGTGGCTTTTTGATCTGGAAACGAGGCGGAGGTTTTGACCTCACGCCGACCACATCGCTCGTGGGGCTGGTGCTCATCCTCCTCACCGCCCGCACGCTCGTCATTGCATTCACTTTGACCCTCTGGATTCCCACGGCGGCGAGTTACCTCCCCTGCGTATTTCCCTTGGTCGTCCTCCTCGTTCCGTTCGGCGTTGAGGCCTTCATGAGCGGGGTGGCGACAAAGGCCGCCAAGAGCCTCATCATGGCGATGATGGTCTTGGCGGGGCTGGCGACGGGGGCTGTGCGGAGTCGGTCAGCGGCCGACTCGGCTCTTCCCGCGTGGTCTCTCCACGAGGTCCACCGGTTGACGGCCGAAGAGGTCATGGTGCAGTCCGTGGGGCTCCTCCCCCAAGACGACGGCAAGAGTCTCGTGCTGACGGTGGACCCGAAAGCCCATCATCCCTGGCACGCCGTCCGCGTGCGCCTCGTCCGCCCTCGTGTCCGCGGAATGGGGGTCATCATTCGATTCCGCGCGGATCGCCTCGCATCCGAGTCGCCCGTGGACCTGAGCCTTCGCTACTCCGGGACGGATGCGCGAGGACACCGGGAGGGAATCCTGACGGCCAAGGCTCCCCCGGGACCTCTCGACATCGAATTCCGAATCCCCGAGGACCTCGACGTTCTCGACGGTTTCGAGATTGGCGTCTACGGTCCGGTCGCGACCGCCCTCCTCAATCCTCGACTCGAACGAGAATCCGCCGCTCAGGGCCGGTGACTCACGAGCAGGCGCTCGACCTCTTCGAGACTCAGTCCCTTGCGTTGGGCATAGTCGCGCAACTGGTCGTCGCCCACCGCTCCGATGCCGAAGTACCGGGCCTCTTCGTGGGCGAAGAGGTAGCCGGAGACCGAAGCGGCCGGAGACATGGAGAAATGATCCGTCAAGCGGATGCCCGTGCGCTCTTCGACACCGAGAAGACGGAAAAGAGTCGCCTTTTCCGAATGATCCGGGCAAGCGGGATAGCCCGGAGCCGGACGAATCCCCCGGTACTCCTCGGCGATCAACTGTTCAACGGCAAGCTCTTCATCCGCTGCGTAGCCCCAATGGCGGCGACGGATCTCGCGATGAATCCACTCGGCGGCGGCCTCGGCGAGACGGTCGGCCAAGGCCTTCACCATGATCGCGGAGTAGTCGTCGTGATCCGCCTCGAAGGCTGCGACCAACTCCTCCACACCGAAGCCGGCCGAGCAGGCGAACAGACCCAGGTGATCCGAGGCCCCCTCGTCCCCCACGAAGTCGGCCAGGCAGCGGTTGCACTGGTCCTTGCGCTCCATCTGCTGGCGGAGGAAGTGCAGGCGCCCCAGCGAACCTCGAGAGTCGAGAGATTGGACCTCGATGTCGTCCCCGGATCGATATGCGGGGAAGAGTCCGAAGACGGCCTTCGCCCGGAGTTTTTCATCGCGGATGAGCTGCTGAAGCATGGATCGACCATCCCTCAACAATTCGCGAGCATGGGGCCCGACCTCGGGGTCATCGAGAATGGCCGGGTATCGCCCTTTCAACTCCCAGGTGCTGAAGAATGGCCCCCAATCGATGAGTTCAGCCAGCTCCGAGAGAGGAATCTCCTCCACGACGTGGATGCCCGGCCTCTTCGGAGGGATAGCCGACGGCATGGCGAGCCTCGGCGCGCGAGCACGCGCCTCCTCGAGCGGGAGCAGTTTCCGCGCGGCGCTCGTCCGTCGTCGCGAGGCCCGCAACGACTCGTACTCCGCATCCACGCCGGCGATGTATTCGTCTCTCGCCTGGTCGCTCATGAGCTTGCCGAGAACTCCCACGCTGCGCGAGGCATCATGCACGTGGATGACGGGCGCCTGGCGATTCGGAGCGATCTTGAGGGCCGTGTGCAACTTCGAGGTCGTCGCTCCGCCGATCAAAAGGGGCGTCGCAATCCCGCGGCGCTCCATCTCGGAGGCGACGTGGGCCATCTCCTCCAGGGAAGGAGTGATGAGGCCCGAAAGGCCTATGACGTCGGCCCCCTCCTGCTTGGCCGCTTCCAGGATTCGGTCGCACGCCACCATCACTCCCAGGTCGACGATGCGATAGTTATTGCAGGCCAGAACGACGCCGACGATGTTCTTGCCGATGTCGTGGACATCCCCCTTGACCGTGGCCAAAAGGACGGTTCCCGCATGATCGCGACCGCTGGCCTGGCGTTCTTCCAAAAGATGCGGTTCCAGCCACGCCACGGCCTTCTTCATGACACGGGCGCTCTTGACGACCTGGGGCAAAAACATCTTTCCGGATCCGAACAGGTCTCCGACCGTGTTCATCCCGTCCATGAGAGGCCCCTCGATGACGTCCAGCGGTCGGCCGAGTTTCGCCAGAGCCTCCTCGACGTCTCGATCGATGAACTCCGTGATCCCCCGAACGAGGGAGTGCGCCAAACGGGCCTCCACATCGGCCTCGCGCCACGCAAGATCTTCCTTGCGCACCTCACCTTTGCCCTTCACGGTCTCCGCGAATGCGACCAAGCGTTCGGTGGCATCGGGGCGACGATTGAAGATCACGTCCTCGACACGCTCCAAGAGATCCTTGGGGATCTCGTCATAGACTGTGATCTGTCCCGCATTGACGATGCCCATGTCCATGCCGGCCTGCCGGGCATGGTAGAGAAAAGAGGAGTGCATCGCCTGGCGAACGACTTCATTTCCGCGAAATGAGAAGGAAAGGTTGCTGACGCCGCCGGAGACATAGCAACCGGGCAGATTGGCCTTGATCCAGCGGACGGCGTCGAGATAGGTCTTCGCATAGTCATCGTGTTCCGGAATTCCGGTCGCCACGGCGAGGATATTCGGGTCGAAGATGATGTCTTGCGGCGGGTACCCCACTTCATTCACAAGCAGGTCGTAGGAGCGCTTGCAGATCTCGATCCTCCGCTCGAAACTGGTGGCCTGTCCCTCTTCGTCGAACGCCATCACAAGGACGGCAGCGCCGTATCGGCGAATGAGACGGGCGCGCTCGAGAAACGCCTCCTCCCCCTCCTTGAGACTGATGGAATTGACGATGCCCTTCCCCTGGAGACAGCGCAGACCGGCTTCGATCACCGACCATTTCGAAGAGTCGACCATGACGGGAACGCGGGCGATGTCGGGCTCGCTCGCCACCAGGTGGAGGAAATGCGGCATGATCTCCTCCGAGTCGAGCAATCCCTCGTCCATGTTCACGTCGATGATCTGCGCTCCTCCCTCCACCTGCTGCCGCGCCACGGAGAGGGCTTCTTCCAGATTCCCCTCACGAACCAGGCGAGCGAATCGACGGGATCCGGTGACGTTGGTGCGCTCGCCGATGTTGACGAAGTTGATGTCTGGGCTCAGCGTGAGAGGCTCCATGCCCGCCAGCGTGAGATAGGGCGACGGGGGTCGGGGCGAGCGAGGGGGAAGTCCCTGCACGGCTTCCGCCATCGCGCGGATGTGCTCGGGACGAGTTCCGCAGCAACCGCCGACGATGTTGATCATTCCCCGTTCCGCCCAGTCACGCACGAAGGAAGCGACGGTTTGCGGAGTCTCGTCATACTCGCCGAGCTCGTTCGGGAGTCCGGCATTGGGGTAGCAGGAGACCAACATCTCCGCCACACTGGAAATCTCTTCCAGGAAGGGGGCCATCTGCTCGGGACCGAGGGCGCAGTTCAATCCCACCGCAAGGGGGTTGGCGTGCTTGACGGAGGCGTAGAACGCGGTCGGGGTCTGTCCCGAGAGCGTACGTCCGCTGAGATCCGTGATGGTGCCGGAGATCATGAGGGGAACTTCGCGAAGACCGTTTCGAAACAGGTCCAAGATGGCGAAGATCGCGGCCCGAGCGTTGAGCGTATCGAAGACGGTCTCGATGAGCAGGATGTCCGCACCTCCGTCGACGAGTCCACGGGCCTGCTCGGCGTACGCGTCGACGAGTTCCTGATACGTGACCGACCGAAAACCGGGACGCTCTACATCTGGCGAAAGCGAAGCCGTCCGATTCGTCGGGCCAAGAGCACCGGCCACGAATCGCGGCTGATCCGCAGACGAGAAGGCATCGGCGGCTCTGCGCGCCACTTCGGCAGCCGCAAGGTTGATCTCGTAGACCTTGCCTTCGAGCCCGTAGTCCGCCTGGGCGATGGAAGTTCCCGAGAACGTGTTGGTCTCGATGATATCGGCCCCGGCCTCCAGATACTCTCGATGAATCGACTCGATGAGATCCGGACACGTCAAACTCAACAGATCGTTGTTCCCCTGGAGGGGCTTGGGATGGTCACGGAAGAGATTTCCCCTGAAATCGCTCTCACTGGGGCGGCGGAGCTGGATCATCGTTCCCATCGCGCCGTCCATGACCAGGATGCGGCGTTGGGCCAATGTCTTCAGCATGGTCGTCGTCATGGTTCGGATCTCGAGGAAGGCCAACGATCGGGGCATGATATAGTGCGCTCCCCGCAACCCCCAGACGAGAAAGCAGGGTCAGAGCATGAAGCCTCCACGCGGCCCCCGTGTCCATCATCGACGAAACAGGAGGGTTCCCGTGAGGAGAGCCC
>DRQF01000174.1 GCA_011369445.1 Planctomycetota bacterium | reverse complement strand
CGCAAGGCGGACAACCTCTACATCGTGGACCAGCCAGCCCGCATCACGTGGAAGTTCCAGCAGTCGCCCATCACGTCCGTGATTCAGGCGATCGCCAAGATCTCGGGAACGTCCATCGTCGCCGCTCCCGAGGTCCAGGGGGACGTTCACCTGACTCTCACCAACGTGCCCTGGCGCACGGCTCTCGATACGGTCTGCAAGTCGCTGGGCTTCGTCGTCGTCGAGGATGACTTCGGTATTCTGCGGGTCGTTCACCCGTCGAAGCTGAAAACCCAACTCGAGAGTCGGTTCATCAAGCTCAAGTTCCTCCGTCCGCCGGGAGCCTACCGGCCCAAGATCGAGACCGAGTACGCCGTGGGCCAGCCCAAGGCCCCCGCGGATGACCCGGAAAAGGACTTCAGCTTGCTCGAGGCCTTGCGGGGCTCCCTGAGCGAGCTGGGGACGCTCCGCTACGTCGCCCAGCAGAATGCCGTGATCGTCAAGGACACCGCACCCGTTCTCGCCGAGATCGAACGCCTCGTGGAAGAACTGGATCGGGAGCCACCCCAGGTCTTCGTGGACGTCAAGTTCGTGACGACGTCCAACACGGACGCTCTGAGCTATGGCATCGACATCGGTGAACAGGGTCTTGCCGCCTCGATCAACGGCTCCTCCATTCCATCGAGGCTTCCGTTCAACATCGGCGGCGACGGTTTCGGCGTCCTGCCTCAGCAGACCGATTCCCAGGCCGGTGGCGGGGCCGGCTCGGGTGCGCATGGCGTTCCCGGCCTGGACGACACGGAGCTGAAGTCGGCCACCACCTTCGGAACGTTGGACTTCACCCAGATGAGCTTCACGTTGAGGCTCCTGAAGCAGGACCAAAGTTCCCGCATCGTCCAGGCTCCGAAGCTCATCGCGCTGGATAACCAGGAAGCGACGATCTTCGTCGGCCGGACGGTGAGGTTCGCGCAGACGTCGGCCGCGTCCGGGCAGTCGGGCGGTCTCACCTTCACGATCAAGGAGGCGGACAACTCTCCCGTGCAGACGGGATTCCAGCTCTACATGCGTCCCCATGTGATCCCCGGTTCGAACAAGATCATGATGGAGGTGATTCCCGAGGCCGAGCAGCTCGTCGGCCGCTCGAGCGATCCGAATGTTCCGGCCGGCTTCGATCTGTTCACCTCGGGTCAAGGGGCGAGCCAACAGAGTATCGCTCTCCCGCAGGTGGCGAGTTCCACTCTCGTGACGAGTATGATTCTCGAGAGCGGAACGACCGCCGTCATCGGCGGTCTGATCACCGAGACCGACACCGAGCGGATCAACAAGGTGCCGGTGCTCGGCGACATCCCGCTGCTGGGATTCTTCTTCAAGCACACCGAGCACACGAAGACCCGTCAGAGTTTGATCATCTTCATTACCCCTCGGATCATCCGCGATTCCGACACCGTCGAACGCCTCATTCGTGAGGAAGACGAGCGTCGCCGTCGCATGATCGAGTCGGAGGTCGAGAAGATCTTCGGGGAAGAGGGCGCGATGGACGAGGAAGAATCCGAGACCGGGACCCACGACTGAACGGATCTCCAAGACTCCCATTCTCGTCGCAGACACAAAGGGGCCCCGGCGCGTTCGCGCCGGGGCCCCTTGATTTGTTCCCCACTTCCGCTATCAATCAGAGGAGGCCCCCGCGGGCAGCCCCTTGGAATCCGTGATGGGTTCTGGTGGAACGAACAAACCCTTCATCCGCGATCGCGCGGAGGAGCGGCATGGAACAAAAGATATTCATCAACGCCGAGGACCCGGAAGAGGTCCGTATCGCCCTGACCGAGGACTCCGTTCTTCAGGGGTTCTTTATCGAGCGGGCCGCCACGGATAGCTATCTCGGGAACATCTACAAGGGCGTCGTCATCAACGTGGAGCCCTCCATCGGCGCCGCGTTCGTGGATTTCGGGGGGGACCGCAACGGCTTTCTCCATGTCTCCGACGTCCTTCCCATCTACCGTCAAAACAACGCCTCCGTGTCCGACACCCCTCTCGAGAGGGGAGAGCACGCCAACATCCAAGAGTATTTGGAGAAGGGGCAGGAAGTCCTCGTCCAGATCACCAAGGAGGGCATCGGAAAGAAGGGGCCGACGCTCACGACTTACCTGTCGATCCCCGGGCGCTACTTGGTTCTCATGCCCAGTCTGAGCCGTTCCGGCGTCTCGAAGAAGATCGAGGATCGGGGCGAACGCTCCCGTTTGAAAAAGCTTCTCGCCAAGATCGATCCGCCTCCCGGCATGGGCTACATCGTCCGCACAGCCGGAGTCGGGCAGGACTTGAGGGAGATCGTCCGTGATCTCGAGTACCTGTTGAAGCTATGGAACACGATCGTCAAACGGGTGAAGAGCGACCGGGCTCCGGCGTGCATCTATCAGGAATCCGACGTCGTCATCCGGACGATTCGAGACACCTTCTCCCAGGATGTCTCCGAGGTCTGGGTCGACAACGAGGGCGTGTTCAAAAAGGCGCAAGACTTCGTCCGTTCCGTCATGCCCGATTGCGTCGACAGGGTGAAGCTCTATGAGGGGAAGCACCCATTGTTCCACAAGTTCCGCCTGGAGGAGGAGGTGGAGAAGCTTTTCCACCGTAAGGTGAATCTCCCCAGCGGAGGGTCGATCATCATCGACCAGACCGAGGCACTCGTCGCCATCGACGTGAACTCGGGAAAGAATCGGGGCGAGGAGGATCTCGAAGAGACAGCCTACAAGACGAATCTGGAGGCTGTCGAGGAGATCGCGCGGCAACTGCGCCTCCGTGATCTGGGCGGGGTCATCATCAATGACTTCATCGATATGCAGAGCGAGGCGCACAAGCGGGACGTCGAATCCGCCTTCCGTCGGGCGTTCCGGCGAGACAAGGTCCGGCTCAAGATCGCCAGAATCTCGCATTTCGGCATGATCGAAATGACGCGGCAACGCATGGGGCAGAGCCTCTACCGCAATAATGCAACGATTTGCCCCTCGTGTCGCGGCGCCGGTTTCATCCGCAACGTGGACAGCATCGGTCTCAAGATCCTGCGAGAGGTGAAGAACATCTTCGCCAACAATCGGGCGAAGAAGGTCCAGATCCGCAGCAACAATCGGGTGGCCGACTTCTTGCGCCGTAACAAGCGCGACCGTCTGGCCTACCTCGAAGACCACTTCGGACGCACCGTGATGGTGGTGGGGGATGCGAGTCTGGGGACGGAGGAATACGAGATCCGCCGCTTCGACCGCTGAATCGACGGTCAAAACACGGCTTGAAGGCCTCGTGGGGACCGTTATCATGCCGACCCTTCGACGGGCCGGGTGCATACCCACCTCTCGTCGACGGAAGTCCTGTAGGAGCAAGACGATGTACGCGATCATTCAGGATGGCGGTCACCAATACAAGGTCGAAGAAGGCCAGGTGATTCGCGTCCAAAAGAAAGACTTGGAACCCGGGACGGCGATCACCTTCGACCAGGTGGCGGCGATCGGGGGGGAGGGAGAGGCCCGTTTCGGCGCTCCTTTCATCGATGGGGCGGCCGTCGAGGCCACCGTGCTTGCCGAGGGCCGTGGGCCCAAGATCGTCGTGCGCAAGTTTCGTCGACGCAAGCGGTATCGCCGCAAGCAGGGCCATCGCCAGGACTACACGGAACTCCAGGTCAACAGCATCAAGGGATAGGAACGAACCATGGCACATAAAAAAGGTCAGGGCGCATCGCGGAACGGACGCGACTCCAATCCCCAGCACCGCGGCATCAAGAAGTACGGCGGCGAGCGCGTGTGCGCCGGGAACATCTTGGTCCGTCAGTGCGGAACGAAGTTCCATCCGGGGCACAATGTTGGCATCGGCCGGGACAACACGCTCTTCGCGCTCGTCGATGGGATCGTGAAGTACGGGACCGCCCGCCGCGTCTCGATCATCCCCACCGACACCGCATCCAACTGATCCTTCCGCACATCGGAAGGACTCCCATGTTCGCAGGCACGAGATCGCCCGAGCGCATCTCGTGCTTTTGCGTTGGGAGGTCGAGGATCCGAGTATTCGCCCATGTTCAAGGACTACGCCGTCATCTACGTTCGCGCCGGACATGGCGGGAACGGATGTTGTTCCTTCCGTCGTGAAAAGTTCGTCCCCAAGGGGGGGCCGGACGGGGGCGATGGGGGACGGGGAGGAGCGGTCTATCTCGAAGCGAGCGAGCACGAGAACACGCTGCTGTCTCTCGTCCGCAATCCGCACGTCCGGGCTGAGAACGGCCAGGACGGCAGGGGGGCCAACTGTCAGGGGCGGCGAGGCAAGGACATCGTCGTTCCCGTCCCTCCGGGGACCTTGGTCTATGAGAAATCCACCCACATCCTGCTGCGGGATCTCAAGGAACCGGGGGACCGAGTTTGCGTGGCCCGAGGCGGCTATGGCGGATGGGGAAATCTCCATTTCGCCCACGCCACCAACCAGGCACCTCGTCAGGCCAATGAGGGAGCCCCGGGTGAGGAACGCACCCTCGAACTCGAGCTGAAGCTTATCGCCGATGTGGGGCTCGTGGGGCTTCCCAACGCCGGGAAATCCACGCTTGTGCGGTCCGTGTCCGCAGCGCATCCGAGAGTGGCGGACTACCCCTTCACCACCCTCCAGCCTCATCCCGGGGTCGTCGAGCTCAGCGGGGACCGTCGCTTCGTGATGGTGGATGTGCCGGGACTCATCGAAGGCGCCGCGGAGGGGCACGGTCTCGGGCACCGCTTCCTCAAGCACCTCGAACGGACGCGCGTGGTCGTCCATCTCGTGGACATGGCTCCCATCGATGGGTCGGACCCTCTCGACAATCTTCGGGTGATCGATGAGGAACTGTCCCGATACTCGCCCGCCCTCGCGGAAAAACCTCGTCTGACCGTGTTCAGCAAGTCGGACCTCGTGCCCGATCCCGAGGCCCGGGCAGCCGCTCTCGCGGGGGAGGCCGGCCTCCAACCCCGGTGGATCAGCGCCGCGACGGGAGTGGGAGTCCAGGACCTCCTGGCGGAGTGCTGGAAGCTGCTCCACCCCGAGGATTCCTGACCCCGTTTTCGCCGTCGAGGACCGTCGAGCCGGCAAGGGGCCAGGTGCCTCCCGCTGAATCAAGATGCAGCGAATATCGGCCGATGAGAGGAGAGGAGCCGCTTTCCGTCCTCTGGAGCCCATCGATGTTCGAATTGGAAAAGACCCTCGAAATGGCCGTCGCGGCCGATGCCTCCGACTTGATCCTCAAGACCGGGAGCCAGCCGGCCATCAAGGTCGGCGGCCGAGTCCTTTTTCTCAGCGAGGAGAAGATCCGACCCGAGGAGGGCTGGACGCT
>DRQF01000173.1 GCA_011369445.1 Planctomycetota bacterium | reverse complement strand
CCACATTCGAGGCGTCATTGAGGGCGGCCGTCCCTCCGGAAGAAAGACTCCAGTTGATGTTGGACGTGTCGAAACGGAGCGTGCCCGCCGGAACGGATGGGTTGCTCGTGTTCTCGGCCACGACGGCCAACTGATTGGGGGCGAGGATCGTGCCCGCTGGGAAGACGAACGTCGTCACGGCGGTCGGGTCGTCCGTCATGATGAGAGACCACCCGCCAATGTTCACGGGGGCCGCCGAAAGGTTCACGATCTCGCAGTAGTCCGGGTTGCCCAGGAACAGTTCGTTGATCAGGACGCCCTGCGCCGTGGCAAGAGGCGAGAGAAGGACCAATGCCAGGGCCGTTGTCAGTAGGAATCGTTTCATTGTCACCAATCTCCTTCAGAGCACCGTGATTTCGGTCGCGGCGCTGAATGTCAATGTTGCGGTCGGTACGTCCCAGAAAAGCGCTTGGATCGACCCGAGAACTCCCGGGTTGACGGAGGGCACTGGGAAACTGAATGTCTGGCTTCCCGACGGCCCCACGTTGGCGAGTTGATCCAGGAACGTGGAGGGAAAGACGCCGTCGATGAGCAGGATCACGTCGCTGAAGTCTCCCTGTCCTCCGAGAAGGCCCAGATCGAGTGAGCCGGCGCCGGTGAAGACACCATTGTTCCGATTCAGGGGGCCGGAGAGGAGAGCGAACGGTCTGCCGGCGGGCCCCTTGAAGTTCAACTCGAGGGATTCGCCGGGACTCCTGGACACGAAGAAGGGGCCGGGGATTCCGATCTTGGGCTTTTGCCCGTTGAGATTGAGCGCGTCCCGGACCTCGAGGGAACCGTCGGCCGAGTTCGCCTGCCCCACGTCCGGCGTGGGGGGATTGGGAGGCGTGACTCCGCTCACGACCAGGGCGTAGACGGCGTCCACGGCGGGCGTTGCGGGATGCCCGTCCTGATTGACGTCGGCTGCGATGACCTCGACGGTCCAGCTTCCCGGCAGCGGGTTGGTGACGATGACGTTCTCAACGGGGTCCAGCATGTTGGCTGAACCGCCCGGCGTCGACGTCGTGCCGAGGAGCAGGCCGTTGTTCCCCCAGTAGACCGTTCCCATGGGGTCCGTGACCTTGAGGGTGAGGTCGTTGATCCGATGGACGGCGGCGTTGGGAGTGCCCGGAGGATCTCTGTAGACCATCGTGGCGTGGAATTCGGTTTCCCCGGCGGGGACGGTGAGGATGTAGGAGGTCGTCTGGAGGTTCGTCAAGACGTCGGTTTCGTTCACCCAGAACACCCGGTCGCGGCGGTCGTAGATGTGGGCCACGTCGGGGCGTCCCCAGCCCTGGTGGACGCGGGTGAGATCGTCGGCGGCTCCCGAGAATGGATAGGGGGACGCACCGTTGATCATGAAGGCGCGCGCCAAGGAGGCGTGGGGCTTGTTGTCGAAGACGTCCCAACTCGTGAGGGCGTTTCCGAAGATGCCGTCCGCCCACATCTGATGGAAGAGCCCCACGAAACCCGCGCAGATCGGTGTGGCACCGCTCGTTCCACCGAAGCCCGATGTGTAGTTGGAGGAGCTGTAGCCTCCGGAGCCCGTGACGTCGGCGGTCAGGATGCTGTCGTAGAACATGCACAGATCGGGCTTGATCCGCCCATCGGCGGCGGGGCCGATCGAGCCCGCCCCGTTCCATGCGTCATCGGCGGTCGTGGCCGTGTTGAAGTGGCGGATACCGCCCACGGAGATGATGTTCTTGGCCCACGCTTCGGGACGTGAGTCGCGGGGTTCGGATGTGCTGCCCGCGTTGCTCTGCGACTGGAGCACCACGACGTCGTTGAGGAAAAGGATGTTGTCCATGTCGGCGGAGATGTTCGTGTACTCCGTCGTCCGAGGTGAGCCCGTGCTGTTGGTTTCGAAGACGCATCGATAAGGGGCCTGCAGGAGCTCACTCGTCTCGACGAAACGATCGACCGTGGTCGAAGACGAATGGAAGACCCCCTGGGCGTCGGGAAGGAGGCCTCGGGCCTGGGAGTTGCCGGCCCCGTCTCCGAAAACGATGCCATAGACGGCCGTGCCGTGATTCTGGCTCCCCGATGTGCCTCCATGGGGCATCGGAGCGAATCTCCAATCCGTGTGTCCGAAGTCGAGGCCCGTGTCTCTCACTTGGGCCCGGACGCCAGCGCCGGTGTAGCCCTCGGCGGCCTCGATGGCGTCAGCCCCGCCGACTTGGCGAACGATGTCCATGTCGGGTTCCTCGGGGCCCCACGGGTCCACGAAGAGGACGTCGTCGCGACGAATGACGTTCAGGAGGACGAGACCGCTCAGGCGGGCGCGAAGGAGGAATCCGTGGGGACTGACATAGTCGTGGACCTCGCCCCCGTCGCTCCGGATGGCGTCGGCGACCGCAGACTTCTCGGCAAGTCCGCTGCGCGTGACGTGGATGTTGTACCACCGGGGAGCAAGCAGGCGGTTGCGTTGGAGATCGTCCCGGATTCCCGCCGGGAGCTTATAGGCCGGATGGAGGGGCCCCGTCCAACGGACGAAGGGCAAAGACACGAGAGCGCTCAGCGCTTCCCTGTCACCTCGTACGGCCATGGCGTTGAAGGGGAAGCGCTGCAAGGGCGTTGCACCTAGTCCCTCGAGAATCTTCCCGTACTCGGGAAGGGTTTGGGTGGCGAACTGGACGAGCCTGAGCGTCATCGTTTCGTCGGCACGGAGGGTTTCGGCGACCTTGGGAGAGGAAACGGTGGGATCGAAGGCGAGACCGCGCAGCCGGACGAGGGGGTCCTGCCGCCGTGAGGTCAGGACGACGCCCTTCTTCGCAACGGCATAGAATGCACCGCTCGGCGTCTCCCAGAGGGCGACGGAGAGGTCGTGGAGACCCAAGTCGTGCCAGGTCACGCCCTCCGAGGGAACTGTTGTTTCCAGGAGCCCTTGCCCCCAGGTGGCTGCAGACGACAGGAGAACGATCGCGGCGGCCGCGATCAGCGTTGCGGATCGTGTCATGTTCGAAGTCTCGATCTCGGTTTCGATGTGGTCAACGGCACGGTCGGATGATGCGGGCATTCTACCGATTCCCCCCGTGTATAGAGAGAAACGTTCATTCCATTGCGTAGCTCCCCCTCGTCGCGGGGCGGCGTGGAGGCGCGACGGAGGATAAGCCTCTGGCCATCCACGACTTAAACGGGACACCCCACGTTTCGTCCACTCCAAGGCCGAATTATCGGTCCCAACTTCCCTCTTCAGGGCATAAAGCCTCAGGCCGACCCCCGACGGGCGGGGTCCTGATCCGGTTGTGGAATCGCAGCGGCTCCATGGGAGGACGGGCGACGGATGATGCGTGTCGGAGCGAATGGGGTCGCCACACCCTTGCAAGGCCACGAAAAAAGCCCCCCTCGGGTGAGGGGGGCTCGTGACGGAATCCGTCGTTTCTCGCGGCTGCGGTCAGTTGACCGTCAATTCCACCGCATTCGAGAAGCGAATGATCGTGGCGGAGTTGAAGATGATCGCCTGGAAGCCGTAGCTGCCCGGCGGCAGGTTGACCGGCAGGTTGAAGCTCACCTGACCCGTTCCGTCCGTGACGAAGAGCGCGTTCAGGAAGTCCGTCTGGGTTCCGTCGGCCAGGAGGGCGACGTCAGCCACCTGGAAGGGCGGCAGACCCGTGAACGTGCCCACGTTCATCTCGCCGAAATTGGGGTCGACCAGAACATTGTCCGTGACGTTCCCGTTCGTGTCGGTGAGGAAGAGAATGGGCTGGTTCGGCTCGCCTTGGAAGGAGAGATCCATCTGCCCGCCGAACGTGGCCTGAGCCCTGTAGGGGCCACCGGCGTTCGAGGCGACGAACTGGCAGTTGTCGTTTTGAGCCAAGTTGATGTCCATCGCCGCGGCGGTGGTGTCGGAGGGCTGCATGGGGGTTGCGAACGGCGAAGTCGGCAGGATCTCGATCTGGTCGATCGCCAACCCATCATTCCCCTCGAACGTCACGTTGTCTTCCTGGCTGAAAATGATGCGGAAGTCCGGCGAGTTCTGGACCACGAGAGGATGGGCTGCGAACCACGCTGCGTCGAACGTGAAGGTGTGCTGCGACCACGTACGAATCGTACCGCCGCCGACCTGTCCGCCCAGGGTGCCGATGTTCCAGTTGTTGATCAACTCCTCGTGGAATCCGTCGAGACCGGGGACGCCCGTGGAGTTTCCACCGGTGATGGCGTTGGCCTGGTCACCGGGGGTCAGTCCGTCGGAGACGGCTACGTAGTCATGGGAGTGACTTTCGTCCGCATTCTCGAGCAGCCAGTAGGAGAGGGTGAACTCCCCGTTGGGCGGCAACGTCGTCGTGTCCAGATGCAGGATGAACTGGGAGACTTGAAGTCCGTTCGCCGAATCGAGAAGAAGAACCGTGGGGCCCGACTGCGTCGTCGCCTGGGGGAACGCCCAGCCCACGGCGATCGTGGTCTGATCGACGATGCGGAATCGGCCACCTCCGCGGAATTCGGCCCCTGCGGCCGGATCCGGGATCGTGCCGGCGCCGCATGGGTCCATCACGTCAGGTGGGAAGCTCTCGAAGTCCTCGAGTTGGCAGCCCGTTCGGGCGACGAGACCCGCGCCCGGGATGGCTTGGATGGTCATCGGCATGCTGGCCGCCGCGTTGCCGATCTCGTCGACCATGCTGAGGACCGTGTCCTGGGTTGCCATGAAGGAATGGAACGCATGGTAGTCCGTGCTGGTCTGGGTGCCGGGGTTCGCGTTGTCGAAGTCCCACATCACCATGGTGGCGCCAGCGCCCGAACGGGGATCCATCTCGTGCTCGGCTGTGGAGATGTTCGTGAGTTGCACGGGCAACGGAGCGGGGCCGCAGGTCGTGTTGGCCTTGAAAGCGGCGGTTGGAAGAGCACCCGTCGTGCCGGCCAGGGGAGTTTGCCCCGGATTGTAGGCGCCGGGTGTGACGGACCCATTGTCGTTCGTCCAGTCGAGGGCGTCATCATGATCGATGCGCGAATGACGGTAGCTCTGGGCGTCGTTGGCGCCGCCTTGGACTCCTCCCAGGCCGCCGAAGACGGGGACGCCCCCACCCATGGCGGGGTTCGTTCCGGCCGGGTGCCCCACCCAGTCAGTGGGCGTCGTGGCGGCGGCGTTGCCCGCATCCATCAGGCCGGCCTCGAAAGCGTTGGCGTTCGAGATGGCCGCGTAGTCCACGCCATCGCCGTTGGCGTCGTAAAGGGCGACCGAATAGGGGATGCCGGCGAACAGACCGCCCAGATTCGCCACGGCGAATTGGAAGAACAGGCTGCCCGCGGGAACGGCCGGCGCCGTCCCGATCGTGGAGACCACGCAGAATCCCTCGCCGGGGACGAGTGGATTGTCCGGCAGGAGAATCGTATTGCCCAAGGCAAAGGGCATGGCCGGGTTGCCGGGGAAGGTGTGGGTGGCGTCCGGCGCCCCGTCCGCGGGGTTGTCGTGGTAGACCTCCAGTTTCCATCCGGAGATGTCGATGGGAGCTCCAGAATAGTTGGCGATTTCGACCCACTGCGACGCGGCGGCATTGACCTCGTTGATCAAAACGCCGGGATTGGTGGAGACCTGTCCCGCCGAAGCTCCCACGAGAGCCAAAACGAGGCATGTCGTGAGTATGGTGGTACGCATGTCGGTTCATCCTTTTTGTTGAAAGCCAATGATGCTGACACGAAACGTGCCCCCCGGAAGGTTGTCGTGCGGCGACAACTGATAAGGGACTCCGAGGGATCTCAAGCCTAGTCATCCCTGACCAGGTGTCCAGCCCTCGCGCGCTCGCAGTCTTTTTTTCTTCGGAGATTCAGCGGTGGGAACGGGGAGGGTGCGGCGACGGGCCGCTCCACGCGTCCAGAAGATTCCTCGCCTTGGCGCGGAGGTCGGTCGACAAGTGCTTCTTCTCGAGTAACTTCTGAAGCGCGCCGCGAGCTCGAAAACGAAGGGTCGGGCCCTGTCCCTTCACGAGAGTCAGAGCCTTTCTCAGAGCTTTCTCATCCGAACTCGTGCCGAGAAGGGTGATCGCCTGTTGGATTTCCTGGGCGCTCGCGAAGTGCAGTTTCGCACAAAGTTCCTCGGCGGCCCGAGCGACCTCCTTGTCGGGGTGCGTCCGCGCGGCCAGGAGAGGTTGCACCGCGGGGAGGAGGACGGAGCGAGGAAAGGCCGAGAGTTGTCGGATGGCCTCCCTTTTTTTCGCGACGGTTCCCACTCGGAGTTTCTTCGCGAGAAACTGCACCAGGGGGCCCCGCGGAGCGCCAGGCTCGAGGGGAACATCGTCCAACAGAAGGGCCTTGATCGGGTCCTTCAGGCCGGAGATGTCTCTGAGCGGATAGGCGAATTCCTTGCCCGCCGATCGGGCCAGGACGAGGACGTGAGGTAGGTTGTCGTTGTCGAAGCTGTACTTATGTTTCTTGAAGTACTTCAGCCACTTCGGTCCGATGTGCTCGACGGGGTAGCAGATGCCGAATTCCAGGTCGGCTTCGGCCACCCATCGGTATTCGGTCCATCGGTTGCCGTCGCTCTTCACCTTCATTCGGCCCTGGTAGAAGAGCTTGCGCGCGGGGATGCCCAGGAAGTCTCCGAAGACTTCCTCTCCCACCCGGTCTCCCATGAGCCGCATCTGGAACTGGCAGTACGGACGAATGCGGCGCTCGGCTCGCACGACGAGAAACATCTTCGCGAGCCCGTTGTTGAGCCCCGCGGTGAGCGCGAGGGGCGGCCCTTCCCACGCGGGGATTCGCGTGATCTTCCGCTTCTGAGCCTGCGCGTCCCCGAGGCATAGGAGGAGGGCGAGGAGCGTGATGAGTCTGGGTGAACTTCTCATGAGATGAGCAGTCTAACCGGACTCCCACCTCTCGCCAGCATCCTGCCCTTCTCCTGGACACGTGGCGTCCTCACTCCTGGACTGACGAGGTCCCCCTCGTCTTCCTGATGGAGGCCGGGTGCCCCTCGCGGGACGAGGACGTCCCGACTCCAGGGCCGGTCTATGCAAACTGGCAGGCGCCGAAGAGTTCAGCGCCTGCCAGGTCCCCCTTGATGGGGTTTCAGGAGACGGACCCTACCGTGGATTCGGAGGATTCCTCGGACTCCTCGTCCGAGGACTCGGTCTGGCGACGCTTCACGTCGAGGTGAATCGCGCCATCCTTCAGGCCCACTTCGATCAATGATCCGTCCGGGACCTCCCCCGCGATGATGGCGCGGCCGATGCGGGTCTCCAATTCCCTTTGGAGGAACCGCTTCAGCGGTCTCGCTCCGTAGACCGGGTCGAAGCCCTCTCGGGCCACGAAGGTCCGGGCCTCCGGCGTCAATGCGAGATCGATGTTGCGATCCGCGAGCCGTCGCCGCAGCTCTTGCACCAGCAGGTCGACGATCTTTTCGATCTCCGGCAGCGTCAGCGGTTTGAAGAGAATGATCTCGTCAACGCGATTCAAAAATTCCGGCCGGAAGGAGCTTCTCAGCTCACCCATCACCCGGTCCCGCGTCGCCTCCTCGATCTCTCCGCCGGACGTGATGCCTTCCAGCAGATACTGAGCGCCGACGTTGCTCGTCATGATGATGACGGTGTTCTTGAAATTGACCAAGTGTCCCTGGCTGTCTGTGATTCGACCGTCATCGAGAATCTGAAGGAGGATGTTGAAGACATCCGGGTGCGCTTTTTCGATCTCATCGAAGAGAACCACCGAATAGGGTTTCCTGCGGACGGCTTCGGTGAGCTGGCCTCCTTCCTCATAGCCCACGTAGCCCGGGGGGGCGCCCACGAGCCTGGAGACGGTGTGCTTCTCCATGTACTCCGACATGTCGATGCGCACCATGTTCTCCTCGGAGTCGAAGAGGGCTTCGGCCAGAGTTTTCGCGAGCTCCGTCTTCCCCACGCCGGTCGGGCCGAGGAAGATGAACGATCCGATGGGCCGCTTGGGGTCCTTGATGCCGGCGCGAGCTCGGATGACCGCATCCGAGACCAACTGGACGGCTTCGTCCTGACCGATGACACGCTCGTGGAGAATGGTGTCCAGCTTGAGGAGCTTTTGCCTCTCGCCCTCCACCAGACGCGTGACCGGGATGCCCGTCCATCGGGAGACGATCTGTGCGATCTCCTCCTCGGTGACCTCCTCGCGAAGGAGACGGTCTCCGCCGCCTTCTCGCAACTTGGCTTCCGCCTTGGCCAGTTCGGCTTCCGCTTCCGGAAGCTCGCCGTGGCGCAGGCGAGCCGCCGCGTTGAGATCGTATTCCCGTTCTGCTTTTTCGATCTCCCTGCGGATGTGATCGATCTTCTCGCGGAGCTGTTGGACCTCGACGATGGCTTTCTTTTCGACTTCGTAGCGGGCCCGCATCTCGTCGGCCTTGGATCGGATTTCGGAAAGCTCCTTGCGGAGGGCTTTCAGACGGTCCTTGCTGGCCCGGTCCTTTTCCTTTTTGAGGGCAGCCTCTTCGATCTCCAACTGCATGACGCGCCGCGTCACTTGGTCGAGTTCGGCGGGGAGAGAGTCGATCTCGGTTCGGATCATCGCGCAAGCTTCATCGATGAGATCGATGGCCTTGTCGGGCAGGAAACGATCGCTGATGTACCGATGCGACAGGATGGCCGCCGCGACGATCGCGTTGTCCTGGATCTTGACGCCGTGGTGTACTTCGAACCGCTCCTTCAAGCCGCGAAGGATCGAGATCGTGTCCTCGACGGACGGCTGATCGACGATGACGGGCTGGAAGCGTCGCTCGAGAGCCGCATCCTTCTCGATGTACTTGCGGTACTCATCGAGGGTGGTGGCGCCGATGCACCGCAGCTCGCCGCGGGCGAGCATGGGCTTCAGCATGTTCCCGGCGTCCATGGCGCCATCGGTTTTGCCCGCGCCCACCACGGTGTGGAGCTCGTCGATGAAGAGGATGATCCTCCCCTCGGCACTCTTCACCTCGTTGAGGACGGCCTTCAATCGCTCTTCGAATTCTCCCCGGAACTTGGCGCCCGCGATGAGGGAACCCATGTCCAGGGCGAAGATCGTGCGATCCTTCAGCCCTTCCGGGACGTCTCCACGCACGATGCGATGAGCAAGCCCCTCGACGATGGCGGTCTTACCGACACCGGGTTCGCCGATGAGGACCGGATTGTTTTTCGTCTTCCGACTGAGGATGCGAATCACTCGACGGATCTCTTCGTCTCGTCCGATGACGGGGTCGAGCTTCCCGTCGCGGGCCATTTGGACGAGGTCGCGCCCGTAGCGATCGAGGGCTTCATAGGTCGCCTCTGGCGTGGCGCTCTGCACCCGCTGGTTTCCGCGCACCTCGGTGAGCGTGGCAAGGAATCGCTTCTCGTCCAGCGAGAAGCGGCGCGCCACGTCCTTCGACGGGCTGGGGCCCTTTTCGTCGAGAATGGCGGTGACCAGGTGCTCGACGGACACGTACTCGTCCTTCATGCGCTTGGCATGCTTCTCCGCGTCCACGAGGATCTTGGACAGGCGTTGGGTGAGATAGATCTTGCCCGGATCGACGCCCGGGCCGGATACGGAAGGCTTCTTCGCCAACTCGGCGGCGAGCGCTTCTTGAAACGAGGGGAGAGGAATGTCCATCCTCTCGAAGAGCCGAGGGATCAGTCCCTCGCTCTGGCTGGCCAGGGCCAGGAAGAGATGTTCCACATCGACTTCCTGGTGGCCCCGCTCGATGGCAAGGCGTTGCGCATCCTGCAGGGCTTCCTGGGATTTCTGTGTGAGTTTGTTGGGGTCCATGGTTGTCTCCTTTTTTGCCGGAGGTCCGCGCTGGGTCGCCTCCGGTCGGGGGAAACCTTGCACATCCCGGGCCAAACATGACTCGATTCTCCTCTCCGGGACAAGAAAAGCGCGTTTCCAATTCCTTTTGTCCCCATGGTTTAGAATCGTCCACTTGGAGCGT
>DRQF01000172.1 GCA_011369445.1 Planctomycetota bacterium | reverse complement strand
GTTGCCGGAAGGAGCGAGTTTCCGATTGCCTGTTCTTGGTAGTTCGTCGTTGGCAACACCACTGATTGTCAGTCCGGGGGAGTATGTCGCAACATGCGTCTTGGACGGTATACTACAGCAAGAGAATCTGACCGTGAGACCCAATGGCTGGCACGTCCTGAGATTTCGGTCCTGCAAGCCTAGTGTCGTCGCGAGGATTTCGAATCCCGGTGGAGTATCCAATGAAAGAGTGACGTGGCATTTGCAGTCGCAGGACGGACAGATTGGAGTCAAGGGTGAAGCTCGGTTGACTGGTCCCGAGAGGCGTGCGATCGTCAGGGTGGCCGGTCTTGGGCGTGCTGTGGGGCGCTGCTGGATCGTGGCTAGAAGTTTGGACAGTGAATCGTTCGGAGAGGCTTTCTTCGACCTAGGGGATGAAGAGCCCATTTCTGTCGACCTGACAATGCGGAGCCAGTGGCCTTTGCACGGAGCCGAGGTGTCTTTACGGTTTTATTCTTTGGTCGGAGACGGGAAGTTCCGGATTTATCGGGGGGCGACACTCATTGGAACGGGGTTCATTGATGCGACGGGCAGCGGTGTGCCCAATGCTGTTGTGCGCTTGGCACCGGGAGACTACAGGATCGTGGTAAAGCACGGTTCATCCGTCAGTGATCGTTTGATCACGATTCCGAAAGAGCAGAATGCGCAAATCGACGTTGATCTGGATAAATGAGCGCGCCCGAACTCTCTCCCAACTCTCTCACGCCCCCCGATTCACCTGCCAATCGCTTGCCACCCCCCGGTGTCAGCGTAGTTGTCGCGCGACTTTGGGGCCGAGGGGACCCAGTCACCGTTCCGTTTGTGATCGAGTGATGGGTGACCACTGGAGCCCCATGAGATTTCTGAGCACGCTCCCCAGAATCGCCCCAGAGGGTGTCCGGGAGATGTGGCAGAGGGGCTTGGAATCTGTATTTGCCGAAAGGTTCAAGGTATGTCGCATCTAAACACACGCTTGTACCTATCTGTAGCTTTGTTGGGGCTCGCCGTTCTGCTCCTGGTAAGAGCGTTTGTCGACGAGAAGGAAGAGGCCCGGATGGTCCCGTCACTCTCAGGGGGCGTGCTCGACCGAGGCCCAAGGCGGGCTGAGGTGCCCCTCCAGCAAGACGAGGGCGACGGCGTTGTGGAATCGAGAGTCGAAACTCCCGTGGACGACGTTTCAGGACCGATTGACGCGGAAGAGGGGAACACCGAAAAGGCACGCATACATGTATCGTGGGAGACGGGCAAGGGTGTGCCGAACGTTGGAGTCGTCGTTGCTGACGCAGTATCGGAAGAAGTTCCCTTCAAGGGCCGGACGGATTCATCCGGGGATTGCCTGGTGAGGGGTTTGGAGAAAGGACCTTACAAGGTCTTTACTGATCGAGGAAGTTTCAACACTTTCATGATCGACGGGTCAGGGGGAGAAGTCGTCGTGTCCGTGGAGCTGTCTTCCGGCGGACTTATCCGGGGGCGCGTGATAGCAGGCGTAGGCGGCGATCCAGTTGACGGAGCCTCGGTGTTCGCACGACCTTTTGCTCATCCTTCCACGACGTTCGAGATCGCTAAGAGCGATTCACTCGGAAGATTCGAAGTGGCGGGCATGGTCAAACCGACCTTGCTCTTCGCAAGGTCCGAGGAATTCGGAGAAAGCGAGCAGCGTCCTGCCTCGCCGGGGCAGAGGGATAGTATCGTCATTCCCTTTCGCGGGAGGGGTGGCGCTGCGACGTTCTCGATTGTGGAAGCCGGTGACGTCCAGCGCACTAACGGCTACCTTGGGATCGTGCGGATTGGCGATCCGTCCCAGGAGAGTGAATCTGGCAGGACAGGCCGAGCCAAGCGGAAAAAGGGTTCAGACATTCGGATCGAGAAGCTCAATCCATCGGGAACGACGATTGTCAGCGGTCTGAGCGTAGGTCTCTACGAGTACTGTGTTGTTGCGGAACGCAGTGCTCCAATCATCGGTACAGTTGAAGTTCTGGAAGGGACGGGTGCCTTTGTACCGATCGTTGCGAACGACGGGGGTGCCGCAGTAGGGAGAGTCGTGGATAAATCCCGTGCGGGGATCGGGAATGCCGAAGTGCTGTGGAGATGGCGTCACAGTTCGTTCTTTTCAAGACAGACTCACAGCAAAGCCTCCGGGGAGTACTCGGTGGTAGGACTCCCGGTCGGCGAATGGACACTTGAAGCGCGCTTGCCGCGTGCGCGGGTTCGCCGGACTGTGGCCATTGCGGCGGGGAGCAATGCGGAGGTGGATTTCGTTTTTCCGGACGAAGTCTCTCTTGAGGGGACGTGCATAGACAATGGGGGAAGGGGAATCCAAGGACTGAGGATTCGCGCTGAGCCGTTTGGGGGATTTGGTCCCCAGTTCGCGAGCGCGCAGAGTGATTCCGAAGGTCGTTTCCGCCTCGAGAATCTTCAGGCAGTCGCTCAGGAGGTGAGTGTCAGCGACGGTCGCGGACCGGAGCCGATTCTCGTCACGAGATGGCTGCCTGGTGACGGTCCATTGTCGATCGTGGTGCCGAATGCACTCCGCGCCACTTCTTTTGTGAGTGGTCAACTGAAAGACTCAGCGGGCAATCCCCCAGTTGGAGAGGTGTACTTGAGCCAGGACGGTAGACCGGAATCGTCTACGATTTTTGTTTTGCGGGCAAAGGACGGAGGTCGCTTCCAGTTCGGTCCCATCCCTCGCGGCGCATACCAATTGGCATTCTCGCAGGGGGCCTCGGGGCTCGTCCCTCTAAAGAAGGTCGAACTCCGCCCGGAGTCCAGGGTGGACGTCGGTACTCTTTTGCTTCCCGAGAAGAAGGGGCGGGTGAGGCTCGTTGTCGAATGGAAGGGGTTTGCGATCAAGCCAACTCTCAAGGTTGCATTGGAGGGCCCCGTACGTGCAATGCCCTTGGCTGCGGCTGGAGAGAATAGATTCGAAGTATCGGTTTGGCCGGGAGAATACGTGCTGAGGATCGAGGGCTCCGGCGTTGCCAGTTGTGGCGTACCGGTAAAGGTCAAATCCTCTGAGACTGTGAAAGTCGTGCAGTTAGTGTACCCCGGTGTGCGAACTATTCTCAGATTCTCCTTCCCGACAGAGAATACGGTCGCAGACTATCAATTCAGAATTGCGAGTATAGAACCGGACGTCGTAGTCTTCAGGGGGGGAGCTATGACATCTCAGGCGGTATATGTACGTGAATTGAGACTCGTCCCCGGCCCATACCGTGTTACGGGTGAGGTGAATGGTGTGAGGTTCGACAAGCGTTTTCTAGTTGAAGAGAAGGTCGCCGGAGATCAGGCGGTTATTGTTGAAGTTTGGGTGGGGAATCGAAGGTGAGCAGGCAAGAGTGATTGGAATGGGCCTTGCTTCGGCTCTCCTCCACGAAGTGTCGGGGAGTGCCGCGTTGCTTGGTATGAGAGGAGAAGGAGATCGCGATGGAGTTTGCAAGGCGCCGGAGTAGAACCATAACCCTGTGTGTCACGTTCTTGACGTCGATCGGTATTGCGAGTGTGTCACTCTCGTGCTCGCAAGGCGGCGAGCGTGGCAGAGCGAGCGGAAGGGATGGGAGTACACCTTCGTCCCTCGTGTTGATAGCGACAACATCGAGTTTGGAACGATGCATTGTCAGGATCTCCTCCTCGGGTGTCTTGCTTGAGCAGCGTGACTTTCCGGAGGACGGCCGCCTAAGAGGATTGAGGACCTCGCAAGACAGGATCATTCTTATTCACCTACATGACACCTTCCACCCGAGTTTGATGACGAGTATCAATCCAATCGATTTCTCGATGGAAACGCCCTTGGCGGACCTCGGTGAGATCGGCTATGTCAGGGGTGGTCGCGATGAGACCCTTATAAGATTAGGTGAGGCTCCTGAATTGCTTGCGGTCATGTCACGACATTGGAACGTGCTTCCAACGGGGAGTGGCCAGCCGAACTATTCGCTCTTGATCGTGAACACTAGGGCAGGTACGAAGAGGGGGATTCCGGTACCCGGTAAATTTGAAACCTTGACCGCGGTATCCAACAGTGAAGCTGTGACTATCGCCAACGCAATTCATTCACCGGTCGCTGATACATGGCCGACCTCGGAGGAACAAAGGGGGGCAGTCATTATGGCAGACCCCATGTACGGGTTGCATGTCGTAGGGACCGCCTGCCCAGGGCTCGATCTGTTGATAGATTCCCATCCCTCGACGACTGAACACGATGGCGTTTCCAGTCCAATTGTGTTCACGCACCTGAGAGGTCAGGCGCTTCGGTGGTGGGACAAGCGTGGGGGAGTGTTTGAATGGGAGGAAGCGACGGGAGCGATGGCGAGAGTCCTCCAGATAGGACCCCCTTTGCTTCCGGAGGATGTAGGCGGGAGTCGCGTTGATTTCAGCTCCTCGGTCGACGCATACGTGACGGCGAAGGAGGCTGGCCCTCCGGGGGATACGGTGACTTATATCGTGAAGGTTTCCGGTGATCTGCAGTCCATGACGATCCTTGATTCGAAGCCGGGTTCTTGCGTCGATATGATGCTGCAAGACGGTGTGTGCCTCTACGCGGTCCTCAATGGTTCGAGGTTGACGGTTCATCGTGTGGATCTGTCCACGGGTGGCGGGTCCTTTCAGTGGGAGGTCCCTTCCGAGTTTCACGCGAGTCTCTATGATGGTTTCCATCTCATAGGGGAGTTTTAGAGCTGTGGGGTGTGAGAGGGGTGAGTCAGGCTCGGTATCTCGGTGTGTGGTGCTTCTCGTGGAGTTTCCGTTGCTATCCCACTTTGATGGAAGCATCGATAATTCGAGAGATGGGCATGAGATGAGAGCGCCGAAGTGCATAGTGGCGGTTCTTCTATTCGTCATGATTATGTTCGTGTAGGGGGTGGTCTTACCGGTCACGAAATGTGACCCGCCCTGGAGCCAGAGCAATCAGGGCGCCGGAGAGCGCGGACCGATGATCGCGTTCCAGAGCGAGAAGGGCGCCGCCACGATGCAGGCGAGTAACAAGCCCAGGATGAGCAACGCGATCCAACGGCCAACGACGGCGTCGATCAAGGGCAACCATTCTCGGGGAGTCGCACTCGAGACAGCGGCCTTCGGTCGGTCTTCGGCGACGAGGACCTCAACGACGGTGCCTCGGCGTGGGAGATGGCCGAGGTCGAGCGAGACGCGCCGCCCGTCGATGGCAACCTGAGTGAGTCGGATGATCTTTCGGGTCTTCGGATTCTGCCGCGTCGTCGTTCCGACGACGGAGACGGATCGCACTTCTCCACGCTCGTGAAGCGCCCAGACATCTTGGGCCGCATCCCATGACCACCAACCCAGTCCCCCTGCAACAAGAACCGCGGTGCAACAGATCAGAAGCGATCGCGCCCGGTATCCCGCGCTACCCCGGAGGGTGACTGCAAGAACAACGAGGAACCCGAAGGCCAAGGAGACGCCGCCAATCGTCTCCGCGTAGGGAACTGCCTGCACGATGTCCGAGGGGCCCCAGACAAGGAATGCGCCGCCGACGATGACCGTCAACGCCGCGAACCAAGCTCCAACGCGGTCTCTGGCGTCCTTCATCCTCGCCAAGGTCTTCAGCATGGGGTCAGCATATCAGGTCCGTGAGGGCCGCCCCGAGTTCGAGGGGGCTGAAGGAATCGTGCGCGTCATCGTTCTTGCGAGGAGGGGGCGTCGTTCCAGAAGGTCCCCGCGTCGTTGATTTGGGCTTCCATCTCTTCGAGGCGACGGAGCATGACCTTCACGCGCTGGGGTTGCTCTTCGGCCCGGTCGATGCGTTCGCCGAGGTCCTGTTCCACTTGAAAGAGGAGCGGCTTTTCTCGGCTGGCGGTGAAGCCGTAATTCGTCTTCAACTGGGAGCCGATGCGGATGTGGAGCTTCCAGGCGCCCATGCGGATGGCCGAAGGGCGGTTGTCCGAATAGGAGAAGAGGAACTCGAAAGGCGGGACGTCGAGGGTGGGAGCGAGGGACGGTGAGAGATAGGGGCGCACATCGCGCCCGTCGATGGAGCGGTCGTTCGGGACGGGAACGCCGCAAAGAGAGAAGATCGTGGGTAAGACATCGAGGGTGCTGGCCGGGCGGAGTTCTCGATGAGGGGGGATCGTTCCCGGCCAGTAGAAGATCCCAGGCACCCGATGGCCGCCTTCCCACGTCGAGCCCTTGCCGTCGCGGAACGGGTACGCGTAGCCGACGTGCAGCCTCGCTTCCCCATACTTCGGATGGTTTGCCGTGTTGCGATACCGGACCCACGGACCGTTGTCGGAGGAGAAGATGATAAGCGTGTCGTCCGCGACGCCGAGTTCTTCGAGGAGGCCCATCACCCGTCCGACGGAATCGTCGACCTCGGCGAGGACGTCTCCCAGTAGGCCGCGTCGCGAAGTTCCGCGGAATCGATCGGCCACGTAGAGTCCGAGATGAGGTTGGTTGTAGGCGACGTAGGCAAAGAACGGTCGGTCGGCATTCTCGCGAATGAAGTGCATCGCGGCGTCGGTGTAGAGACCGGTGAGGGATTTCGATGCCTCGGGGTTCGTCGGCAGGTCGCGAGCCAACTCCACGTAGCCCGGCACAGGGTTCGTCCCCTCGGGATCGCTTCTCAAAAGACGCGCGTGATCGTAGTCATGGCTGACGTTGGTGCCGATCCATTCATCGAAGCCGTGGGCGAGGGGGAGACTCTCGGCGGCAAGTCCATTTTTCGCGTTGGGCGTACCCAGGTGCCACTTTCCGAACAGACCCGTCGCATAGCCTGCCGACTTCAGCCCTTCCGCAAGAGTAATCTCCTCCGGGTGGATATACCGCGGGCTTCCCGGGCCTATGACCCATGATCCGAGGCCCGACCGTCCCGGATACCTCCCCGTCAGGAGCGAGTACCGCGACGCGCTGCAGGCCGCCGTGGTGACGTAGAACTGAGTGAAGAAGGCGCCTTCCGCCGCCAGGCGATCGATGTGGGGTGTGTCGATCGTGGGATTTCCGTTGTGGCTGTAGTCGCCCCAGCCGCTGTCATCCACGAAGAAGATGACAACGTTGGGGCGTTGCCTCGCTCGGTGCGACTTCGAGGGGGTGACATGTCCGCATCCGGAAGCGAGGAGCCACAGAAAAAGGAGTACGACCAGGGCGTGCTTCATGCCTGAAACTACGACAAGACGCACGACGCGTACAGGAGGGAGCTGCGGAAGAGATGGCCTCGACCCTTGACGAATGAAGGCTCCTCGCCCTCTGATAAGGGCGGCTCTGTCGCTCGTGACCGATGTGGCTCGCGGTGGTGGCGATGGCGCGAGATGTTTCCGATCCCAAGAGACGACCTCATCATGAGAACCATCATTCCGGCCTTCTGCGTTTGTCTCCTGGCGACCCGGCTGCTTTCGGGCCAGGACGCCTCCCTGCACGCGGCGATCGCGGCGGACTACGAGGGACACCTAGCGGCTCTCTTCGATCACTTTCACCGCAATCCGGAGCTCTCGACGGTGGAATTCAAGACGGCGGCGCGCGTCGCAAAGGAGTTGCGGGCAGTCGGATTCGTCGTCACCGAAGGCGTGGGCGGGACGGGCGTCGTTGCCCTCATGAGGAACGGGCCCGGCCCCATGG
>DRQF01000171.1 GCA_011369445.1 Planctomycetota bacterium | reverse complement strand
GAAGCCTACTGCCGTCTCAGGGATACGGAGATCGACCTGGAGGAGGCTTTGGTCGAGCATGCCGCCGTCGAGCGAGAGCGCTGCTTCCACACGAATCGCGACTTCAAAACGATGCAGTTGGGAGGCCTCACGTGGCACGTTCGCCGCGCTCTTCTCCAAGACGCCCATCTTCCCATCCTCGAAGCGCCCGACGCCTACCTCGAGGATGAAGAGGGCCTTCTCAAAAGCGGCCGAGGAACGACCCTCGCGCTGACCCCGGGTCGCTCGGTTTTGAAACGTTTCAACCTCAAGAAGAAACGCAACATCCTCAAGCATCGGTTCGCAGCAACGCGAGCCCGCAGCGCTTTCCAAAAAGCCTACGCCCTGGAGATCATGGGCATCCGCACGCCGCGGGCCGTCGCCTTCGCCGACCGGAGCACGCTGGGACTCATTCATTCCTCCTACCTTCTCGTCGAAGAGGTGCCCGAAGTCATGGAGGGCGGCGAGGCCCTCCGCCAGTGGAACGGCAGCAACGCCCCCCACCGTCGCCGGGCCCTCAGCGGAGCGGGCTCGCTCATCGGCCGTCTTCACGGAGCGGGCTTCGCCAACCGCGATCTGAAATCCTCGAACCTCTTGGCGACGACGGAAGGCGAGATCTGGCTCATCGATCTCGACGGCGTCGAGCACGTGAAGCGGATCAACGAGGAGGTGCGCATCAAGAACCTTCGGCGCATGGTCAGGGATCTGCCCGTCTACGGGGAACTCACCGTCAAGGATCGTCTGCGGTTTCTGCGCTCGTACACCCGCGCCGCCCGAGCGGGATCGGCGAAGGAGATCTTCCGGAAACTCGCCGCCGAGCCCCTGCCGTGAGTCGCACGGCGAGGCTCATCCTCGCCGCCGGCGAAGGCCGGCGGATGGGGGGCGCCGTGAAGGCGCTTTTGGACATTCGCGGAAAGAGCGCGCTCGAGCGCATCGCCGAGCTTGCCATCGGTGACGGTCCGACCTGGGTGGTGACGGGCTTCGCCGCGGATCTCGTCCGCCGCGAAGCCCATGCCCTGGGCCTCCAGACCGTCCACAACCCGGATTGGCGCCGGGGCCAACTCTCATCGGTTCAATGCGGCCTGCGGGCCCTCGACGCAGAAGTCGAAGCCGTCCTCATTCATCCCGTGGACTTGCCCCTCGTGAGGCAAGAGGACGTGGACCGCCTGCTGGAAGCCTGGCGCCGGGAGGACGAACCCCGCCCCCTCGTGGCGGTGGTGACCCACGATCGCCGAAGAGGTCACCCCCTTCTCCTCCACCGCACCCTCTTCGACGAAGTCCTGGATCTTGGCGACGACCGATCGCTGCGCGACGTGGTGCGCGCTCAGGGCGACGCCATTCTCCACGTGCCCGTCGAGAACCCAGGCATCCTCCGCGACCTCGATCGCCCGGAGGACTGGCGCGCCACGAGGAGTTAGTCACCCTCCGATCGCAGACGGTCCAACGCCCAGTCGATGTGCTCTTGGACGAGAGGCGATTCGTGGGCGCGCTGCGCTTCGAGCACGGGAATCGCCGCGGCGTCCGAGGAGTTCCCAAGCGCCACGGCCACGTTGCGCTTGAAGCCTTCGAACTTGACCCGCTTGACGGCGGAGTTCCGGAAAGCCCGGCGCCAGGCCTCGATGTCCATGACCATCCAGTCGACAAGAGTACGCTCGCGCAGACCGGGGCGTCTACGGAACTCCTCCAGGGGCTTCGGGTCGGCCAGCCGATTCCACGGGCAGACCTCTTGGCAGTCGTCGCAGCCGAAGATGCGATTCCCGATGGCGGCCCGAAACTCCTCTGGAATCGAACCTCGGTGCTCGATGGTCAGGTAGGAGATGCAACGGCGGCTGTCGACCACGTAGGGCGCCACGATCGCCCGCGTGGGGCAGACGTCGATGCAGCGCACGCAGACGCCGCAACGATCCTTGGCGGGCAGTGACGCGGGGAGCGGACGATTGAGGAGGATCTCACAGAGGAGAAACCAACTCCCCTCCCCCTGCCGTATCAGGTTGCTGTGCTTACCCTGCCATCCCAGCCCCGCGCGCGCTGCCGCCACCTTCTCGAGAAGAGGCGCCGTGTCGACGAGAGCCCGTCCCTCGAGGGTCGCGTCCCGTTCCCGCAAAGCGTCGAGGACCGCGTGAAGCTTCCTCTTGGCCACCCGGTGGTAGTCGTCCCCCAAGGCGTAACGAGCGATGTTCCCGATCTTCGGCGAGGGCTCGGGGCGGGCCGTCTCGTAGGGCAGAAGAAACGTGATGATCGAGACGTAGGGAGCGTAGGCCTTCGCCGGGTCGAGCCGCTGGGGCGCCCCGGTGCTCATGTAGGTCATGTCGGCCTCGAAGCCTCGCTCGAGCCACTCGGAGAATCGCTCGTCTTGGGCGGCCTCGATGGGCGCGGCCGCGCCGAGGGTGAGTCCCTGTTCGCCCGCCAGGGCCAGCACCACATCGAGAAGTTCACGGCCTTCGAGCATGGCCCATTCTCACCGTCCCCGATGCATGATCAACCGGCGCCCCCTCTCATCCGCGGAAATCCGTGGAAGATTATTCAAGCTTGGGGCGATTCTCGTCGATGAACGATGTGAGGCCCGTCTTCGGGCTCGAGCCATGAGGAGCCTGAGATGAAGAACGACAGAGGGAATCCGGTGAAGATCCGCGGAATCCGGGAACTCATTCTCCAGGACGCCATGGGCCGGGAAGTCCGCCTTTCCCTCCCTTCCGGGGGCCTCCACGTCTTCGACGATGGCGAACTCGACGGCGCCGAAGTGTCCCAGCACATCGTGCCGGACATTCTCTTCGGCCGCGCCCGAGGAAGCGTTTCTCCCTGGAGAACGGGACGGCTCGTCCTCGATTCCGTCCCCGCTGTCGAAGTCACCCGTGATCTGAGTTCCGGCAAGGCCGCCGTCACGGTGGGCGGGACGCCTCAGGATCTCGAGCGCAAAGAACCGGGTCAGTTCCTCTTCGGTACAGGACGCTCCGAGTTCGAATCCAACTGGACGCACGATGTCCGCGGCGACCTCATTGCCGCGGGCCCGAGTTCTCTCACCAAAGCGCTCCGAGCCGACGTCCTTCGGACCCTTCCTCCGTCGAACACCCGGGTGGATACCCGGGCCCTCCAGCAAAGACGGGCCCAGATCGAGGCGCGCCTGGACGAACTCGTCTCGGAATCGGATGAAGCCGCGCCGCCACCCGTCGACCCGCCCGCCCTGGGCGATGTGCTCGAAGGCCTCGAGGAATGCCGGGAGGTGGACATTCGGCTCCTTGACCGCCGCATCGAGCAGGCCCAAGCCATGGACGAGCTGAAGAGCCAAAGCAGCATCACGGCCATCCCGACGTCGCTTCTCAACGAGGCCGACAATCTCGCGAACGAAGTCGAAGAACTCGACCGGGAACTGAAGGCCATTCGCAAGTCGGAGACCCGGCGCAGCAACGAGACCTTGAAGGCCATCGTCGTCGTCTTGATCGTCGCCGCCGCCGGCTTGGCCGCCCTCGGTCATCAGCTCGGAGAGAAGAACCTTCTCAAGCTGGGGCTGGGTCTCGCCTTGGGCACGCTCGGTCTCATCGCCGTCGCTTGGCTCCTGCACTTCAAGCGATTGATGAAGGTCGCCCGTCAAGCGCGTGCTCTGCGCACCCGTCGGAACCGCTTCAAGGAGAAGGCGCGGAACCTCATTCGGCGTCTCGGCGTCACGGTGGATCCCAAGGACACGTCGCCGGATACGTTGCGGCGGATCGCGGACAGCCTGCGCGAGCGCAAGAAGAAGCTGGACATCGAAACGGCGTTGGCGCCCTTCATCGACACGCCGCGGGAGTTGGCGATGGCGCGGAAGCTGCGCGAAGCCCTCGACCGTCCTCTGCGCGACGTCGCGAGCGGTGACGACGACGCCCCGGCCGCGCCGCTCGTTCGCACCACCCGCGCGGTCCTCGCCCTGGCCAAGGATTGGCAGGCCGCCCTCGAAGAGAACGGCAGAAACCTGGAGTCTCACCTCCAGACGAAGATCCGCCGCAACATCGAACTCGATCTTCTGGAGGAGAACCTGAGAAAGCTTCTCGAGGCCGAGAAGGAGGCCGCGCGGCAGGGCTCCGTCGATCCGCAAACAGAAGCATTGAAGCGCCGGGCCCGGCAGCTGCGCCGCCATCTTCTGCCCGAACTCCAGCGCTTGCTGGGCGCCGAGGCGCCCTCTCGCATCGACGACGACCTTCAGGTGGTCTTCGAGGGAACGCCGTCCGCGTCGATGAACTCGTTCATCCTCACCCTGAGTCGACTCACGGTTCCCGTAGCACCGACGCCGACCTGCGGCCGCTGGCTCCTCGACGCGGGTCTGGGCCTCGCGCGCCCCGAGTGGTCGGCCTTTGCCGCCTGGCTCACGTCCTCGCCGAGGGCGTCCCATCTCACCCTCGCCTGGCGGGATCCCATCCTCCGCGACCGCCTCCTCGACGCCGACCCCTGGAGCTGGAT
>DRQF01000170.1 GCA_011369445.1 Planctomycetota bacterium | reverse complement strand
TGCGACGCGATGATGGTGGCCAAGGTGGCCAGGATCACGAGAGGCGTCAGAAACCACTCCGGGGCCATGGAGTAGAAGACATCCGACGCGAGGGCCGGGTCTCTGAGTAGCATGGATCCCTGCCCGAAGTAGTTGCACAGGAGAGACGGGAGGGCCAGCCCGTACCAGGCGAGCCGGATGGGTTTCTTCCCGAAGTGGCCGAGGTCGGCGTAGAGGGCCTCCGCTCCTGTGGCGACGAGAAAGACGGCGCCCAGGACCATGAATCCGATGCGTCCGTTGCGAAACAGGAAATCCAGGCCGTGCCACGGATTGAGAGCGGCGAGGACACGCGGGTTCTCGGCGAGGTGCTCGATCCCCATGACGGCGAGCGTGGCGAACCAGATCATCGTCACCGGGCCGAAAAGCGCGCCCACGCCGGTGGTTCCGCGGCGTTGGAAAAGGAAAAGCCCGACGAGGATTCCGATCGTGATGGGATGCACGAATCCCGCGGCGTCGGGGGCGATCCCCTCGAGACCTTCCACGGCGCTCAACACCGAGATCGCGGGCGTGATCATGCCGTCGCCGTAGAGCAACGAAGCGGCGAAGAGTCCCAGCCCGAGGACGAAGGCGTGTTTTCGCCCCCGCCCCTCCGCCTGAGAGGCCAATGCCATGAGGGCGATGACTCCCCCTTCTCCTCGATTGTCGGCCCGAAGCATGACGCCGAGATACTTGAGGGAAACGACGATTGCGAGGGTCCAGAACATGAGGGACAGCACGCCCAGGACATTCGCGGCGGAGGGTTCGATGGCATACTCGCCGTGAAAACATTCCCGCAAGGCGTAGAGGGGACTCGTTCCGATGTCGCCGTAGACGACCCCGAGCGCGGCCAACGAGAGGAGAGCCAGCCGCTTCTTGCGGGCTGAGTCGGGTTTCTCCGCCTGTTCGGTCGTACCGGAATGCCCCATCGTTCTACCTCCTCAAAGCACGGGTGCCGCCAGATTAGCGGCTCGTGAGGCCGCGCGAAACCACAGGGGGCGCTCTTGAATCTCGTCCAGTCGAGATTCCCGGGCCCGCTCGAAGTCTAAAGCCAGCATGTCGCGAACCGCTCCGGGCATCGTGCCCTGGAAGAAGAGGGCTGTGATCTCGAAATTGAGCCGGAAGGAACGGTTGTCGAAGTTGGCAGTTCCGACTCCCGCCAAGTCGTCGTCGACCAGGACCACTTTCTGATGCAAGAAGCCGCTCGTGTACCTGAAGACGCGAATTCCGTAGGGAATCGTGTCCTCGAGACAGGCGAAGGATGCCAGGTAGACGAGGCGGTGGTCCGCACGAGCCGGGAGAAGGATTCTCACATCGACGCCTCGAAGGGCGGCGAGTTGGAGGGCGCAGATGACGCCGTCGTCGGGAACGAAATAGGGGCTGACGATCCAGATGCGTCTCTTGGCCCGGTTGATGAGGTGGGTGAACAACAGGGCGCAGGAGTCCAACTCATCCGCGGGTCCTGTGGGCACGATGAGGATGTTCTCATGGCCCTCTCGCATCTCCGTGGGAGTCCACGTCACGGTGACCTCTTGGTTGGACATGGCGTTCCAGTCCTCGAGGAAAGCGTGCTGCACGCAGAGTGCCGCGGGGCCTTCGATCGCCACGTGCGTGTCTCGCCATGGGCTGAGAGCGGGGTCCAGTCCAAGATATTCATCTCCGACGTTATGCCCGCCGACAAAGGCCGTGCGCCCGTCCACGACGACGATCTTTCGGTGATTCCGGAAGTTGATCTGGAAGCGGTGGGCCCGCCGACCCATTCCGAAGGCCGCCACGTTGACGCCCGCCGATCTGAGGGACTTCAGGTATGCGGAGGGGAGACCGTGGCTCCCGATGGAGTCGTGGAGGAGGTACACGCGGACTCCTCGCCCCCTGGCTGCGAGAAGGGCGTCACGGAATCGTCGCCCCAGCCCGTCGTCGTGGATGATGTAGAACTGAGCCAGGACGTAGTCGTTCGCCTCGGCGATCGCCTCGAGGATGGCTGCGAAGGTGGCGTCGCCGTTGATGAGAAGGTGGGCGGAATTCTTCCGGGTGAACGGCATGCGGGCCAATCTCTCGACAGCGAGGAGCGATTCGTCGGGGTCGTCCAGGCCACGGACGTTCGGTGACAACTCTCGCTTGCGGACTTGGTCCGCAAGAGCGTGCAAGGGCTCCAGCGATTCCCTGCGCCGCGCGACGTAGCCGTGAAACTTTCTGCCGCCGAATACCAGGTAGAATGGCAGACTGAGGGCCGGCAGACAGATCAGTGAGATCGACCATGCCACGGCTCCTTGAGGTGTACGTGCCTTGAAGATCGCTTCGACGGCGGCGAGGACGCCCAAGGCCTGGACGAGGCCGAAGAGGATCCCTACGAGGGGGGCGAAGGGGAGGCTCATCGCGAATGCTTCGAGTACGTCACGGGTCAGGAGTCCTTGAGGCCGGGCTGTTTGCCGTAGGGAATGGGAATGTATTGGACCGAGTCTTCCCGCCTCTTGGGTTGGGGGTAGAGCCCCATCAGTTGGTGGATCTCATCCGGAAAGTCCGTGGACACAGGGAAACCCAATTCGCGGGCCTCGTCGGCGCTGACCGCGTGGTCGTGGGTGTAGATCCCCTTTCCAAGCCGGTCGACGATTCTCATGGCGCTCTCTTCGCCCATGCGGGGCGTGAGGAGACGAAGCAGGTAGGTCTCCATCTGATCGAGAGCCTTGCGGGCGATGTCCGCCTCGATCAGGGTCTGATCGTCGAGTTTCTCGATGGGTTTCTCCTGCGCCACCTTCACGATGGAGGCCGCCGGTCTTTGGCCAAGTTGCGGGTCGACGGGCCCCAGGACCGCGAAGGGGTCCATGCAGACCTCGTCCGCCGCGAGGGCAAGCAATGTGCCGCCGCTCATGGCGTAATGAGGCACGAACACCGTGACTTTGGCCGTATGAGCCGCCAATGCGTTGGCAATCTGCTCGGCCGCGAGGACGAGTCCTCCAGGGGTGTGCAGGACGAGGTCGATGGGCGTGTCGTCCGACGTGAAGCGAATTGCTCGAAGGAGTTCTTCCGAGTCATCGATATCGATGTATCGCACCACGGGAAATCCGAGAAACGACATGGTCTCCTGCCGATGGACCAAAAGGATGACTCGGGAGGACCTCTTCTTTTCGAATTCGCGCATGAGCCGCACGCGCTGGGCGATGAGCATCCGTTGTTTGAGGACGGGTTGGAGCATGGCGATCATGAAGAAGAGCCAGAAGATCTCGCTGATGCCGTTCGTCACGAGCCGTTCCCTTTCAATCAGTATCCATGAGGGTGATAGGCCCGGGCATCATAGCGTGCCGGGCGATGTCCGAGATGACGACGATCGAGAAGCAGACCCAGCCAGAAGATCCCGGACGTGAATCCGCCGACATGAGCCCACCATGCGACACCGCCCATGCCCTCGACTCCGTGGGCGACGATGCCCAGCGACCCGGCGATCAATTGCTGCCCGAACCAGAAGAGGAGGAAAAAGGCAGCCGGGATGTCGAAGAACAACGGGAGGAAGAGGATCGGCACGAGGACTGTGATGCGCGCCGTCGGGTAGAGCACTAGGTAGGCGCCGAGCACTCCGGCGATCGCTCCGGAGGCTCCCACCATTGGCACCGCCGAGGATGAGGCCATCGCGATTTGCATGGAGGCCGCGCCCGCGCCGGAAAGGAGATAGAAGAGCAGGAATCTTCCGTGACCCAGACGGTTTTCGACGCCGTCGCCGAAAACGTACAGAAAGAGCATGTTGCCGATCAGATGTCCCCACCCCCCGTGCAGAAACATGGAGGTAAAGAAGGGAATGAGCCACAGATCGATCCGTCCCGGCGTTTCCGCCAAAGCCGCCGTGAAGGCCGCGGGCGTGAGGCCGTAGCGGTGGATCAAAGCTTCGAGGGCCTGCGGAGCGAGATGGGTCTCTTGCAGGAACACGAAGACGTTCACCATGATGAGAGTGATCGTCACGATGGGGGGGCGAAGAGACCTCACGGAACCGGCAATGGGGATCATCGTTCAATCGCCTGCGTGCGCTCATGGGCTTCCGCCCATCCCGACCCGGTCACGCGATCAATCCTGTCACCCGAAGCGCGTCTTCCAGTTGTTGCCATCGTTGCTCCATGGAACCGGTGTAGCCGACCGAGATGCGAATGAGACCGGGTGGGATTCCGGCGGCTCTTTGCTCCTCCTCCGTCAATTCACTCGATGTTGACGCCGCCGGTCGAGAGATCAGAGTGTGGTGGTACCCCAGACTGACGGCCATGTAACCGAATCGGTCCCGGTTTTGAAGTGTTTCCATCAACGCGTCGGCTTTGGCGGCCTCGTGGACGTCCAGGCAGAGGAGCCCTCCGAATCCGTACTCACGGTTCATCAGGCGGCTCATGAGTTCGTGCTGAGGGTGATCGACGAGACCGGGGTAGGTGACATCCAGGCCCAACTCCGACAGACGCTCGGCAAAAACGAGAGCGCGACGACTGTGCTCCTTGATTCTCAGACCCAGGTGAGGGATTCGCATGCTGACCTCGAAGGCGCGCTTGGGGTCCATCGTCGGACCGAGCAGCATCAGGCATCCCTCGTGGAGGTCCATGAGCTCGGTGATGAAGGACTTGCGCCCGCAGATCGCTCCTCCGATGAGATCGGAGGCGCCGTTGATGAACTTCGTGAGGCTGTGGACGACGACGTCGGCGCCAAGAAGTATGGGGGAGAGGATCAGTGGGCTGAACGTATTGTCGACGACGAGCTGAATTCCCCTGTCGTGGGCGACGTTCGCAAGAGCAGGGATGTCCGCCACGGTCAGCGTCGGGTTGGCCACCGACTCCAAGTAGAGGACCCGGGTTCGCTCTTCGATGGCGCTGGAGACCTCCTCCAGGTCGCCGACGTCGACGAACGTCGTGCGAATTCCGCATCGCTTGGGGAGGAACTCCTTGAGAAGAGCGAACGTGCCGCCGTAGAGCGTCTTGGATGCGACGATGTGGTCTCCGTGGGTGCAATGCTGGAGCACGGAGCCCATGACGGCTCCCATTCCGCTCGCAGTCGCGTACCCGGCTTCCGCCCCCTCCAGCGCGGCCAGTTCGCGGCCCAGCACATAGACGGTGGGATTGAAGTGACGGCCGTACAGGTAGCACCCGCCCTGTTCGGGACTGCGCTGGCCGGAGAAGATCTCCGGCATGACTTCGGCGTCCAGGACGGTGAACGTCGTACTCGTCTCAATCGACATGTTGACGCCGCCATGCTCTCCGAATTCGTGACGCATCGACGCCAGGGATTCCATCGGATCGAAGGGTGACATACTGCGACCTCCTTTCCGTTAGACTACGGCCGATCGAGGGTCTCCTCCAGGGTTGAAGTCGTCCGGCCGATCTCTCTTTCGAGCAATTCTCTCAGCCCCTCATGAGTCATGCGGGGAGGCCGGCGAGCGCCCCATACCTCGCACGGGGCGCCCGGGTACGAAAACCCCGAGAAATCTGGAGTCCGCCTTCGGCGACCCGCTCCCCAAACCCTGCGATCGCGAGCCCCCGTGGTGTGGCGCAAACGAGGCCCAGCCCCAGCAGCAAGGGCTCCACGGCGTCCACGAACAGCCGGACCGACATCCCCAGCAGACCCGCCAGACGGCGGCGCCCGACGGGCCGACCGTGCAGCCTTAGAAAATCGAGGGTGCGGCGATGGCCAGCTTCCAGGCCTCGCTCGTCGATGCCTCGGGCACAAAGCGCCTCCCG
>DRQF01000169.1 GCA_011369445.1 Planctomycetota bacterium | reverse complement strand
GCTGAGGGAAATGGCCCCGCGTTGCAGCGAACCAGGGCCTGGGGTAGAATTATCGGCCCCGTCGAGGAGCGAACTTGCGGAAGTCCGCCCTTGCAGGGAACTTCGAGAAGAAGCCCATGACAGGAGTCCCCCGGGACTCCCGTCCATGGCGCCGAAGCTCCGCCGTGCGACGGAGCCCCGGCGGGAATCAGGAACCCCAAGGCGTTGCCGTTCGGGCGGCTGGTCCGTCCTTTGCGGAACACCTGATCACGGATTCGTCCGCTTCTTCGTAGGGGCATTCAATGGTCCCCGAGAACGGGGGATGGACGTGGCGAACGAAATAGTCCATCGGGTCTGACAGGAGTCCTTTGATCCATGAAGAATTTGTCTTTTGTGCGTGGTCTCGTTCTCGTCATGGGAGTCGCCTTGGCGATGACCTCCTGTGGCGGCGGCAGCGGCGGCGGTGGCGGCGGTGGCGGCGGGTCGGTGGAGGAAATCACCGTCCAGGGCGTCGGTGCTCCCATTTACACCAACGGCCAGGCCCCCCAACCCGTGTGTCCCCAGGGAGCGTTCCTGAATGCTCGCGTGTCCATCAAGTTTTCCGGTCCCGTGGATCCGTCCAGCCTACCGCCGGACGGCCCCGCTCAAGCGGGTTCGATTCAGATCGTGAATACCACGACCAACGCGGGCGCCATGGGTGTGTTTTCCGTGGACGCCATGGACCCCTCGATCGTCCATTTCACCGCTCTGCCCCCCAGCGATCCGGCACAGGGTTGCAACGCCGGCATGGTGCCGAATGCTGTCTACACGGTCTTCGTTCCCGACCAGACCAGCGGGGTCGCCCAGGTCATCCAGGTGGGAGGCGCGCCGGTGAGTCAAGCGGTCACGACCTGCTTCGGCGTGGTCTCGTGCGGAGCGCCGGGTGACAATCCCTTCACGGATTCCGATCCCAATCCTCCCGCGATCGTGGCCACCACACCCGCCATGGACGCGACCGCGCCGCTCACGAGTCAAAGCGCCATCGCATTCACACCTTCGTCATCTCAGATCATCATCGATGTGGATCAAGCCCTCGAACCCACCACCGTGAACCAGAACACGGTGTTCCTGGTCAACACGACGGCGAACCCCAACAACCCGATTCCGCAGGCCGGAACCATCGAATTCACCCAATTCGGGTTCATCCCCGGTGAGAACGTCTCGCGCATCAAGATCACGACGACCCTCCCCGTGGGGGATGGCGACGTCTACGAAGTGCGTTTCAACGGCGTGGCCGACTTGGGTGGCCAGGCTCTCACGGTCCCCGCGGGAACGTTGCTCTTCACAGTTCAGAACAACATGAACCCCATGCCCCAGACCTTCGTGGAAAACTTCGACACCACGACGAATCGGGGGCCCATCACGGGCGAGGCCGCGTGGGACGGCAACGGAAACGTGAGCGCGACGTTCCCTCTCGAGATCGTCGGCGACGGCACGGACGGCATGGGGATGTTCAACACGTCGGTCACCATCAACACCGACATGACGCCGACGAACGACCCCGGCATTTACAACTTCACGGATCTCACCATCGGCGACCCCCTCAACTTCGGCGTCATGATCAGCTTCATGAGTACGACCGACGTGGCACCGGGAGAAAGCAACGTCGCCATTCGTCTGAGATCGCAAGCGGGCGTTGACATCCTCGATGGAGCTCAGATCATCTGCAATGGCCGCCCCGGTGCGAGCGGAGGCACGGCCCCACCGTCCAGTTCCTCTAACCGTTTGGGAGGTTGGGGCGGACCCGGCGCCGGAGCCGGAGGCATCGCCTCTCCCAACACGGACGGCACGGCGTCTCCAGCAGGCAACCCGGGAGAGGGCGGTCATATCTCCGCCACGGATCCCAATCTGCCGGGCGATCAGGTCAACACATCTCCCGGCAATCCCCTGTACGGCGGCGGCGGCGGCGGCGCGATCGGCGCGGCGCCGAACTTCAACGATGCGGCGGCCGGCGGCGGCGGCGGCACGGCGAGCTCGTTCGGGGGTTACGGCGGAGCGAATCCTGCTCCGTCTCCCAGCTTCACCTTCACGGCCGCCACGGCGGGTGAGCCCCATCTCGGCAACGACGGGATGGGTGGCGGCGCTCCGCCTCCCGGACAGCCGGGCCCCATTCCTCTTGCGATGATCCCGCCCCTCCAGAAGGCCATCGGCGGCAGCGGCGGCGGCGCGGGCGGTGACCGAGTGACCGTGGCGGCGAACGTGGCGACGCATATCCCCGGCGGCGCCGGCGGCGGCGGCGGCGGCGCCTGCCGGATTTCCGCGGGCCAGGACATCACCATCGGAACCGCGTGCCAGCTCCGCGTCGACGGCGGCGACGGCGGCAACGCGGGCGGCGTGTTCGCGGGTAAGGGTGCTGGAGGTTCTGGGGGCTCTCTCATCCTCCAAGCCTTCGGAGACATCAACCTCGGCATCGGCCCGATCCTCTCCGCACGGGGAGCCTTCGGCAGCGGCGGGAACCCACCCAGCTCCACCCTGAACGGCGACGGTGGTCGCGGCGGTGACGGCGTTCTCCAACTTCAAGACGGCTCCGTCAACTTCATGAGCGTCCTCGCCACGAACGCGGTCATTGCAACCGGGGAGTTCGTCGGAAGCCTGCTTTCGCTCGGAAGCGGCGGCCTGACGGGTGTGGCCGAATCGCTTCCGATCGATACGGGCTCCGCGAGTCCGGACTACACCTCCGGCAGCGCCGTCATCAACCTGGGAACGATCGCCACGGCCACGGTCACGGTCGAGGTGGTCGGCATCGCCGAGGACCCCACCTCCCCCGGCAACCCGGCCACGACCGCCATGGCCGCGGACGGAACCCCGCTCATGTCCAGTCCGACCCCCTTGAGTCAGCTAGACGTGTTGGACGGGTACCGGTTCTTCAAGATCATCATCACGTTGACCTATCCGCCGCCTCCCGCCTCGACGCTGAGCGACGTCCTTCCCAACGTGGACTCGGTGACGATCAACTACGAGACCTGATCGTTCGCCCGAGGATTCATCCATGAGACCCCGCCCCCACCGGCGGGGTCTTTTTTTTGCGGAAGGCGTTACGAGAATTCAGTCTCCAGGTGACTGAACCGGAGTTGGATCGGGGTCCTCATCGGTCGAGGCGAGTTCGATGTCCGCAACATCGATGCCGTCCACGTCGTGACGCAAAATGAGGAACATCCCCGTCATGCCCGCCATGAGGAGTGACAGAATCCAGCCTAGGATCCCCATCGAAAGAGCAACGGAGAAGGCTCTCCAGAGCCATCCGTCGACTCTGTCGATCCCTTCGAGTGCCTGGCTGCCATGCAAGACCCCTTGGAACGTCGAGCCGGCGTGAAACACGCAGAGAGCGGACGCCGTCCACGCATGCAGCATCCTCAATTCCATCAAGTAGTGGACGAGCACGTCGACGAGAACGATCTTCATCACGACAAGGGAGAGCAGAACGTGGATGGGACGAGCGAAAATGTAATTGAGAGACTTCCCCCACGCATCGAGCGTTCCCTTGCGCTCCACGGCCAGGGCCCCCGACACGAGCCCCAGACCGACAATGCCGGTCCAGCTCACGATCAGATTCAACAGGGTCAGGCCGAAGGCCAAGGGCAAGAAGAGGTAGAAAACGGTACCGAGCCAGGGGATCTGCATCGCCAGGCCGAGCAAACCCTCCACCGCGAACACGACGCCCACGACCAGTGCGAGAACGAAGGGATAAAGGAGAGCCGAACCAAAATGACGGGATGCGAATCTCAGGGACTCGCCCAAGCCCACATACTCGTCCCTGGACAACCGAACCGCGGCGCAACGGGCCATGGCCACCCCCAAATACGCCCACAGGAGCAGAAACACCCCGCTTTGGATCGCGAACACGCCTCTTTTCTCTGGAAAGGCCAGGGAAAAGCTCATGACCCAGCTCCGAAGGTTGGCGAAGAAAAGAAGCATCATCTGGTCGGTCGTTCCCTGAGGCTCGGCAACCTTCGCCAGGCCGAAGTTCGTGAGCCAAAACAGGCCGACAGCCGTCGCCCCCAGAGTGATGGCGGGCAACGAAAAGGGAAACCACAGCAATCGAAACACCGCAAAGGGGCCGATTCTGTTCTCACTCATGACGCGTCCTCCCTTGAATTCGATCGCTCCTGAACCTTACAGGAGCGGGAAGATCTCACCAAGCAGCGTCCTTGATGCGGCCTGAGGAAGAGTGGCAGACTCGTTGAGGGAAGGCTCGATCCGTCCCCGAGCTTCGAAGCGGGTTGGAAAAACCAATGACGAGGAACGTCCCGTGACTCTCGAGCGCTACTCGCGACAAATCCTGTTTCCGGGAGTCGGTGAGGCGGGCCAACGGAAGATCCGCCAGGCTACGGTGGGCTTGCTCGGTCTAGGGGCGCTGGGGTCGACACTGGCGGACCTCATGACCCGCAGCGGGGTCGGCCGTCTCGTTGCCGTCGATCGGGACATCGTCGAGCCAAGCAACCTCCACCGTCAAACTCTCTACACTCAAGCCGATGCCGACGCCGGGCTCCCGAAGGCCGTGGCGGCGCGCAAACGGCTGCGGGAGATCAATCCCGACGTTGACATCGAATGCCTGAGCCTGGATCTCGGCCCCGACAACGCCCTCGACGTCTTCGAGGAGTGTGACCTCATTCTCGATGGGGCCGACGGTTTCGAAACGCGCTATCTGCTGAATGACGTCGCCATCCACCTGGGAATCCCCTGGATCTATGGAGCGTGCGTCGCCGCGCGAGGCATGACCGCGACCATCATCCCGGGAGCAACGCCGTGCCTGACCTGCCTTTTTCCCGAGCCTCCTCCCCCCGGCTCCCAAGAGACCTGCGAAACCGGGGGAGTCATCCCTCCGGTGGCGACTTTGGTGGCCTCCCTTCAAGCCACCGAGGCCCTCAAACTGCTGGTTGGGGACCGGCCATCCCTCCGGCGAGGATTGTTGTCGATCGAGTTGTGGCCCTTCCGCACGGTCCTCATCGGCGAGTCGGCTCTCCCCTCCCCGGACTGCCCGGCGTGTCAAGGACGCAAGCTCAGGTTTCTCGCCGGCAGCGCCGAGTCCCGGAGCGCGAGACTGTGCGGCCGCAACGTCGTCCAGATCGTTCCCCGGGAACCCCTCGGCCGCTCGCTCCGCGAACTCGCACCACGCCTGGAGAGCCTGGGGCGGGTCAGGACCATGGAAGGGGTCCTCCATCTGGAAATCGACGGGCTCACGCTGACGCTCTTTCCCGACGGCCGCGCCTTGGTCCGCGGCACGGACGACCCAGGCCGGGCACGCGGCCTTTACAGTCGGCTGTTCGGAAGCTGAAACCGCCGCGGCGCCCGCGACGTGGGAAGAGGGGCTCCGTTGACCGCGCCCCCGCAGACGCGTAGGATGACCCGCAATCCATGAACGAAGGGAAACCCATGCGCTGGATCGTCCAGGCTCTATTCGCCGCGCTCTTGACGAGTTGCGCCGCCCCAGGAGGGATCAGTGAGAATCTGAACCTTTCGGCGGACACGACGCCCCTCGTGAGTACCTTGAAGCAAGCCAAGGAGCAGACCGAGGCGAATGTGAACACCGCGGTGACCGGGATGCTGGACGCTGCCTTGGCCGTTCCCGCCGAAATCCTCTTTTTCGATTTTTCGAATCCCAACATCCACCCCACCGGCCTGAACCAGCCGATCCTGACGCCGGAGGAGCGTCTCGCGAAACGCCGCCATGCCATGGGGCTTCCGGATCACGCCGAACGCCGGGTGGCCGAGCGCCGGGCGGCGCGGCGCCGATCCATGGAGCTGGGGCGCAATGGAGGCACGCCGGTGAGTCCGCCCCCCCCGCTGCCCCGTATCGCCCCCGCGACGTCACGACGTCGCTGAGCCCTCTGTTTTCGGTTTGCCGCCAGAGGCACCGCACTGCATAGGTATCCTGCCGCTTTCCAAACGAACTTGGCGAGGGGACCGTATCCAGTTACGTCCGCGCCGATCCGTTTCCGTCTGGGAAAAGATTCAGTTTCGAAGCTGGAATCCCGATGAAAACACCAGAAGAGGCTCTGTCACGGAGGTCCAGAACCATGACTCGCATTCAATTCCTCATCATCGGCTCCATCGTCGGTGTGTTGGCCCTGTCCACGGTCCAGGCGTCGCCGAAGGGCTTCTCCGTACAGGATCTGGAAGCGCGGGTCGTGCTCCTCGAGAAGAAAGTGAAGGACATGGAGGCATCCCACCAGCAACTCGCCGCCCAGGTCGAACGTCACAAGACGATGCTGGCGAAACAGGCGGTCTTCTTCGAGCGAATGGTTGCGCTGACACAGAGCCTGGAAAACCAGATCGAGGAGGCCAAGAAGAAGGGCTTCCTAGCCGCCGGCCCGAATCCTGCCGCCAAGGAGGCGTTGCTCACGGGATTGACGACCTTCTCCCAGGGGCTCCGGCAAGCCAGCCCCATTCCTCCTCCCGCGAAGAAGGACGTTCGGACCCGGAATCGCTGAGCCTCATCCGTCCTGTTGCGGAGCTGCCGCTCCAGCGTCCCCCCACGGCCTGGATCTCGAATAATCCACGCTTGAGACCGGATTGAAAAACAAATTCCTCGGGTTTGGGTATCGGAGCGAAAGCAAACAGAATTTTCTGCGTTGGTCTCACAAAGAGAACAGAATCGGAGACCGGCCGTGGCACGCACAAGACAAACGGGACGGACGCTGGACGCAACCGATCAACTGATCCTCGATACGCTGGCCTACCGGGCCCGGCTCTCCAATGCGGCGCTCGCAAAGATCGTGGGGCTCTCGGAGTCCGCCACCTTGGAGCGCGTCCGTCGCCTCGAAAAGAACAAGGTCATTCGCGGGTACTGCACACGGATCGATCCGGCGGCGTTGGGTCAGAATCTCCACGCCATCGTGACCATTCGCCTGAAGACGCACACCAACCAGGAGTATGACGATTTCCTCGAGGGCATCCGCCACATTGACCGGGTCATCTCTTGCTACAAGGTGATGGGCGGCGTCGATTTCGTGGCCCATGTCGCCACGGAGGACGTCGAGTCCCTGGAGCAATTCCTCACTCGCGAGATTCTCTCCCTTCCTGCCGTCGAAAGGACGGAATCCATGTTGGTGTTGCAGACGATTCGTCAGTACTGCGAGCCCCCGGACGACGCCTAGCTTGAACACCACTTCCGACGTTTTCCTCGCCGAACGGATCATCGACCGTGCCATCGCGCAGGTCGCATGGATGATCCATCGTGCCAACCACCGGTCGGACGCCCGCCCCCATGACCCCAAAGCTGGAGGGCATCCCGCCGCGTGCACAAGCTCCGCCCACATTCTCGGGGCTCTTCACCTGCTCGTCCGTCGCCCCGAGGATTGGATTGCGGGCAAACCCCATGCGTCCCCCATGGATCACGTTCTTCACCACCACTTGGGCCTTTTTCGAGACGCTTCAGGGGGGTGGATGACCTTCGAGCAGTCCGCAGAGGTACTGGATCGTTTGAGGGCGTTCTCCGAGAAGGGGGAGCCGGTTCTCCAAAGCTATCACGCGGCCTCGGACCCCGACCACGCCCGTATGTTGCCGTCGGGCTCCGTCGGATTGCCCGCCCCCGCGGGACTGTATCTCACGTTGGCCGAGGACTGGCTCGAGTCCCATGACTTGGGAGTCCCATCGAAGGGTCACTGCTTCGCGCTGATCGGAGACGCGGAGTTTCGCGAAGGTTCTCTTCTCGAAGTCCTCGCCGAGGCGGCTGAGCGGCGACTCGGGCGGGTGACCTGGATCGTCGACTACAATCGGCAAAGTCTGGATGGCGATCGCTTCCCGGATCCCCAGGTCTACGACGGTGATGATGCGCGACGCATGTCCAAGATGGCGAACGCTCACGGTTGGGACGTCATCGATCTCCGCCATGGGTCTTTGCGAAGGCGGATCTTCCACAGGAAAGGGGGCGCGGCTCTTCGCCGCTTCATGGAACGGGACCTGGGGGACGGAGGCTTGCAAGACCTCTTGCGATGTTCCTCCGGGGCCGAAGCCAAAGCGTGGCTGATCGCTCGGCACCCGTCCAGCGAGTCCCTCCTGTCGACGCTCAGAGACGAGATCATCCTCGAGTTCGTCCGGGATCTGGGCGGTCATGATCTGTCCTTCGTCGCCGCCGCGCTCCACGAGGCCCGTGGAAACGACGCCCGCCCGACGCTTGTCATCGCCCATACGCTGAAAGGATGGGGCCTCCCCATCGCCGCGGACCCCGGAAATCACTCTCTCCTTCTCAAGGAAAACCAACTCTCCCAGGTTCTGGAAGCGAGGGGGCTTCATCCCGAAGATCCCTATGAGACCTTTCCAAAGGGCAGCCTGGAGGCCGTTCTCTTGGAGGAGCGGGGAAGCGAGCTTCGCACGGGCTTGGAGTCTTTGGAGGCGAAATCGACGGCGACTCACGACAAAGTCCGCGAAGAACTTCCTGCCGAGTGGCCGGATGACTTCGGCATCGACCTCACTCTCCACTCCCGGACTCATACGCAATGGATGTGGGGCCAGGTCATCTCCAAGTTGGCTCGTTTGGCTCTTTCGAACCCCGACGCCGTCTCGGAGAAGGAGCGCGCATGGCTCCGGATCGCCCAGCGGTGCGTGAGCCTGAGCCCCGATGTCGGCACCAGCACGAACACGGGCTTCGCCATGAATGGCCGGGTCTTCGGAATCCGGGGGGCCTGGACATCGACGCCGACCTGTGTTCCGAGACGCCCGGATCTCACACCCCGACACGACAGATCAGGATTCCATCTGCGGTTCGACATCGCCGAGGGCGCCGCCATGTCGGCCATGGGCGCGTTCGGACGCACGGGGGAACTCATGGGCTCCCCCCTCATGCCCATGCTCACGATCTATGATTTTTTCATCAAACGAGCCCTCGATCAGCTGTTCTATGACCTCTATTGGAACGCCGCGTTTCTGATCGTGGGGACGCCGTCGGGAGTCACCCTGTCCTTCGAAGGCGCTCAGCACGCATGGAAATCCGATCTGCAGCTTCCCGGGTTGATCACATGGGAACCGGCGTTTTGCGAGGAGTTGGAGTGGATTCTCGCGGACACGCTGGCCCGCCGGTTCGACGGAAGGGACGAGGGCAGGCGGGGCGTCCTGTTGCGCTGCGTGACCCGCACGATCGACCAGGAGCTTTTCCTAGGCCACCTGCGGAAACGACCGGACTTCGCAGGGTGGACGGACGACGCCATTCGCAATCGCATTCGCAAGGACGTCCTTTCCGGGGGGTATCGACTGGTCGATCGGAGCGGAGCCAAGGACTACGAGCCGGGAGACAACGTCGTCGGAATCTTCGCCATGGGGGCCGTCGTGCCGGAAGCTCTCGAGGCCGCCTCACGCCTGGAGGAGGACGGCGTTCTCGCCGACGTCTACGTCGTGACGTCGCCGGATCTGTTGGCGGGAGCCCTCGGCCGTCTGGAGGACTACCGCCACCTGAGGAGAGGACTGGGATTTCCTGCGGGCCTCCATGTGCGCCCCCTCCCCCACTCCCCCGGCTCCGTCGACCTGCTGGCGATGGGCACCTCCCGCGTTCCCATCGTCACCGTCGTGGATGGAGAGCCGGGTCTCCTCGACAATATCGGAAGCCTCCTCGGTGTTCATCAGGTGGCCCTCGGCTGCCGTAGGTTCTCGAAATGCGGCCGCCCAGATCAAGTCTACGACCTCGAAGGAATCGGAGCGGACTCCATCCACGACGCGGCCCGGCGCGCTCTCGCCCGGGAGGCCGTGGAGGAGATCCACGTTCACCCCCGAGCAATCCAGGAGGCCTTGGCGGCCCGGAAACGGCCGCGCGTCGACATCGAGGATCTCCTCTGACCTGGGGGGGAGCCTGGCCGCTTGTTTCGCCAGCGCTTTGTCCGCGCGGCCGAGGCTTCTAAGATAAGACCATGCCCCGGAGGTCCCATGCCATGCACCGTTTACTCCCAGCGCTCGTCGGCGCCCTGCTTCTCGTCACCCCCGGCCTCGCTCAGAAGGCGGTCATTCAACTCGACGCCAAGGAATGGGATTTCGGCGACAGGTTGCAGGGTGAGGTCGAGAAGAAGACCGTCGTCGTGAAGAACCTTGGTGACGCCGATCTCGTCATCAAGAAGGTCGGCGTGACCTGCGGATGTGTCGGCGCAAAGATCGACGCTCGGACGATCGCCCCCGGCACGTCCACGCAACTAAGACTCTCACTGAACACCGGCCGGGTCTCCGGGAAGATCCATAAGTACGTGTACATCGAGAGCAACGCCGACGGAAAGACGAAGGTCATGTTTCCGGTGCGGGGAACCGTTCAGCCCCTGTGGTGGCTCTCGACCCGGAGCCTGAATTTCGGGGTCGTCGAGGAGGGAGCGACGCCCGAGCTGACCTTTCGCGTCCATGTTCTGCCCGGACACGCTATCCCCTTGGCGCGCGTGCAGACGACGTCGGGGCACCTGGAGGCCCGATCGGAGCCTTTTGGCGACGTGGACGGCGAACACGGGTACGTTGTCCATGTGCGCCTGGGCCCCAAGCTTCCCACCTCGACCTTCGTTGGCGCGGTCCAGGTGCGAATGCGATGCAAGATCCGTGAGCTCGACCAACTCACCGTGAGCGCCCGTGTTCAGGGACCGGTCAGGATCTCTCCCGACCGGGTTTCATTCGGTGCCGTCCCGTCGGGCCAGAGCAAGACCGTATCGGTCACGGTGGAGTGCACGGATGGAACCCCGCTCGAAATCAAGAAGATCGTCTGCACGGATAAACAGATCAGCTCCACCATCCAGGAAATCGAGGCCGGGAAGAAGTATCGCGTGGACGTCACGATCAAGCCCGTGCGGAGAGTGCGTCGGGCCGTCGGACGCTTCTATGTCATGACGAATCATCCGAAGCAGAGAATGATCCCGGTGGGATACCGAGCATCGATCATTCCGTGAGCAACTCGAGACATCGGATCGCGTATCGACCGGGTCCATGGCCCGGATCAACCCGCAGTCGGATGAGTTCGTCGTCCGGGATGTCGTGAAAATGCGGGGGAATATCCAAGACGATCTCCCGCTCGACGCCGTCGGTCGGATACTCGGCAATCGCTGATCCGAGCTCCCACCAAACCGGCTTCTTCAAACTCCAGAAATAGATCTGAAGGAACTCGGAAGCCTCCTGCGACTCCGCGCAAGCGACACGCACCTTGACGCGCTTCAACCGAGAAAGCGGGATTCTCAGTCGTGGTGACAGCAGCATCGGATCGCGATCCGTCGCCCGCACGACGACGCCTCCGCCCTCGTGTTCGTCATCGACTCTCAAGGCGTTTTGAAACTCCCACCCAGCCGCGTCGCCTTTCAGGAACGACGTGGCCCGCAAGGGCTCCGGAAGCTCGAATCGCAGGCGCTCCGAGAGAGAAAGAAGATCATCCAGATCCGTTGCCGAGAGCCCGGGAGATTCCCGCTCCAGCTTGGATCGTAGCGTTTCGGCAAATGGGGCATCCGGTGGAGTCAGCATCTTCGGCACTCCCGCGTAGACGGGATACTCCGCGCCACAGCCGGAACAGTGGATCTTCCGCGGCCCATCGCGCGACAGTTCCCCCTGGCAAGTCGGGCAACGCAACATCCGCAGAGATTCCTCATCCATCGCCTCGTCGGGGTCGAGCACCGCCGCCGGCGCCTCGTGAGGTTCGAGCCGCTGGAGAAGGCTCCTCAGCGTCTTCATGGAGAACCAGTTGGATGGCGGCTCGACATCGTCAGCAAGTCCCACGGCAATGATTCCGTGGGACGGCCAACGAATCTCGTGCACGGCCAGGGAATCGGCAAACACAGCTTCTCGCTGAGCGGGATCGCCGGGAATGGACTCGGGGAGTCTTGCACACTGGTTCCCCGTCAGAATGCGCCACGGCGCGAGGATTTTCGCGAAATCTCCCTCGCAGAAGATGCTCCGGTCCATGTGGGGTGAAAGGCGGCGCTCGTCCAGCTCTTCCTGCCTGGCCGCTTCGTCCCCGGCAAAGGCCTCCGTCGTCACGATGACGGCGAGTCGAGCGACGCGACGGGCCTCGAGAAGACTGCGGACGGGATGAGCCAAGTGCTCGATGACCTCGCTCATGAACACCACGTCGAAGGCGTCGTCCGCAAATGGGAGTCGGGCCGAATCCGCAGCTGCCGTCGGAAGCTGAAAAAACTCCTTCGCCCTCAGAGCCGCTTGATGGGAGAGGTCAACGCTGACCGCGGAAATCCCCAGAGTTTGACTGACGAGATTCGCAACGAGCCCTTCCGCCCCCCCCACGTCCAAGAACGAACCGGGACGGAGGCCTTCGAGGAGGGAAAGCAATCTGGCCCAGCGGGACACCATAAGGAAACGCTCAGCGTTCCAATCCTCCGTCCGCAAGCCGAACAGGGGCTGATACGGATCATAGGCCTTGCCCATGAAATCGTAGGCCTGCCGATCGAAACGCAGGTCAAGCCAGCATGCGGTTTCTCGAGTGTAACGGTCCATCAATCATCCAGGGACGGGAGGCACGGGAAGAGCATGGCGAATCGCGACAGGAATGCCAAGAGGTTTGTCGAATCTCCACGCCCCGCCGCAACTCATAGAATTCGACGTCCAAAGGCGCTCTGAAGCAGATGGACGACGAGCTCCGCCGTGCGATTCGCAACGTCGCGGACGGGGTTCAATTCCACCACGTCCATCGACGTGAGAAGGCCCGTGTCGGCCAGCAACTCCATGAAGAGGTGGGCCTCGCGGTAGTTGATTCCCCCTCTTACCGGCGTCCCCACGCCCGGAGCGATTTCGGGATCGAGTCCGTCGATGTCAAAGGACAGGTGGATGCCGGCAGTCCCTCGGGAAGCGCCTTCGATGGCACGCCGTGTCACCTCGGCCATTCCAACGAGATCGATCTCCTTCATTGAAAAGATCTTGACGCCGGCCTTCGCGATGATGTCGCGCTCGTGGTCGTCGATGTCTCGCGCACCGATGACGAAGACGTTCGCGGGGTCCACCTTGGGGCCTGGTGCTCCGACGTTCACCAAGGCCCCGACACCGTATCCCAAGAGTGTGGCCAGCGGCATGCCGTGGACGTTCCCGGACGGGCTCGTCTCCGGAGTATTCATGTCCGCATGCGCGTCGAACCAGATGAGCCCAACTTTCTCGTTTTGCTCCGCAAAGTGGCGGGAGACGCCGGCAATCGTTCCGGTGGCGATCGAGTGGTCCCCTCCCAGGAACACGGGGCACGCCCCCGCCGCGAGCGACCTTTCGGCCTCCCCGCAGAGGCGACCGCAGATGAGAGCGATTTCGTCCACGTACTTCGCGGTCGTGTCCTTGACCTGGAGGGCGACACGACTTCGGATTCCCAATTCGTCGTGATCGCTCACCTGGTGCCCGAGCTTTTCCAACGCCGGGACGAGCCCGGCAATACGCAGAGCGGATGGCCCCATGTCCACTCCGCGGAGGTTGGCCCCCAGGTCCATGGGGACACCGTGTATGTGAATGATGCGTTTCATGGCGACAGTTTATGCGAACTTGCCCCGAAAAACCCCAGTACGTCCTTCACTGGCGAGGAACGTCGAGAGCCACGCGAGCCTCGCGCAGACGGGCCAGCCGCTTCGCTCCTTCGCTCGTACTCCCGTACCGCTCCCTCACCTTCTCGGCGATCTCGTCAACGACCCTTTGCATCGCTTCCTCCCGACCGATACGGCGCGTGAGCCGAATGAGGATTTCCTGCGCACGGGGAACTCGTCCCCCCAATCGACGAAACGCCCGGGCGATGTACTCTTCTGCCCTGCGGGCGTCCAGCAACTGGGGAAACCTTCGGTAAAAGTCCCTGCATCCCTGGCAGAATTCGGAATTCGCCCCCGCATGCAGGTTCGCCAGCAGAATCAGGGAATCCAGATGCTGGGGATCCTCGTCCAGAATGCCTTCCAAGATCTGCCGCGTCTCGTCGCTCCGGTGCTGATAGTCCAGACAGACGGCAAGATTGTAGCGATACGAAACTGATTTCGGATGACGCGTCACGAGGGAGCGCAGGATCCGCTCGGCTTCGTCGTGCCGTTGGTTCCGATCCAGGAGCGCGGCCAGAACGACGAGCCCCTTTTCCCCCTCCTTCCCAACCTCGTCCACGGCCCTCCAGGCGACTTCCAGCCCCTCCTCGAACCTTCCCGCCATGTAAAGACCTCTCGCGAGGTCACGCAGAAGGTCGGGATCACCGGGCGCATTCTCGAGAGCCAAGCGGAGAGTGCGGACGGATGCCGCGTACTCCTCTCGGCGGTATTGGACCTTGGCTTTCAACCTCCGAAGCGCTCCCGATCCGGGGATGCGTCGCACGGCAAAGTCGAGCTCCCTTTCCGCGATGTCCAGTCGTTCCTCATCGAGAGCCTGCAGGCCGAGAAGGAGACCGGGAAGCACGGATTGAGGCTGTCGCTGGATGCAGCGCAGATAGGCGGCGATCGCCTCCGACGCATGCCCCTCCAGTCTCAGTCGCTCCGCGACGGAGAGGTCTTCCCATGCGGAACCTGTGAAGTCCGGGGGCATCGAGCCGTTGAGCCTCGCCATGAGGACATCGGCTTCGGGGCCGCCATTCCCCGCGTCAAGAAGCCGCTTGATGTGTGACCTGGCCTCGTCCTCGCGACCGTCCAACCAACTGATCAAAGCATCATCGAGGGAGAGATCCGGGCGGGACGATGTCGAGCTCTTCCGGCCGAGCGACTCGACCAAGACCCCGGCGGCGATGGCCAGCATGAGCACCACCATGGCGATCCCTTGCCGACGTGACGGCCGCCACCGGCGCCACCATGGCGGCCCGGTCATCCGAGGTCGCTCGCCGGACGCCAACCGCTCCAGATCCTCCGCAAACGCGAGGGCATCGGAGGGTCTGTCCTCCGGGTCCACCGCCAAAGCCGCCCGCACGAGCCCCTCCATCCCCCGGGAGATGCCAGGGGTCTCAGATCGCACAGACGGCGGAGGCTGGAATTGGATGGCTTCCATGACTCCGAGGGGGTCCGGTCCGCTCCACGGCCGATGTCCGGTCAGTAGCTCGAAGAGCAGGACTCCAAGGGCGTGGACATCCGTCCTACGGTCGACGGTCTCGCCGCGAATCTGCTCGGGGGCCATGTAGGCCGGAGTCCCCAGAATGTCGCCGGTGCGGGTCAAGGTTGCGGCCGCGTCGTCACCCACGAGGCCGAAATCCAGCAGGACGGGACGCCCCTCGCCATCGAGCATCACGTTGCTGGGCTTGATATCGCGATGCAACAGTCCTGCTTCGTGGGCTCCGTGGACGGCGCGGGCGAGCTCAGCCACCCAGCGTGCGACCCGGCATTCGCGCTCCCCCGACCCGGGAAGCTCGCGCCACGCGTCGCCCTTTGCCTCGAGAATTCGCGTCAACGGGCGCCCGTCGACGAGACTCATGGCGATCCATAGATTCCCCCCGGACTCCCCGGTCTCGAGGACACGAACGATGCGCGGATCGTTCAGGCGAGCGAGCGCCTCACCCTCGCGTTTGAATCGGGTAACGGCGCGGCGATCCAACCCGGCGGCCATGGAAAGCACCTTGAGCGCCACAACGCTGCCGGGTTGCTCGACCGACTCCGCTTGGAAGACGACACCTGTCCCACCCCGGCCGATGGGGCGAATGAGACGCCAGGGACCCAATCGCTCCTGCGGCGTGGCCGTTTCACTTCCGAGCAAAGCTTCCGCCCGGTCGAGTTCGGACAAAGCCGCCGCCAAGTCGGGGCCCCATCGGGGGTGCTCCGAGAGAAAGGCCTCGCGGGTGAGTGACTCCCCGGATTCTCTGCGCTCGATGAACTCGGCAAGCAGGTCTTCCAAGTCGCGTTCATCCACCGGACACGCCCCGTGATTTCATCATTGAGACCAAGCGGGCCATCGCTCTGGAGAAGAGCTTGCGTGCCGCATCGTCGCTGATCTTCATGACCCGTGCAGCCTCGGCGCCCGACAATCCGTCAATACGTCTCAGAAGAATGATCTCGCGCATCCGCCCGGGCAGTCGATTCAATGCGGCTTCGAGAACCTCAAAGGACTCCGCGTCCTTGTAGCCGGGCTCCGGCTGTGCCCTCGCATCGATCATGGCCGCGGAAAGAGGAACCTCCCCCTTGCGCTTGGCCGCGCCGAAATAGTCGGCTCGATCTTGGATTTTCCTCGTCACGAGCAGATGAAGGAAGTGCTTCAGACTTCCCGGGCCCCGCGGTCGGAATCGATCCAACTCGCCGAGGGCCTCCAGCATGACGCTCTGCAGGATGTCCTCGCTCTGTAGATGCGTCCTCAGTCCACTTCCCAGACGGCACCGGATAGCGAGCAGCATTCCGTCATGGAACCGTTCATAGAACGCCTCCCAGGCGGACCCGTCTCCGTCCTGGATGCGCTTCACGATCTCCTTCGTCAGGTGATCGGCATCTGAATCCGTGGGGATGGACTCCATGGCCCCATTGTACCGTTTCGTACCGCAAGGCGTTCAGAGACGGCGAATGGAACCCGTCACGCGCAAGGTGACGAGACGGGAACGGCCCTTTCCAGCGGGCTGCTCGAGCAACGCCTGAAGGGAGATGTCCAGGCGAGGCGGCAGCAAGTCTCCGTCGGGCCTCTCGAACGTCAGTCTCCCTTCGCTCTTCTTCACGCTCGGTCCGACAAGCGTCCCTTTCGCCTTCCAATAGGCTCCACCTTGAACGGGCTCGAGCGCGAAGTCGAGGCGCACGGGGAGCCCGGCCGCCCGAAAAGCCCGGCTCCACTCGAAGGCTCCGGGGATTGGCATCCCGGCGGGCGCCCTGGGGACGAACCAGGACGCGAGATCATCCAGTAGGACGGCCTCGCTCAGTCCCGACTTCACGGCGGCGTCGGGAAGACCGCTCAGAGACTTCGGCCGACTCCGGTCATCCAACCCGAGCCTCAAGTCGTGGTTGACGACGGCACGCCATCGCGCTGCGAAGGCGTCCTCGCCCTTCGCCGGAGGCTTCTCCCGCGTGTCGAAACGACGCGAGGCTCCCGGCAAGATCAGTGTCCCCGAGACGGCGAGAAACCGGAGATTCACGACCTTCTCGTCGAGAGGTCGCAACTCGAGTTCCCGATCGACGACGAGCAGCATGCGGCGCCCTTCAGTGAGCTGCTCGACCCGCGAATGCAGGCGGAAACGGGGCGCCGGCGGACGCACGGCCTGCCCCGTCTCCTGCCCCATCGCCGCCGCCACCAGCGCGATGAGGACCGCGAGACATCGCAATCCCCTTCTCACTCGCCCCCACCGAGGAACGGATAGCGGAAGTCGTGGGGCGGCACGAAGGTTTCTTTGATGGTCCTCGGATTCAGCCACCTCAACAGGTTGATCTTGCTGCCGGCCTTGTCATTGGTCCCGGACGCTCTTCCCCCTCCGAAAGGCTGTTGTCCGACGACGGCGCCCGTCGGCTTGTCGTTGATGTAGAAGTTGCCTGCCGCGTCGACGAGGCGACGGGTAGCGGTGTCCACGGCATAGCGATCTTGGGCAAAAATCGCCCCCGTCAAGGCATAGGGAGACGTGCTGTCGCACAGATCGAGAGTCGCCTCGAACTGCGCGTCCTCGTAGGGGAAAACGGTGATGATGGGGCCGAACAACTCCTCGCACATGGTTCGATAGGCCGGGTCCGAAGTCTCGATGACGGTGGGCCTGATGAAGTAGCCCTCGGTGTCGTCGTATTCGCCGCCGGCCACGATCTTGCTGTGAGACGACGCCTTCGCCTCGTCGATCGCCCCCCGCAGTTTTTCGAACGAGGCGCGATCGATCACGGCATTCATGAAGTTGGAGAAGTCTTCAACTGGCCCCATGCGGATCTCCGAGAGCATCGCTCGCACCCGCTCGAGAACGTCCGGCCACATGCTCTTGGGCACGTAGGCACGACTGGCAGCGGAGCACTTTTGCCCCTGGTACTCGAAGGCGCCCCGAACGATCGCCACGGCCAGCGCCTGGGGATCGGCGGAGGGATGGGCGAAAATGAAATCCTTACCCCCGGTTTCGCCGACGATTCTCGGATAGGCGCGGTAGCGTTCGATGTTCGAGCCGATCTCTCTCCACATTCCCTGGAAGACCGCCGTAGAACCGGTGAAATGGACCCCCGCGAAGTCTGGGCTTTGGAGCGGAACCGAGCCGATGGCCGACCCCGAGCCATAGACGACGTTAATGACACCGTCGGGCAACCCCGCTTCCTGGAGCAGCCGCATCACCCAGTAGGAAGAGAGCACCGACGTCGATGCCGGCTTCCAAACGACTGTGTTGCCCATCATGGCCGGAGCGGTCGGAAGGTTTCCCCCGATCGACGTGAAGTTGAAGGGCGTCACGGCGTAAACGAACCCCTCCAGAGGGCGCTGCTCCATCCGATTCCACATCCCAGGCGACGAGGCCGGCTGATCCCTGTAGATCTCCTCAGCGAACTTCGCGTTGAAGCGGAAGAAATCGATCAGCTCGCACGCAGCATCGATTTCAGCCTGGTGCACAGACTTACTCTGGCCGATCATCGTCGCGGCATTCAGATGATCCCGCCACGTCGTGGCGAGCAGGTCGGCCGCCTTGAGAAAGACGCTGATGCGTTGCTCGAACGGCAAGGCTCGCCATGCGGGCTGCGCCCTCTTCGCCGCGGCGATCGCGTCCTCGACGTGGCTCGACTGGCCGGCATGATATCGCGCGACGACGCGACGGTGGTCGTGAGGCGGGCGGATGTCCTTCAGGTCACCCGTGGTGACATCCTTCCCATCAATGACCATCGGGATCTCGGCTTCCTCGGCCTGCATGCTCTTGAGACGCGCCGAGAGACGCGTGGTCTCCGGAGATCCGGGAGCATAGGCGAGAACCGGTTCGTTCCTCGGTTCGGGGATTCGGTAGAGACTCATGGCGTCCTCCACTCCGGTGAAGCTGTTGGTGAATGAACCCGTCGAAGTCCATCGACGGGACGTTGCGATGCCGACCCGCCGGGTGTGAGACCAAGCCCCTCCGTGGCGGGCGTATCTCGCACCTGGTGGGACCGTTGTATCATGCCCCCGGGGCGGTGAAAAACGTCGGCCCATCGCACGCGATCTCGAGGAGTCCACCGGTGAAGACCCACAATCTCTGGTATGCCGCTCTCTGTCAGCTCGATCAGCCGAATCCGGCTCGACGAAGCGACATGAGACGCAACACCGATAAGACACTCGAATTGCTGGAGCGAGCCGTCACCGGATACGCGCCCTTTCACGACGTGCGCCTCGTGGTCTTCCCCGAATTCGGTCTGTCCGCGCCCATCTATGGGACCGTCGAGGAATTGCGCGAACACCTCGCCCTCCCCGTCGAGAACGAACACGTGGCAAGGATCGCCGCGAAGGCCAAAGAGCTCGGATGCTTCGTGCAGACCGGGAGCTTCATCGAGAGCGACCCGGATCATCCGGACTGCCTTTTCAACACGACTCTCCTCATCTCCGATGAGGGCCGCATCCTGTCTCGCTACCGGAAGACGAACCCCTGGATCCCCTGGGAGGTCCACGCCAGCCCCCATGATATCGAGGACTATCCGGACGACCCGTTTCCTGTCGTCGAGACCTCCCTCGGCCGTCTGGGCGTGGCGACCTGCTACGACTGGCTCTTTCCCGAAGTCTGTCGAGAACTGGGGCTCAGAGGATGCGAAGTCATGATCCGCATCAGCGCTTACATGGATCCCTGGGGCGCCACCGCCCCCATGGATTGGTGGACGGTGATCAATCGGGCGAGGGCCATCGAGAACACAGCCTACGTACTGGCCTGCAACCAGGGGGCGACCGGAAGCCACTACCCTCCGTTCTCATGGCCGGGCGGCTCTCAGGCTGTGGACTTCGACGGCAGAATCCTGGCGGAGGCCACTCCCGGTCCGGGAGAACGCATCGTCGTGGCTCCGGTCCACATCGGCTGGCTGAGAGAAGAACGAGAAAGGCGACGAGGACATGCGATGGTCTCCCACCTCAGAACTGAGCTCTACGCCAGGCAGCGCGCACCGATCTTCCCACGAGTCGGAACTCCCGAGGATCGCACCGTCGAAGGCCTGAATCGACTGATCGACGAAACCCGCCGGCGAATGACTCCTCGTCGAAAGGAGGACTGAATGGCTTTCCGCCCATCCGCTTACCTTGTCTTGGTCCCTGTTCTCCTCTTCTTCGCCTGTTCCAAGGAATCGGAACCGAAGGAAAGCGGGCAGTCACGTCCCTTGACATTCGACGAGGCCGTGACTCTGAACAATCACGCCGTCTCCTTCATGGATCAGCAGAAGGTTGGAGAAGCTCTCCCCCTCTTCATTCGATTGAAGGCAGGCGCACCGAAATCGACGACGGCCCGCTTCAACCTGGCGGTGGCCCTGCTCAACGCCCAAACGACGGACGACGCGGCGCGCGCCAAGCAGCTTGCGCAGTGTCGCTCATTGCTGGAGGAATTGGCCGGCGAGCACCCCGATATGGCCCGAGCCCATTTCACGCTGGGCATCCTTTTCGACTACCTGGGCGAGGAACGAAGCCTTGTCGAGAAGAGCTTTCGAAGGGCCTGGGAGTTGGCTCCCACGGATCCGGACTGCTGCTATCGGCTGGGAAAGGTCCTGTTCGAGAAGAGGCCGCCCCAGTTGAAGGAGGCCGTCCAGCTGCTGCGCACGGCCGTCAAGCTCGAACCCCATTTCATCGGCGCGTGGAACACCTTGGCTCTCTCCCTGCGACGACTGAAGCGACCGGTGGAAGCCAAGGAGGCCAACCGCTTGTTTGCGCTCTACCAGAATGCGAAGCCGTCCATGGGCAAGACTTTCGCGGTCGTCTACAACCAGATGGGCCGCCTGTCCGAAGTGATTCGGAGCATGGACCACTTTGACGGATCGAAACCGAAATCGGGGCCTCCCCCCGTACCACTGACCTTTCGATCCAAGGAACTTGCGAAAGCGGTCTCCCCGGCGAAAACGTGGCCCGACGCCCTCCAGTGCTCGAAAGGCGACGACGTGCGTGGGTTTCTCACGAGCCAAGTTGCTCCTGCTCTCTCCGGTGGCATCGCACTTGGCGATATCGACGGCGACGGAGACCTCGACCTGTTCTCGAGCGATGGTCGAGGGGCCGGGCGGATTCTTCTCGCCCAAGACGACGAACTGAAGGACGTCACGGAAGCGTCGGGGCTCGCCGCCGCCGGCGGAGATCTGATCGCTCTGGGCGCCGTCATGGGAGATGTGGACCATGACCATGACCTCGACCTGTACATCTACGGCGCCGGACGAAACCTGCTGGGCCTCAACGACGGCAAGGGCGTCTTCCAGTTCACCTCCGAGTTTGGAGGCGGCGATGCTCTGACTCGCTCCGCCCAGTTCGTGGATGCCGACCATGACGGCGACCTCGACATCCTGGTCGCCAACGAGCTCACTCTTCCCGCGGCCGGTTCACCGGCCGGAAAGGACCTGTCCTACCCCGCCGATTTCGAGGGCGCTCCGAACTTTCTCTACAACAACAATCGGCCGACGATCTATGAGAAGAACCGAAAGTCGGGTGACGAGCCCCCGTTCACCGATATTGGAGAACGCACGGGCTTGCGCGGCGCGGCGCAGCACACGGTGGGATTGGCGGTCTTCGACGTCGATGGCGACGGTGACGTCGATGTGTTGCTCCAAAACGACGGGAGCGAGGATCGTCTTCTCCTGAACGATCGGTTGTGGATCTATCATCCCGCTCCCCCGGAACTGGGATGGGATGACGCCGGGGGAGCCTCCGGTGCATGTGTCACGGACATCGACCAGGACGGGACACCGGACGTCCTCCTGAGTCGCTCCACGGGGAATTCCGCGGTCGCGGTCTGGAATGGCTTCCCGAACGCCGCAAGGCGCCGCACCGACATGATCGGACGACCCGCCCTCGTTTGGTCGGGCGACCTCGACAACGACGGCGATCCCGACCTGGTCTTCTCCGACCTGGAATCGGGCGATCTGGTCGCGGTGAGGCAAGACAGCGGCGAGGCTTGGGCCAGACCTGGCATCTTGGCCAAGAACCTTCACGCTCGGGCCGTCGCCATCCATGATCGTAACGGAGACGGACTGCTGGACCTTCTCGCGGCCGACTCATCGGGTCGAATTGTCGAGTTCATCAACACGAGCCAAAGCCCCCTCCACTGGTTGGAACTCTCGCTCAAGGGGAAGCGAGAACTGTCGCTGGCGGAGATGTGGTCCAACACTCATGGGATGGGAGCCTCGGTGGAGGTGATGGCCGGCAACCGGGGGGTTCATGCCTTCTCGTCGACGGTATCGGGGCCGAATACCTCCATCTCAGCCCCCCTTCACATCGGATTGGGAACCTACACGAACGCCGACGCGGTCCGCGTCCTCTGGCCAGATCTCGTCCTTCAAAGCGAGATCGACTTCAAGGCTGATCGCCTCCACGTCTATGAAGAGATCAATCGAAAAGCGTCCTCCTGCCCCGTCCTTTTCAAAGCCCGCTCTGACGGTTCGGGATTCGAGTTCGTCACGGACTTCCTGGGTGTTGGCGGTCTCGGTTTCCTGGTGGGCCCCGGCTCCTACGCCCCTCCGGACGAAACCGAGACCGTAAGAATCGGATCCCTCCCCGTGCGGGAGGGGTTGCTCGAATTGCGCGTCGTGGAGCCGATGGAGGAGATCACCTATCTGGACGCTCTCTCGCTTCTCGCCGTCGACCATTCCGAAGACGTCGAGGTCTACTGTGACGAACGGCTGGGGACATCAGCCCCCTTCCCGACCGGCCGTCCCCTCGCCCTGCGCAGGCCTTTCCTTCCCGAAGAAGCGCGCAATGCCAAAGGCGACGACGTCCTCGAGGACCTACTCCACGAGGACCGTCGCTTCGTGAAGGGCATGGAGGTGGATCGACGCTTCTTGGGCTACTTGGCCAGAGAGCAACGCATCGCTCTCCGATTCGACAGTAAGGAAATCCTTGCCGCTCGTCCGAACGCCGACGCGCACCTTTGGCTCATCCTCGACGGTTGGGTCGAGTATCCCTACTCCCACATCAACTTTGCGGCGTGGCAAGCCGGCGTGGAGGCGCAAGCCCTCAGCGTCGACCGCAAGACCTCGCCCACCGGCATGTGGGAAACAGTTCTCGAAAACGTGGGCTACCCCGGAGGAATGACGCGGTCGATGGCGCTTGACGTGACCGCCCTCGCATCGGGGGAATTCGAACAGATCCGCCTGCGCACCAACCTGGAAGTCCATGTGGATCGCGTGAGACTGGCATGGGAAGATCCCAGCGCCATCGTCCGATCCACGCAACTCGGTTTCGATCGCGCCGAGCTGCGATTCTTGGGGTATCCCCGAGAAGTCCTCCCCGAGGGAAGAAAACCGGAGATCTACGACTACGATGACATTCTGCCAGCGCTTTCCTGGAAGACGATGGGAGGGCGATACACCCGCTACGGAGACGTCAGGGAACTGCTTTCCCATGTCGACGATCGCTACGTCGTGATGAATCACGGCGAGGAAATCGTTCTCGAAGTGCAGGCTCGACGCCTTCCTCCCATTCCTCCTGGGACCCGGCGCACCTACTTCCTCTTGACGGATGGCTGGTGCAAGGACATGGATCCGCTCACGGCGGCGCCGGACACCGTGGCTCCTCTCCCCTACCACCGCATGGGCGGCTACCCCCCCAAGCACGTTCTCGAGACCGCTCCGTGGATGGACACCTGGCAGACCCGCACGATCGCCCCCACCTTTCCGCGAGGACGCTGAAGACAGACATCATCCCTCGACATCTGCCCGGGACTCATCGACACAAACGGCGAAGGCGAAAGACCGCACCAAGCGAACCGTCAGCTCCTTCGGTGCTCAAATTGGAGGAAACCCGCCCATGAAACCCCTTCTCCGTTGTCTCTGCGCTCTCGTGCTGGTGTCTGGCCTCGAATTCGCAGTCGCTCAAGAAAACCGCGACGATCTCATCCTTCCGGTGATCGACTACACCGTGAAGGTCCTTCCTGACCTGCGATCCTTGGAAGTCACGCTCCACGTCGGGCGGGTTCACACGGATCACCTCCGCGTCGCCATGCCCAACTGGTCGCCCGGAGCCTATCGCCTTCACAACGCCGGAAAGAACGTGAAGGAACTCCGGGCCGTCAACGCTCAGACCGGCGCAGCTCTCGACGCTCTGCGAATCGACCACGCCACTTGGTCCATCTCCACGGCGGGCATCGGAGACGTTCGCATTCGCTACGTCGTTCCTCCGGGCCGTCGCCGCTTCATGCCCGGCCAGCAGAGCAAAAAACCCGAAGGACTCCACATTCAGGGCCCCGTCACCTACATGTACGTCGTCGGACACAAGGACCGGCCGGTCACGTGTAGGTACGAACTGCCGGAGGGATGGGACATCGCCAACGGGATGATCCCCACCGAGGACCGATTCGTTCGCACGGCTCGGGACTATGACACGTTCATCGACTGCCCCACCATGCTCGGCCACTTCAAGACCAAGGAGTTCCGGGTGGGCGCGACCCCCTTCGCCTGCGTCTATTTCGACCTCACCGGCAGCTACGACTTCGACCTGGACGCCTGCACGGACGTCGTACGGCGCATCGTCGAGACCGAGGGAGGAGTTTTCGGGAGCTACCCCTTCTTCAAGTACTTCTTCCTCTTCACCGTCACGGGCGGCGGCGGTGGTGGTGGATTGGAGCACCTCAACTCGACAAGCATCGGCCTATCCGGCCCCGCTCTGAGATCCGACCCCAAGGCGATCGCCAGCATCACGGCTCACGAGTTCTTCCACACCTGGAATGTCAAGCGCATCCGCCCGAAGACCCTTGGGCCCTTCGAATACGAGCATGAGAACTACACGGGCAACCTGTGGGTCTCCGAGGGGTGGACTTCCTACTACGGAGATCTGTCCATGCTGCGCGCCAACATCACCGATCTCGACCAATACCTTCAGAGCATGGCTTCGAAAATGTCGAGGGAGCTGTCGAAGCCGCGCAGCCACGAGCATTCCGTCTATTGGGCCAGCCGAAACGTCTGGCATCGTTACCGGAACGAACCGGAGGGCCGACGCGTCGACTACTACGGCAAGGGTGAGTATCTGGGGCTCTTGATCGACCTCATGATTCGGGAGAAAACCGACAACAAGAAGTCGCTGGACGACGTCATGAGATTCCTCAATCGCTGGTTCGCGGAGAGATGGATCGGTTTCGAGGAGGGCGACATCGAGCGGGCCTGCACGGCCGTCAGCAACTACGATTTCTCGGAGTTCTTCGCACGCCATGTCCGGGGCACGGTGGACCCGCCCATCGCAGAGATCCTCTCCTATGCGGGCCTCGAATTCACAAGGGTCGAGATGCCGCCGGCGCTTCCGTTCGTTCACAGGGAGGACGCTACGGGACACCTTCACGTGCGGTTCGTCAACACGGCCTTGCGGGAGAAGGGCATCCAACGAGGGGATCTCATCGTCGCCATCGACGGGAAGAAAGACTATGATCTCTCGACTCTTCTCGCCCGCCATCAACCAGGCGACACCGTGACCCTGTCCCTCAAGGGGAGAAAGAAGGTTCAAGACGTCGAGGTGTCGCTCGCGCCCGGGAGGATCCGAGCGACGATCCGCCCCATGAAAGGGGCGACGCCCAAACAGCTGCGAATCCGCCAAAGTTGGATGTCTGGCCGGTAGAGTGGAGGCAGAATCGTCCCCGGCCCGGAAGGGCCGGGGTGATCATCATTTCATGAGCCCGGTGCGTGCCTGATCGATGAAAAGATCCACGGTCGAGGTCTCGTACCCGGCGGCCTTCAGTCGGGTGAGGACGATGTAGCCCGCATACTCGCGACCTGAAACGACGTAGAGGGCGCCCAGCAAGAGGTTGGAGGCCTCATCGTTGGGCTCGTCCACGAGATAGCGTTCCAAGGCGGCGAGACTCTTCGCGAACGTGCCCTTAGGAAGCAGCTCGTCGATCAGGACGGCATAGTCAAGCATCCCCTTCCTCTCGCCCGCGATGCCCAGGACCATGGCGGCAGAAGCCAGGGGGGGATCGTTCGCTGCAAAGAGCGCAATCGACATGCGACGCAGGGCGTCGTTGCCCCCATCAAGGTGAAAGGCCTGGCGGTAGGCCTCGGCGGCCCGCCGGAACTCCTTGCGCGCCATGGCGCGATTCCCGAATTGAATCGCCGCCGCCGCGGTGCCGCCAGCATCGACCCCCTCGACGAATGGTTTTGCGAAGGCGTGGTCCGTGGCCACGGGTCGCCGCGGAGGCGTCGCGTCTTCGGCGCGGGACACACCTGCGCCTGAGTAGCTCGAGCCCTCCTCGTCGTAGTACGGGTCATCATCGAATCCGGCGCCCGCATAGTACCCGGAGGTGGTGTAGTAGGGCTCATGATAGACGTACACATCGTGCACGCGATAGGCCGGATAGTAGAGGTAGGACCAGTAGTAGGGGTAATAGGCATAGCCCCAATAGGGATACCACCACGAACTCCAAAACCAGTAGGGATAGTAGCCCAGGTAGCCGCCGTAGTGACGCCACCAACCGTGATGGAAGTGGCCGTAGTAGAAACCGAAGCCGTATCCGTAGGTTCCGACGAAGATGTTGACGTTGACCTTGGTGTTGTGGTCGATGTCACCCCAGTGGAGGTGTCCGACCTTGCCGGGAGGACGCCTCGCTCCAGGCTTTCCCACGCCTGGCTTCCCGACTCCGGGTTTCCCCACGCCGGGCTTTCCCGCGCCCGGCTTACCGACTCCGGGTTTCCCCATGCCGGGTCCACCGCGCCCCTCGTTCCCCAGGCCAGGGATGCCCCGACCCTTGTTCCCATTGCCAGGGACGCCCGGGGCCCCGTCGCCGAGCGCACCGCCCTTCTCGAACCTCTTTCCCGCTGCCCCCCCCACGCGGCGGGCGAGTTCCTTGCGATAACTCTCAGGGCGGGCTGTCTTGCGACCGCTGACGGAGAACCCTTCGAAACCGCGCGAGCGCCTGGGAGCGGCGATGCGATCCGGAGACGGCGACCGAAGACCGTCGCGCCCCAAACCCCCGCGAGCGATGGACGAAGCCCCCAAGCGTCGGGTGGAACGGGATCGGGAGAGTGATGGACTCCGCCCCGAGCGCACCGAGGGGTTTCTGGAGATCGACGGGGAGTAGCGCCCCCGGTAGAGGCGTGGACTGCGACTCGTGCCAAACGGTGCGGTGCGACGCCTTCCCGCCGAAGCGCTACCGAATCCTCTGGAGCTCCCGGAGCGACTCGACCGAGGCGTGAATCCGGACGACCCACGGCCGAAGGACCGCCCGAGACTCCCGGAACTGAATCCCTGCGAACGCGTCCGGCCCAAGGATCGCGTGGACCCCGAACGGCCGAAGGACGGCCGAGAACGACCGAAAGACGGCCGAGTTCGTCCCACGGACGGCCGGGAGCGTCCGATCGAGGGCCGAGACCGTCCACCCAACGAACGGGAACGCCCGACGGAGGGGCGCGAACCCCCGCGCGAGCGGCTGAACCCGCCGGATCGGCTGATTCCCCCCGAACGTCCGACGCTGCTGGAGCGTCCCACTCTTCCCCGCTGGGCTGTCGCGATGTCTCCCAGGACGAGCATGGCCCCGAGGAGAAGACACGTGAGGGTGATGATAGGGTGCTTCATGGTCGATCCTCCGAAGACGGGTTGTCCTGCGGCGTCCCTCCGGGGACAGCGCATGGGAGCTGATTCAGGGATCGGGAACGCGCCTAGCCTGGCGGGCCCGGAGCCCCGAGGTTGCTCCGGTTCATCCGCTCATCACTGCCATTATAACCCCTCCGCGGTCTTCCAACAGTCGAGAGATTCGAGAACTCCGGCATTCAGAGGTAACTTGCAGGCACTTCCACCGTCCGATCTCACGTACGACACTGCACACGAAAGGACTTCCATGGCCCCAGGACACCCACACCGGCAGCAGCAGCGGAGACGGGCGACTTCAGCCCGTCGCGCCGGCTTCTGCCTCATGTGGATCCTCTGCACCGCAAACGCCGTCCAAGCGCAGAATCGGACATGGGACATCGGTCGCTGGGAGGACGCCTGGCGGTCCGCGGCGTCCTCCCCCACACGACGCACGCTCCTCATTCACGCGGCCCAAAGGGTCGGTACGAAGGGTTCCCTCGGTTTTCTCCGCTCCCTCCTTCGGAGGTGGCCGCGGGACGATGACGCCTGGGACGCCCTCGAGGCGATCATCTACCACCCACTGGCGGACGCCAAGTCGACGATTCTCACGCTCTACGAGAAGACCCCCGGAATCGCCGAGAAGGTCGACCTCATCGACCTTCTCATCCGCGAGTCGAAGGCCAGGACGGAAAGCCTCGCTCTGCTCGAAGAACAGATTCGACGCCACTTGGGCGATCCCCTGGGCTCGGCCCTCCTACGGCTTCTCACCCTGTTCCTGGATGAGGACGACCCCCTGCGCGCCAAAGCAACGACATTCCTCACCGACCTCTACGGTGAAAGCGAAAACCCCGTCGTCCAGGGAGACATCTGGCGGGTGGCAAGACATCTCCCCGCCGATGACCGGATGCCGTTTTGGGTGGCCGCGGTGGAAGATCAGGATCGCCTCCATGCCGGCGAAGCCGCACTCGAACTCCTTCGTCGCGGAACTCCCGGAGCCGAGGATCTCGTGGTGGACGCGTGGATCGTCGACCTGGCACGAGCCGAAGCCAGCGGGATGAGACGGGTTCTTTCGGCATCGGGCCGCCCCTCCTTGGTAGTGAAGCTGGCCAAGCGGATTGAGGACGTACCGTGGGCGGACGTTCGTCGCCTTTTCGACATCATGCAAGCCAGTGAAATCGAAAAACTGAACCCCTTCTTCTTCAGCCTCCTCAGCGACCCGGAGCCGAAAGCCAAGGCGCTCGCAGTCCTCTTCTTCCGCAGCCATCCAAGAGCCGACCTGGTGAAGCACCTTGAGCGTCTCGCTCGCGACGAATCCCTCGTCACGGCGACCTGGGCGGCCTTGACTCTGGCCGACTCCACCGGCCGTCAACGCCCCTGGGAGCGCGTCCGCGGTCGCATTCGCTCGGGAGGATTCGATCTTCACTGGACGAAGCTTCGACGTCTCGCGGATGCCGGCGTCGCCGGGGCCACCGCAAGGATGTGGCTCACCGAGTCCTTGGAACGTCACAAGGACTGGCGTCTCCTGACGGCCCTGCTCCCCCTGGCCGGGACGGCGTCCCTCGACGATTTCGGCCGCCGCATGGAGCCCTTCCTGGCACATCGTCGCTGGCAGGTCAGGCTTGCCGCGATCGAGGCCCTCATCAAGGATGGAAGGCGCCAGGTGCTCCCCCAACTGGCACGCGCCACGGGCTTCGATCACTACCGACTCGCGAGAGTCGCGGCGGACGGTTTGGCGTATCTCACCGGCAAGCGTTTCGGTGTCGCCCCGAAGGTGTGGGCGGCATGGATCGAGACCCTTCCCCAAAACTGGGTGCCGCTTCGCCTTCCGCCGGCCCTCCATGCAAGGGCCGCAAACGAGCGGTACGGCCCCATGTTCTATGGCCTCGACCTGCGAAGCAATCGCATCGTGTTCGTCTGCGACATCTCCGGGAGCATGAATGGCGGCAAGCTGGAGACCTTGAAGGTGGAACTCCGCCGCGCGATCTCCTCTCTCTCACCCCCCGGCTCCTACAATGTCCTGCTCTTCTCCGGCGGCGTGACGAGCTTCTTCGGTGGGATTCGCCCCGCCACGCCGTCCCGCAAGAAGGGCACGATCGAGAGGCTCCGCGACGTCCGCGCGGACGGAGGAACGAATCTTTGGGGTGGGATCGAACGTGCCTTCAAGGACAAGGAGGCGGACACGATCGTGGTCCTCACGGACGGCCAGCCGTCAGCGGGTCGAATCACCCAGACCTCGGAGATCCTGAAGGCCGTTCGCGAGCGCAACCGGTACAGGAGGCTCCAAATCCACTCCCTTTTCGTCTCCAGCCTGGGAATCGACGGGGTCGATCCCTCCGCCGACTTCATGCGTCGGCTGGCCGATCAGAACGAGGGGCAGTTCAAGCTGGCCGCTCCTTGAGACGAAAGACGCCCACCACGGAACCTCAGTCGGCCATCACCCAGGCCTTGAAATCCCGCTCCACCTTCTCGAACTTGCCGCCGAAGTACTTCTCGAAACGCTTCTGGAGCGCCCCGGATTTCGGGCCAGAGAGGAAACCGAACCACGCCTTCGATCGCTCCTTGACGAACCAATCGAACAAGACGACGCCGAAGAGGTCATCGGATGAATCGAGTTCGTTGAACGACTTCGCGAACAGCTCGCGTATGCTCTTCACCTCCTTGGCCTCGTACAGATCCCTGAGATCCTCCTTGGCCGCGGAGAGGTTTCTTCGATCGAGTCCCGGGGGGTTCGTGGTCCGGTCATATTTCGCCCGGGTGACATATTGGGTTCTCGCCTGACCGAAGACGGCGATCTCGGCGTGATGGGCGGAGGCCACCCAGATCCACGCCGGCAGAGGAAAACCTCGGTGCCAGTACCACTGCATCAAGGTGCCCCCCAGCTGCGCCACGAGGTAGTTCCGCCACAAGCTCTCGCCGAGATGAATCGCGTGGCCCATGTCGGGCCAGAGTGCATGCTTCCTCGGAAGCGTCAACGCAAGATCCTGAAACTTGAACTTGTCCTTGTAAGCCTCCGCAAAGCGTGCGAGTTCGGCCTCATCCGAGAGCACATAGTGGAAACTGAAGGGCTCCTCGCGGAGACGCCGAATGTCCGGGCGCGACTTCGGACCCACCTGAAACGTGTCGCAAAACCAGTTCCTGGCCTGATCGAGCTCCTGAGCCGTCTCCTGGGCGCTCTCCCGTCCCTGCACGTGGATCACCCGCACGGCGCCCTTCATCGCTCCATGGGCCTTCACGCCGATACGTTTCTGAAAGCGCTTCAGGTAGATGATGATGGCCTTCTCTTCGGGGGGATACCACTGGCCATCCCATAGCTCGTAGCCCCTCTCCCTCATCACCTCTTCGAGGGGGCGCCAGATGAGATCGTCGACCAAGATGAATGCGTCCGGCTGACTCTTGAGGCGGCCAGCCTTCTCCGCCTTGACCCAACCGCCACTCTCGAAGACGTATCCGGCGGCGGTCATTTTTTCGGTCAGAGCCTCGTGGGCCTCCTCCTTGCTCGAGTACCAGACATCGCCGTACTTGACGTGCCCCAGGAACTTTCGGGCTTCTTCGAACTCGGGATCAAAGGCGACGGCCCGCCGGGCCAGCCGCACCGCGTCCCGAGCCCACGCCTTTTTCCCCTCGATTCTCTGGACGATCTCGAACAGGGCGACCGGGTCCTCCGCGTCGACCTTTGCAAGCATCGCTCGTATCTTTGGATGGATTTTGCGGCCGCGTCGCTCCTTCACGACGTCGGTGGGATCGACCTCCATAAGCCGCGCCGCCTTCGTGACGAAACGGATCTTTCCATTCTTCTTGCCGAGGATCTCTCCCTGAAGAAATCTCCCATCCTCGAGTTTGAGGGAGTCCTGGGCCGGGCACATCGAGGCCACGCACATGGCGAGGAGGCCTGCGAGAAGAAGGGCGGACACGGATGGGTCGCGGTGTCTCACGCCGTCTCCTCCGAACCGACCGCCTTCTTCTGAGCCTTGCGACGCGCCGCCCGCGCCGCCAGTTCCCTGTCCATCTCGACCAAAAGGGCGTCCAGCGTCGCGGCCGCTGCCCCGACGAGACCTGCCGCCTTCAAGTCCTCTCCCAGGGCGCGCAGTTTCCGAGGGCCCAATGTCTGCATACCGCAGCGCAACCAGGCCAGCTTCAAGCCCTCCATCAAGCCCAGGGGCTCGTCCCCCACGTCGTCGATCCGCCGTATCAGTTCCTCGAGGAGGGTCGCTGCCCGCCCCGCCTCGATCTGGGGCGGCTCATGGGAGAGGATCTCGAGCATGAGCTTTCCAGCGTCCGCCACGCGGTCTGCCCCCATCAGGTGAACCAGGCGAAAGGTCGGACCGGGGTCCTCGGCCGGTGGAAACTCGTACCTCAAACTCTCCTCGTGGATCTGTCGCCGCTCGCCCGGCGGCACCCGCTCCCGAACGTCCCTCGCCATCTCAGGCGATTCGAGTTCGAATCGCAGCCCCTTCGTAGGAGCCAACAATCCGGCGTTGGCAAGTCGTGCGAGAGCCTTGACCACGACGCGCTCCGAGAGACCGGTGACCGCCTCGATATAAGTCCTGCGAACAGGAATCTCATTCAGTGCCAGGGCCCAAAGCACGCCTTCTCCGCCCGCCACGAGAAGGAGGGCTTCGTCAATTCGCTCCGCTCGGCTCACCATGATTCTTCCAATGCCTCTCTTCGAATTTCAGGTGGCTGCGCCGAGCCCAGCGGTCGGCGACCAGTGCCAACAGGATACCTCCCAATACGTCCGCGACGTAGTGGTAGCGAAGATAGACGGTGGAGAAGACAAGGGCGGCGACCAGGGGCCAAAGCGGCTTCACGAGCCTGGGCACGTAGCGGTAGGCCAGCAGCAGTGCGAGAACGGAGACGGCGGTATGGCCGCTTGGAAAGCAGTCCTGTTTGATCTTCTCGATCATGAACAGGGTCTCACGCAACTCCCGCGCCATGAAGACGCCCGGAAGGTCCGTCGCAAAATTGTAGAGCCCGAGATGGTTGATGTTGGGCCCCTTCGCCGGGAGCAGGTAGTAGCCCACGTACGAGGCATACACGCACACGATGAACGCATGGGTGATGCGGGCCAGGAGCTTGGGCTCCTTCGTTCTCAACACCGCCGACCCGAGCATCACCGCGATGAAGAAGTAGAAGTCATAAACCCATTGAAGAACCTCGGTAAGGACGGGATTCGCAAGGCGCGCCGTCGCCTCCACGGGGTTCACTCCGAAAAACATCGCCCTGTCGATGTGGAAGAGGAGCTCTTCTTTGCCGTGGGGATTCACGAAGGGCACGAGCCACCCCAGTTGGGTGAACACCACCGGGATGACGACCATCGTGAAGGCCATCCGGGGGATGGCTCCCCGTCGGGGATCCGGCCAGATGCGACAAAGGAGCACCAGACAACCCACCAGAGCGAGATTGACCCAGCACCAGTCCCAGGCCCTCGGAACGGGCTTTCTGAAGATGATCGCGAGGATGGCCGTGCCCAGCAGGAACACGAAATGCGCCCGATCGGACGGCCAGATCGCCGAAGCCCAGTCAAATCCTCGCTGTCGTCTCTCCGGTTCCATGGGGGAACATACTAAACCAACCGGACGCCCACAGCAGTGATCGGGATGACTCGTCAGGGCGGGATCGTCGGATTTCGGGGAGCTGACCCCCGGAGGGCTCAGTCGACCTCGAGTTCGACTTCGCCATCGACCGACCGGTAGCGGACGGTCTTTTCCTTTTGCACGGTTTCGAGGAGGACGGGTCGCGTCCAAATCCGCTCCAGGTTCTTCAGCACTTCTCGGGCGTAATCGTCCCTCAGATCCGTCTCGTCCCACCGATGGCGAAGCAACAACTCCCCCCGGTTGGCGTGGTTGGAATCGACGATCTCGATGACGGGATGTCCCCCGTTGGTGAGCTGACGGAGCAGCTGCGCCTTCACCGCATCGAAATCTCGCGTGAGGATTTCCTGCCGCTGGGTCTGCGGGTTCCAGCCATACACGAAGAGCTTATGGCGATGACAGAACCCCTCAGTCAGGAATTCGTCGATGAACGTCACGTCGCTGTGGAGACGCCGCACCTCGAAGATCTTCTCCCGGCCCTCCATGGCTCCCGTGTCCCATTCGCGCTTGGCCGTCGCGTCGTCGCACCGCTCCCAATCGAGACCGTGTCGCCCCTTGTTCCAGCGCTCTTCGATATCGTGGTAGAGCGCCAAGCCGATCTGATACGGATTGAGTTGCCCACCGGACGACGAGATCGCTCCGGACATCGTCTGGGCGTAGTCGATGAGCTCGGCGTCGTCCAAAAGATGCCTCGTCATGATCTTCTGGTGCCAATAAGTCGCCCAGCCCTCGTTCATGATCTTGGTCATCGCCTGGGGGTTGAAGTAGTAGGCCTCAGCCCGAACGATTTCGAGGACTTCGACCTGCCAGTCCTCCAGAGGTGCCATGTGGATCAGGAAATCCAAAATGTCGCGAATGGGATCCGGAGTCGCCCGCTTGCGACGCTCCTGATTCTCCTGCAACTTCTTCTTCTGCTGCTCGAGGAACTCGGGAGGATTGATCCAGGAGTCCATGTAGTCCTTGCTGGGAATCCGCCGTGGCCCCTCCTCCGACTCGGGCGAGGGGTCGTCGCCGCTCCGCGCGATGTAGGGAGCCATGTGGTCGATGAGGTTCTCGAGAGACAGGGCGAGGTCGACGAAATCCTCGACCTTTTCCAATCCCACTCGGTCGATCAGACGACGGATCTTCGTGGCGTGGTTCGCCATCTCGTCCATCATCTTCCGATTCGTGAACGAAAAGTAGTAGTTGTTCTTGAAGAAGTCGCAGTGCGCGTAGACGTGCGCCATGACCATCTTCTGGTCCACGAGGGGATTGGAACTCATCAGGTAGGCGTAGCAGGGGTCGTTGTTGATGACGAGTTCGTAGATCTTCTGCATGCCGTACTCGTAGCCCTTGCTGAGCTGTTCGTAGGCCATGCCGAATCGCCAATGGGGATACCGGGTCGGGAATCCGCCGAACGACGCGACTTCGTTCAACTGGTCATAGGATAGGACTTCGAAGTGAACGTCGAAGAAGTCCAATCCGTAGGACCGGACGTGCTCCTCGATGACCTGTTGCCAACGGGAAAGCTCGGGATTCAAGCGCATGCGTCAGCCCTCACCGTCCCTTGCCCAGGAATTCGCGGATGGCGTCGAGAATCCCCTCACGGCCGGGAATGGCCGTGGTGACCAATCCGTCCACGTCGGAGAGATTCTGGTCGAGATCCCTCTTGAATTGGCCGCTTCCGTAGGCGGACTTGACCTGGCCGTAGCAGAACTGGTTGGACCTGGGAAGCAAATACTCCTCGAGCAACTGAATACACCAAGCCGAGTCCTTTCCCGACCAGTTGTCGCCGTCGGAAAAATGGAACGGATAGATGTTCCAGTCATCGCTTGGAAACCGTTCCTCGATGATGTCGCGACAAAGGCTGTACGCCGACGAGATCTTCGTGCCGCCGCTCTCGCGGAGGTGGAAGAAGGTCTCCTGGTCAACCTCCTTGGCCGTGGCATCGTGCACGATGAACACGCTCTGAATGTTCTTGTACTGGTGACGCAGCCAAAGATCGATCCAGAATGCGGTGATCCGTACGACTTCCTTCTGCTCCGCACCCATCGAACCTGATACGTCCATCATGTAGATGATGGCCGCGTTGTACTGAGGTTCGGTCTTCACCTTCCAGGAACGATATCGCCGGTCCTCGCGCAGGGGAATGATGCTGGGATTCGAAGGGTCGTATGTCCCCTGGGCGATCTCTCGGCGGAGCGCCTTCTTCCAGGTGCGCTTCATGTGGCGCAACGACTCCGGCCCCGTGTTCCGCAAACCGGTGTATTTCTCGCGGCGGCTCTCCACCTCGGCCTGCCCCTTGGGTTGGATGTTGGGAAGCTCCAACTCCTCACCGAGGATCTTGGCCAACTCCTCGAGTTCGACCTCGACTTCGAGGACGTGCTCGCCCTCGCCCTCACCGGCCTCACCGGAACCGGGTTGCGGCTGCCCTCCCGTCGGATCTCCGGGCTCCCCCTCACCTGACCCCACGCCCTGCCCCTGGGAGTGGTCGAACTTGAACCTGGGCAACTCGATCTGCGGAATCGGGACGGAGACCTTATTCTTGCCCACGCGCGCGATCAGTTCCCCCTTGGACACGTACTTGCGCAGCCCGCTTTTGATCCGACCGCGGACGATCTCCCTGAATCGGAAGTGGTCGTGCTCGATGCGTCGAATCATGGAGGGATTGTCCATCACGCCTCCTTCGCGTCACCACGCGCGAAAATGGACGCCACGTACTGGAGGACATCGTTGGCCGACTCCTCGTCGTAGCCGAAGTTGTCGATCAACCGTTGCTTGACGACCTCGATCTTCGCCTGCGTCCCCTTGTCCACCACGTTGGTGACCAGGCTGGTCAGCTTGATCGAGTCCTTCTGATCCTCGAAGAGTTTCAACTCCAACGCCTTGTGCAGGCGCTCGTTGGTCCTGTAATCGAACTTCCGGTTCTCGACGGCCAGCGCACCGATGTAATTCATGATCTCGCGACGGAAAGCGTCCTTGCGACTCTCCGTGACGTCGATCTTCTCCTCGATCGATCGCATGAGGCGCTCGTCCGGCTCCTCCAGCTCTCCCGTGAACGGGTTCTTGATCCGGTCATGTTGGATGTAGGCCCGGATGTTGTCCAGGTAGTTCTGGCAGAGACGCGAGATGGCCTCTTCGTCCGCGGAAATCGCCCGCTGCACCTCATTCTTCACGATGTCCTCGTACTCCTGTCGCGCGTAGGTCAGAAGTTCTCGATAGCGCTGGCGAACATCTTCGCTCGAAATGAGCGAGTGGTGCTGCAAGCCCGACTCCAACTCGCTGAGAACCATGAACGGGTTGATGTGGCTGGCGCCCGAACGCACGAGGGCATTGGAGATCTTGTCCTGAATGTAGCGGGGCGAGATGCCGTCCATCCCCTCCCGCTCGCACTCCTCCTTGAGTTCCTTGATGGTGTCGTCGGTATACCCCGGCAGCGTCTTGCCGTTGTACAGCTTCGCCTTCTGCATGAGCGTCAAGTTGGGACGCTTGGGCTCCTCGAGTCGCGTCAAGATCGCCCAGACCGCTGCCATCTCGATGGTGTGGGGAGCGATGTGCTTGTTGACGGACCGCTCGTTGAAGAGCTTCTCGTAGATGCGAATCTCGTTCCGCAGCGTGCGGTTGTAGGGAACGTCGATCTTGATCGTTCTGTCCCGGAAGGCCTCCATCAGCTCGTTATTCTGAAGCTTCTTGTATTCGGGCTCATTCGTGTGGCCGATGATCACTTCATCGATGTCGGTCTGGCTGAACTTCTTGGGCTTGATGGAGTGCTCCTGAGAAGCGCCCAGAAGGTCATAGAGAAAGGCCACGTCCAGCTTGAGGACCTCGATGAACTCGATGAGCCCCCGGTTGGCGACGCAGAACTCTCCATCGAAGTTGAAGGCCCTGGGGTCGCTGTCCGTCCCGTACTCGGCCAGCTTGCGGTAGTTGATGTCGCCGGTCAGCTCCGTCGAATCCTGATTCTTCTCGTCCTTGGGTTGGAACGTCCCGACGCCGCACCGATCCTTCTCGGAGACGATCATCCGAGTCACGACGATGTCATCCAGAACGCGCATCCAGTCCCCGTCGTAGCGTCGAAGCGCATCCTCGAACATACGGCGGCAGTAGGGGTTCAGATCCCCCGTAACCCGCAACTTGTATCCCCGATCGATGCGCTCATTGAGCTCGTCGACGATTTTCGAACGGGCCGGCTCAGGGACGAGCTTGAGAGGATCCTCATGGAGAGGCGACGGCACCAATTCTCCCGTCTTCGGATCCTTCCAGGAATAGGTGTACAGGGCGCCCTCCGGGGTTCTCGAGTACTGTTCGAGCCCTCTCTTCAGCAGGCGCACGATCGTGGACTTCGCCGAACCGACGGGGCCGTGCAACAGTATGACGCGTCGCTCTGCGCCGAATCCGAAGGCGCCGGCCTTGAGAATGTCGACGAGACGCATGAGCGATGAGTCGAGACCGTAGATCGCATCCGTTCCGTCGCCGTACGGGTCCGAGAAGAACCTGTAGCGGACCTTCCGATCCTTGTGCTCGGTGTACTCGTCCCAACCGTGGGCGATCACCATATCGTAGAGCCTCTGCCAGGAGTTCCTGGCCAGAAGTGGGTTCTCGTAGACCTTGTTCAGGTAGTCGCGGAACGACCCCGACCAGTTGAGGTCTTGGTATTTTTCCTTGTCGACGTCGCCGGAAACCAGCGACAGCAGATGATCGGCACCGTTCATGGCGAGCGGTCTCCCTGATGAGTGGATCTGGACCGGGGCCTCCGCCCTCGAAGCACTTCGAGAACGGCTTCCATGTCCTTGGCGAGCGGAGCTTCGAATGTCATCCGCTCCCCTTTCAACGGATGGAATAGCGTCAAGTTAGCAGCATGGAGGGCCTGTCTATCGAGAAGTGTCTTCTCGTAGTCGGGATCCTCCGGCGAGAGGTGAAGAATCTCCCCCCTCGTGATGCGGTGTCGCCGCCCATACAGGCGGTCACAGAGAATGGGGTGGCCAATATGGGCGAGATGGACACGAATCTGGTGGGTCCGCCCCGTCTTGGGGCGGCAGCGGACGAAGGTGAATCCGTCCAGTCGTTCGACGACCTCGAAGCGGGTCGAGGACGGACGCCCTGAAGGCAGGCAAGCCATTTTCAGAGGATTTGCCGGATGACGACCGATGGGCTCCTCCACCAGGTACTCGTCGAACTCCAAAACGCCTTCGGCGATGGCGAAATAGGTCTTCTCCACCTCGCGATCATGGAATTGACCGGCAATTGAGAAGTGAGCGCGATTCGTACATGCAACGCAGATGACCCCCGTCGTGTCCCGGTCCAGGCGATGAACGATTCCGGGTCGCAGCGACCCGTTCACGTCGGAGAGGCTTCGAAAATGATGAGCAAGTGCATTCGCCAACGTCCCGGTTCTTCGACCTGCGCCGGGATGGACGGCCATGAAAGGAGGCTTGTCGAGGACGATCACCGATGCGTCCTCGTAGATCACCTTCAGCGGGAGATCCTCGGGCAGCAGATGATCGTCCGCCGTGGGGCCTTCGGCGTGAACTTCGATCGATTCCCCTCCCCTCAGCCGCAGGGATGGCTTGACGGCCTCCCCGTCGACCAGGATGCCGCCCAGTTTGATCTGCTCCTGAACCCGGGCCCGGCTGTTCCAGCCCAAAACGTCGTTCAGCCAGACATCCAAACGTCGGCCGGCGCTCGCCTGCGGAACCGCCAATCGTGTCGGTTGACCTTCCGGAGCTGTTCCCGGGCTCGATTCGTTCATGCACATACCCCGTTCATTGGGGGAACGACCGGGAAATGCGCGGATCTCCCGGTCGGCCTCTCGGCGCCCCTCTTGGTTATATATTCGACCGAGGACCCTGCCAGCGATGAGCCGAAAGCCGGCCCGAGGGCCGAAAACCGGGTTTTTACCCCCTACGGAGTCCTCATCTCGCACGTATCTTGAATTCGAGGAATACCTTGGAGCTGTCCCTCGCGGACTGCTAAGATCCTGGCCGTACATCGGAGCGCGCCCGGGTGATCGTCCCAACACGAGCCCAGTGGATACCCTGGCGTAGAGTACGCGAAAGACCGGCTAGCACCTTTGATTCCCGAAGGTCCGAAACCAACCGGCCGCCATCGCGGTGGCACGGAAACGGTGAATGCATGTATCCGAGGAAGGGATCAAAGATGAGTCGAACGAGTAAGAGGTACGGATCGAGGCCGTTGCTTTGCTTTGTACTGGTGGGGCTTGCTCTCTCGCTGTGTGGCGCGAACACGACCTTCGCCCAGAGCAAGCAGCGAATTCGCCGCGACATCGACAAGATCGAAAAGTCGAAGAAGGTCCTCGTTCGAAAAATCGACAAGCTCCGCGCTTCCATCAGGAAGAAGCACGACAGCACCGAGCGCCAATTCGAACGGGCCTACAATCACGACAAGCAAAAACTCCTCGGTAGCAAGTTGGCCGAGATCATCGCCGGCCACAACAAGGACGGGAAATTCGACGGCACCCCCCCCGAAGCCCTCGTCGACGAACTGGAGCCCACGCTCCGACAGGAGATCGGAAGCACGATCTTCAAAGCCGTTCGCACCGAGTTTATCGAATTCGTCTCCGCCCTCTTGGAGGAGACGACATCTCCCACCCCACTTCGATGCTCGCGTACCGTCGATCAAGCCTTTGAAGCCGTCATGCCCCGCGACGATTTCGAGGCGGCGTGGAAGGACATCATCGTTCCAACGCTTCCCGAGGCGGAGTCGATCAAGTCCCTTCGGGCCGAGATCAAGGAGAAGGATCGGGAGATTGACGATCTCGCAGCGAAGTTGACATCGGACATCCGCGTGACGATTCCCCGCAATATGGTCGTCGTTCCGACCGCCGAGGACGTCACCCTGGGCATCTGCACGAAGGACATCGAACAGATCGCCAAGCAGCAGAAGAGATCGCTGAAGGACTCCAAGATTCGCTACCTCTTCTTGAGTTCGCAAACCGAGAAGAAGACCGTGCCGGCCTTCATGATCGATCGAACGGAGATCACCCATCAGGCCTACTGGTATTTCTGCCAACAGACGAACCGACCCGGGCCGTGGTACGAGGACCGCAGCAAAACCAACCCGCGGACCAAGAAGCACCCTCGCAAGGAGATCTGGCCCGACGGAAAAATCCCCGCGGGCTGGGAGCACCGCCCCGTCACCTACGTGAGCTTCTACGACGCCGAGGCGTACTGCGAATGGACGGGTTGTCGCCTCCCCGAGGAAGACGAGTGGGAAGTGGCCGCCCGTTCCGGGCGAAACGGTTACGACGGGCGTCTGTGGTCGTTTGGCAACATCTATGAGACGGGCCGAATCAATGACCAAAAGGCCGTGAACCTGGATATTCGCGCCAAGATGCGTCCTCCCAAGGGACTCGAGTTGCCGGCGGTCCTCCCCGTGGGCGCCCTCGATTCGAGCCGCTCGCCGCTGGGAATCTTCGACATGTGCGGCAACGTCGCCGAGTGGACGACGAGTCCTTTCGTCCCGAGAAAATCGTTCCAGAAGATCGATGGCGTCGTGACCAACGACGTGACCTCCCGCTTCAACGAAGATCTCATGGTCCTTCGAGGAGGAGCCTGCGATCAGCCCGGCATCTACGCCAGCACCTACATGCGACTCGGTGCTGACCCGAACATCCCCTACAAGTATGTCGGCTTCCGTCGCGCGCGCTCGGCCGCGCCCGGCGTCGACCTCTTCAATCGCTTGTCTCGCAATGGTCGCCTCGACAGCCGCCTCCAAGAGTTCAAGCTCACGAAGAGCGATATCAAAGCGAAGCGCAGCCTCCCCCGATTCGACCGTCGCCTGGGACGCAGTGCGATCCTCGAGCACTTCGACTGGAACGAGGAGCTCGGGGTCCCCGGCCCCTACCAGGCCATCTACGCCATCAATCGCGACATGAAGGACTTCACGAAGGCCAGGGACTTCGTAGCGTTCTCGAAGGAAAAGGGCCTCGAGGACGCCGTTCTGATCGGCCTTTTCCACACCGACTTGCCCATCGCGTCCCCCTCTCTGGCGGCAGGCACCTATTTCGTCACCTTCGATGCCGGATGGAAGGAAAAGCGAGGGAAGAAAAAGGTCACGATCAAACCCGGCTTCGTCTTCGTCCCGTTCAAGGTGGACGGAGCGCCTGTCCGCGTGGACGCCAAGGGTTCCGAGATCTATCCGAGCCCGAAGAAGGGTTCATCGGAAACGAGCCTGGGCGTTCAGGTGAACCCCGACGGCAAGGACATCCTTCAGGTGATCTTCGCCCTGCCGAAACGGGGTAGGGGCGACCTCCTCATCGAGCTGCGCATGGAGCTGGCGGGTGGAAGCTTGGCGGAAATGAACTGATCTCATCGAAGGGGCGGCAGGACTCGCGTCAGCGCTCTGGCTCGTGGAAGCGGGGACGGTTATCATCGGCCCCGAATCGAGGAGAGATGTGAAATGCGGGTTCTGCCTCTACCATTGGTCCTTCTGGTGTCCCTGGCTCTGCTGGTTCTCGTTCGCCCCCAGCCGTCGAAGGACACAACCTTTCATGAGGAAGACTGGCTCACCGTCATCGGCACGGACAGCTTTTCGCCGGGCTTGACCGACAAAGAGATCGCTCTGCTTGCCTCCCAAGGGGTCTCTCCCGCCGATTTGGCTCTCGAACGTCGTGACGAGTCCCTCAGCATCAAGATCAAGGGATTTCACATCGCGCGCCGAGAGGTCAGCGCAGAGGAGTACGCCGAGTTCCTCGCATCCGACGCCGCCCGTGAAGCGGGCATCCCCTCCCCCCCCGGATGGAAAGGCAAGCACCCCCCAGCAGGGACGGAGAAGCTTCCGATCCGGGGAATCACCCTCGAGGAGGCCCAGGCATACGCGGCCTTCCGCCGGGCCCGACTGCCTTCTGAGGTCGAGTGGGAATTCGCTTTTCGGGGCGCCACTCAATGGTTTTACCCCTGGGGCAACGCATTCGACGGACATCGGGCCGTGACCTCCGTTGGCCAACCCCGTCCAGTCGACGCCAAGCCCTACGAAGTCCACGGAGTGTTTCACGTCAGCGGCAACGTCGCGGAGTGGACCACATCCCGCCTCGCTCCCTACGGTGAAACACCCCGTCCCGACGCACCGGTCGTCGTACGGGGCGGCAGTTTCCGCGACAGGGCCTCCGCATGCCGGTTGACGTCGCGACGGGGAGTGAGTCGCGACGCGCGCGCCGATGATGTGGGGATTCGCCTCGTTCGAGATCAGTGAGCCGCCTACTCGTCATCGCCAATCCCAAGGCGGGCCGACACGAGGGGGAGCGGACGGCGACCAGCCTCCGCGACGCTCTCGAGCGGGACGGCCACGAGATTCGAATTCGCTTCACGACGGGACCCGGTCACGCGACCGACATCGCGAAGAAAGAGGCCGGCGATTTCGACGCGGTCTTTTCCGTCGGGGGAGATGGAACCCTTCGCGAAGTCATCGGGGGGCTTTTGAACCACGAAAACATTCCCGTGGGAATCATTCCCCTCGGGTGCGCCAACGTCCTCGCACGGGAACTGAACATCCCCCGGAGGCACCCCATCCAGGCCGCGCGACGTCTCTTGGAGGGATCGACGGTCGCCGCCGACATCGGTCTGGCCGGGAAACGCCCCTTTCTCGCCAATGTGGGGGCCGGATTCGACGCCCGTGTCGTCAAGGCGCTCCACGAGAATCGCGGTCGTCGGGGCCGCGGCATGGGGATGGCGGCCTACCTTCCCATCGGCACGAAGGTCCTTCTCGGATTCCGGACTCCGAAACTTTTCGTGAAGACGGACGGCGGGGAGCGAGTCGGCCCTTTCCACTCGATCACGGTTTGCAACACCGCCAACTACGGGGGCATCATGAGGTTGACGCCCGAGGCCAAACTCGACGACGGCTTGCTGGATTGCCACGTTCGCCGGGGACGGGGTCGCAGAACGGTCATTCGCCAGGTCGCGTGCGCCCTGTTGGGAAGGGCGGACTCCGGCCGGGCGCGCGTTCTGCGGGGGCAGCGGTTTACAATCTCGAGCGACGATGCGTCCGAGCCCTATCAGATCGATGGCGATCCCGGCGGAGTGTTGCCCGTGGATGTGCGACTTTCCGGGCGCCGCCAAATCCTAATGACACCGGCTCGCGCCGAACGTGAGGAACGAAGATGACGAAGGTACGAACGATTCGATGCGGTCAGGCTGCCATCGGCCCCGACGCACCGCTCGCGGTCCTGGCGGGCCTGTGCATCGTGGAGGATGAAGCAACAACCCTCCGGCACGCCGCGGCCCTAAAGGAGGCGGCGGCCGGTCTTCCCGTAGGCCTCGTGTTCAAGGCCTCATTCGACAAGGCGAACCGCAGTTCCATTTCGAGCTACCGCGGTCCGGGCATGGAGGAAGGTCTCCGCATCCTGGGGCGGGTGAAAAGGGAGCTGGACCTCCCCATCGTCACCGACATCCACGAGTCCTGGCAGGCGGAGCCCGCCGCGGAGGTCGCCGACGTCATCCAGATTCCGGCGTTCCTTTGTCGCCAAACGGACCTCCTCGCGGCCGCCGCGCGCACGGGGCGCATCGTCAACGTCAAGAAAGGGCAGTTCCTCTCGCCCCACGACATGTCCAACGTCGTTGCGAAGATCGAGGAGTCCGGCAACGAGAAGGTCTCCCTCACCGAGAGAGGATCGGCCTTCGGATACAACACTCTCGTGAACGACTTCAAGGGGATCCCCGTCATGCGGGCCTTGGGAGTTCCCGTCATCTTCGATGCGACCCACTCTGTGCAAATCCCAGGTGGACACGGGAAGAGCAGTTCCGGCGACCGCACCATGATCCCACCTCTCGCCCGGGCCGCCGTGGCCGTGGGCGTCGACGGGCTGTTTTTCGAAGTCCACGAAGAGCCGGCCAAGGCCAAGAGCGATGCGGACAACGCACTCCCCCTCCATGAGTTCGGTCCACTGCTCCGAAGGCTCCTCGCCATTCGAGCCGCTGCGCACGGAGATTGACCCTCTTCAGCGGCGCCGCCGACGGCGCGGGCGGATGAGCAACAGGGGATCCCCTTCACCCGTCAATCGCGCCAGATGTTTCTCGAGATCCGCAACCACTTGGCTGGGTCTCTGGTAACGATCGTCCGGATTCTTCCGCAGCATCTTCGAAATGATGCGCGAGGTTTCGGCGGAGAGTTCGGGGACACGCTCCCTGGGAGTTTTCGGCACCTCGTTGAGGTGGGCCACCAGAGTCGCCGCCGGGTTCTCGTATTGGAACGGCGTGACTCCCGTGACCATGTGATAGTAGGTGGCCCCGAGGGAATAGATGTCGGACCGCTGGTCGATGAACTCGTCGCCTCTCGCCTGCTCGGGTGAGATGTAGTTGGGCGTCCCCAGCGTTGTTCCCGTGTCCGTGGTGTCGCCTCCTGTGTCCAGATCCTTGACCAACCCGAGGTCGCAGAGTTTCACGACGCCGCCGGAAGCGATCATGATGTTGTCCGGTTTGATGTCGCGGTGGATGATGCTGTGCTCGAAGGCGTGATCAAGAGCCATGGCCACCTGAAGAATGATGCGAGTCGCCCGCTCATCCGCCATGCGTCCTCCGCGTTTCACGATGGAGCCGACCGTCGGCCCGTCGACATATTCCATGGCGAAGTAGTAGAGGCCGTGGCTGCGTCCCACATCAATGCACTGCACGATGTGGGGGTGGTTGAGTCGAGCCAACACTTTGGCTTCCTTCAGGAACCGCGAGACGAATCGTTCGTTCTTCTGCAAGAACGGAGCCAGGATCTTCACGGCGACGATGCGATCCAGAGAGATCTGTCGGGCTCGCCAGACGACGCCCATAGAGCCCTGCCCAAGCTTCTCCTGCAACTTGTACCCTTCGATGCGATGGGAAGCGCCGAGGGCCGCGATTTTCGCCAAGATCCGATCGTGGACCTCCCGATCGACAAAGCCCTTCTCCAGCATGATGTCGCCGATCGGTTTCGCGGAGACGCCCAGGTCCTCGATGCGCCGCTGGATTTCACGACACTCCCGCACCTGTTCCCGGGTGACCAGACTGTTCTTCAGGGCGATCTTCCAAAAAAGCTCGTCCCTCCGCGCGTCCGACTCTCCGGCGTCGTCGGCCCCGGTCATGACGGATCCACCGTTCGCCCCAGTGCGTTCATCAGGTGGGCCTGGCGGGCATGCATCCTTGCCCGTTCCTCGGGGTCATGGTCGTCGTAACCCAACAGGTGCAGCACTCCATGAGCGACGTAGAAAAGCAATTCGTCGGCAATTCCGTGGGAACGCGCTCCAGCCTCCCGCCTGGCGTGATCGATGGAGACGAGAATCTCGCCGTCAGGCCCAACCTGCCCGTCTTCCCTCAAGTCGAACGCGAGCACGTCTGTCGCAAAATCGTGGCCCAAGAACTCCCTGTTGATCTGCCTGATCTCCTCGTCGGACAAGACGACGACACTCAGGTCCAAGGACGCTCCCTCCAACTCCAAAACGCGTTCGACGAAGGTGGCGATTTCGACATCTTGCAACTCAGGAGCATGGACTTGCACCGTGACGTCGATCAAGGTCACTCGCCCCCCTTGCGGCTTCTCCCGGGTTTCTCGTCCCTTCCCTCGCGGTCGTCCCTGCCCCTGTGCTCGAATCGCCCGTAGGCCTTCACGATGTCCTGGACGACCGGATGCCGAACGATATCCTCCTTCTTGAGGGTGCAAAACCGAATGGAGTCAATCCTCCGGAGCACCTTCAACGCATGAACAAGACCCGATTCGTGGCCACCGGGAAGATCCACCTGCGACGTGTCACCGGTGACGATGATCTTGCTGCTGTCTCCCATTCTGGTCAAGAACATCTTCATCTGCGCGACCGTCGTATTCTGGGCCTCATCCAGGATGATGACGGCATTGTTCAACGTACGTCCGCGCATGTAGGCCAAAGGAGAGATCTCCACGATCCCCTCCTCCATATAGCGTCTGAGCGTCGCATGGGGCAGGAGGTCTTCCAACGCGTCGTAAAGCGGCCGCAGGTAGGGTCGGATCTTCGCCTCCAAGTCGCCGGGCAAAAAACCCAAGTGCTCCCCGGCCTCGACGGCCGGACGAACGAGGATCAACCGTCGAAACTCGCCCGCCTTGATGAAGGAGATCGCCATGGCCACCGCGAGATAGGTCTTGCCTGTCCCGGCCGGCCCCACACCGAAGGTCACGGGGCTTTTCTCGATGGCCTCCAGGTACTTCTTCTGGTTCGCGCTCCGAGGCTGCACGTTGATGCGGAGTCTGGACTTGGGTCGCGCCTTCCCATTTCCGCCCACGCGCTCGTGTTCCTCGAACATCTCCGCGACATCGGTCGCGTCCCCCTTGCCGGAGCGAATGACGCCCAGAGCTTTCTGAACCAGGGACGAGGCCTCCTCAACCTGACTCGGTTCGCCGCGCAACGTCAACTTACCTCCTCGCGAGGTGGCCTCCACGCCGAGAGCCTGGCGAAGAATTCGAAGGTTGCGATCCAGGTGCCCGAGCAGGGCTCTTTCCTCCTCCAGGTTCTTCAAGCTGATCGTTTGGTCGGACACGGTGAGTTTGGCACCTCCTTCAGATGAGTCCGAGTAACCCTACCGCGGCGGGAATCGCCAGGGTCAGCGAATCGATTATATCCAGAGCGCCCCCAAACCCCGGCAAGAGGCTTCCGGAATCCTTGATCCCGACGGAGCGTTTCACCATGGATTCGGCGAAATCCCCCGCCTGGGAGAACAGGTTGATGACGACCGCAAACGCCGCAAGTTTCCAGGAATCGAGGCCCTCGAGAAGATTCGGCGCCACCGATTGAACACCCCATGCGGCCAGAAGGGTGAGAATCAGCCCCGTCAGCGAACCCTCATAGGATTTCTTGGGCGAAACGTGCGGCATGATGCGTCGACGGCCAAAAAGGGTGCCGCCGAGGTACCCTCCAATATCCGCACACTTGCAAAGCAGGACCAGGACGACCGCCAAGAGACTTCCTTCGCCTCCCGTGCGCCCCACGACCAAGGACCACAGAACCGCCATGGGCGCGCCGAGCCAGAGAAGGGCCAGGGAGGACGAAGCCAACCAAGGAGCGAGCCTTTCGGGATGCGCGGGGCCCCGAGCCATCCGCCCCGTCGCCGCGATGAGAAAGATGACTTGAGCCGCCACGGCGACCCCACCCGTGATCTCCCAGACGCCCACGTGCTCGGCCCCACGCGAGCCTAGGGCCACACCGACAAAGAGCAACAGGGTACACAGGAGAACCCACAACGCCGACTCGCCGGGGGCGAGCATGCGCATCAATTCTCGTTGCGACTCAAACGTCAAACCCAAGAGGATGAGACCGGACACGACCGGATAACCGACCCAACCGTCCACGAAGACGAGAAGGACTAACGTCGCCACAAGAGTCGATCCGATTCGAAGCCGGCTACGCATCGACTTTTTGAGCCAGGCCCCCGAACTTGCGCTCCCGTCCCCCGAAACTCCGCAAAGCTTGCTCGAGTTCCCGCTCGCCGAAGTCCGGCCAAAACGTCTGGGTGACCCAAATCTCTCCATATGACACCTGCCAAAGGAGGAAGTTGCTGATTCGCATCTCGCCCGCCGTACGAATCAGAAGGTCGACGTCGGGCATGTCGGGGTCGTAGAGTTCCCCGCGGAGGATCTTCTCGTCGAGAGCGTCGGGCTCCAGATCTCCGTCTCTTACTTTCGTGGCCAGGCTGCGAACGGCGTCGAGGATCTCGGAGCGCCCCCCATAGTTGAGGGCGAGGCAAAGCACCATCCCGTCGTTGTCGCGAGACATCTCGGTGAGGTGATCGAGTTCCTTGCGAACCGAGTCGGGAAATTCGTGGACTCGACCGATGGCACGGAAGCGGATGTTGTTGTCCATGATCGTGCGCCTCTCCTGGATCAGGAATCGCCTGAGCAGCATGAGAAGGAACTCGATTTCCGGACGGGGCCTCTTCACCCAGTTCTCGACGGACAACGCATAGAGAGTCAGATACTCGAGGCCGGATTCCGCGAGAGTGGTCGTCACGCGGCGGACGGACTTCACACCTTCCTTGTGTCCCCGTGTGCGGCGGGAGCCCCGAGCATTCGCCCAACGGCCATTCCCATCCATGATGATGGCAACGTGGCGCAACGTCTCGGGGACTTCAACCATCGGTGACCTTCCCACTACCGGAAAATGATGTCTTGGCGACGCGGTCCGACCGACACGCGCCCCACCGGGGCACCGGAAACCGCCTCCACGGCTTCCACATAGAGCTTCAGCGCCTTCGGCAACGCATCATACGTACGACAGCCCGAAATGTCCTCACTCCACCCCTCCATTTCCCTGTAAACTGGGCGAACCCGCCCCAGATCGCGTATCGCCGCGGGGGGGGTCTCGAGGGATCGGCCATCCAACTCATAGGCCGTGCAGAGGCGTACCCGCTCGAAACCGGAAAGGACGTCCGCTTTCGTGAGCGCGAGGGACGTCACGCCGTTCGTCTCCACGGCGAATCGAGCCGCGACACCGTCAAACCATCCGCACCGACGCGGGCGCCCCGTCGTCGCACCGTACTCGTGTCCCCGATCTCTCATCCTTCGCCCCGACTCGTCGTCGAGTTCGGTCGGGAAGGGCCCCTCCCCCACGCGGGTCACATATGCTTTGGCGACACCCAAGACATCTTGAAACGCTCCTGGCGGCAGGCCCGAACCCGTCACGAGCCCGCCGGATTGGGTGTTGCTGGAGGTGACGAAGGGATAGGTCCCCACGTCGATGTCGAGAAGCGCTCCCTGGGCCCCCTCGAGAAAGATCCGTGCGTCGCGACGATAGGCATCGAGAAGCATCCCCACGGTATCCACCACATGGGGCGCCAGCTTTTCCGCGAATGCCTGGTGCTGGGCCACGACTTCGTCCAGGGGAGGCAACTCCGCCTGCGGATAGTGTTCGCGTATTTGGGCGTGGCGGACCGCTAAATGGGAGGAAAGACGGTCGGGGATGAGGTAGTCGTGGAGCCGCAGGCCGCGGCGAGCTGCCTTGTCCGCATACGCCGGTCCAATGCCGCGTCCCGTGGTCCCGATCTTCGCACCGCCCCGCCCCTCCTCTTGGAGGGCGTCCAAGACCTTGTGGTGGGGAAAGACGACGTGACAACGATTGGAGAGAAAAAGGCGCCCTAGAAGTTCCACCCGCTGGCTGGCGAGGACGTCCATTTCTTCCAGGAGCTTTCCCGGATCCAAGACAACGCCGTGCCCGATGATGCATCGCGCGTTTGCCCGCAGAATGCCACTCGGCACCAAGTGCAGGACGAGAGTCTCGTCTCCCACCTGGACTGTGTGCCCGGCGTTGCTTCCTCCCTGACACCGCACGACCCAATCCGCGTCCGCGGACAGGACGTCGATCATTTTTCCCTTACCTTCGTCCCCCCATTGGAGGCCGATCAGAGCGTTGACAGGCATGACTCACCCAGGAGAATCGAGAGGGAATTCAAATCCATATCTCTTTATGGATCACGGACTTGCGGCCCAAGTCCTAACGGCGGCTACCCTAACCCGCGAGGGAGACTCCATCAAGACGCACGAGCCTCGACCATGAGATCGCGGAAGCGTTCGAAAAGATAAAGGGCGTCGTGGGGGCCTGGAGACGCCTCCGGATGGTATTGGACCGAAAAGGCTTGGCGATCGGGCAGCTCCATCCCCTCGACGGTCCCGTCATTCAGGTTGAGATGGGTCACCCGGACCGAACATTCCTCGAGCGACTCCCGGGTCACGGCGAAGCCGTGATTCTGAGCGGTGATCTCCACCTTTCCTGTGGTGAGGTCCTTCACGGGATGATTCGATCCATGATGCCCGAACTTGAGCTTGACGATCTCGGCCCCCACGGCCTGCGCCATGATCTGGTGTCCAAGACAGATCCCGAACATGGGGACACACCCGAGCAATTCTCGGACGACGGCCGTGGGGCCCTCCAGCGGGCGAGGATCGCCGGGCCCATTCGAGAGGAACACGCCGTCGGGCGCGTGCGCCAACACCTCCTCGGCTGTCGCCCCACTCGGAACGACGATCACGTCGCAGCCCAGCGATCGCAGACATCGCAGGATGCTGTCCTTCGCGCCGAAGTCGAAAGCGACCACCCGCATCCGCGCATCGGTCGTCTTCTTGGGATAATCCGGAAGCCAGGTGGAAGCGACGGGCTCCGTCCACTCCTCCTCGGAGGTTCGACTCACCGGGCTCACCAGATCTCTACCGACCAGTTCCTCGACGTCTCGAAGACGGCGTTGCAACACGTCGTCTTCCAGCGGCTCGGTGGTGACGAATCCCCGCATTGCACCCTTGTCTCGAACGCGCCGCGTGATGGCGCGCGTGTCCATGCCCTCGAGAGCAATGACGCCAAAGCGAGAAAGCCATCCTCTGAGATCCTCCCGAGCTCGATAGTTCGAAGCCATCGTCGACGCCTCGCGAACCAGGAATCCAGCCACGGAGGGGCGGTCTCTTTCCATGTCTTCACCGGTGACCCCGTAATTCCCCACCAGAGGCGCCGTCATGCAGACGATCTGGCCGGTATAAGAGGGATCCGTCAGCACTTCCTGATACCCGGACATGGCGGTGTTGAAGACCACCTCGCCCCCGGATTCTCCCTCGGCGCCGAATGAAGTCCCTCGGAAAACACTGCCGTCCTCGAGAATCAATCGGGCGCGCCAAAGTCGGCTCGGGTCTCTTCTCATTCCTCTGTTTCCTCAGCATCTTCGTCCCGCGGCCCCAGCGCCAAGATTCGGGCTGCGGCAAACCCCGCCCCGAAACCGTTGTCGATGTTGACGACCGTCACCCCGGGTGCACAGGAATTGAGCATACCCAACAGGGGAGCCAGTCCCTGGAACGAGGCCCCGTAGCCGACGCTGGTGGGGACCGCGATGATCGGCCCTGGCAGCAAGCCTCCGACGACGCTGGGCAAGGCCCCTTCCATTCCCGCAATGACGATGTGGACGGATGCCGCTTGAAGATCTTCTACCCGTTCAAGAACACGGTGCAAACCCGCAACACCCACATCTCGGATCATGAGGACCCGGCAGCCGCACATCTCGGCGGTGATGGCCGCCTCCTCGGCGACGGGATTATCGGTCGTCCCGGCGGAGATCACGCTCACGAGCCCCCTCCGCCGAACCGAAGGGTATCCGTGGGTGATTACGCGCGCTGCGTCATGGAACCAAAGAGTGGACCCCAATCCGTCGAGTGCCCGATACTGTTCCAGATCGGCTCGTGTGACGAGGAGTCTCGGGTCGGAGGCGAGCAAGGACTTCACGATGTCGCGCAGCTCACCGGGAGTCTTTCCGGGGGCGTAGACGACCTCGGGAAAGCCCAATCGACGCGCCCGGTGGAGATCGGGACACAAGTTGGGGGCTCGTTTCCCCTCGCCTTTTTCCCCCGTCACGAACCGGACACCGCTTCGAGAACAGGTTCGCCCTTCAAGACTTTCAGCGCCACGGCGAGCTGTGAGTCTCGAAAACGGGGCCCGATGTGCACTCTGGACTCATCCTTTTCCATGAGCGCAACGAGTTCGTCGGGAACGTCCAGCCGACTCCACCACTCGCCGAGGAGAGACTCTTCGGATTTGGGACGGCTCGCGAAGACGTCCGGGATGATTCCCCCTCCTCCGCCGCCCGCACCCTGTTGAACGGAGCGCCCCGAAGGAGTCAGCCAGCGTGCCGTCGTGAGCTTGACACCCATCTCGCGAGTCCGCAGGGCGTAGATGTTCTGCATGACACCCTTTCCGAACGTGCGCGTCCCCACGACGGTGCCCCGCATGAGGTCCTGCAGAGCGCCGGCGACGACCTCCGAGGCCGATGCGCTGTGCTCGTCCACGAGAATGCACAACGGCGTCTCCATGTCGACGGGCGACGCGGACGGGGGATAGTCCACGCGACGGTCTCGGTGTGCCGCAACGACGACGACGGGCGGATGAGCGAAAGCACTGACGACGCCAACGGCGCCGGAAAGTGACCCTCCCGAGTTGTCTCGAAGATCGAGAACGATGCCGGCGAGGTGACGATCTTCCGCGGCGATGAGTGCTCGCGCGATCTCCTCATCCGTTTCCTCGTGGAATCGCGAACACTTCAAATAGAGGACTTGCTCCTCTTCGAGCCATTGGGTGAGGATGCTGGGGGTCGCATAGGTTCCTCGGACGACCGTGACCGTTCGTACCGAACCGTCCGACAACGCCTCGAGCTTCAACCGAATCTTCCTCGCCGTCGCCCCCTCCAGCATCGTCTGCAAGAGCGTGGCGTCCGCATCCTCGGGGAGGACGTCGTCGTCGACGGCGATCACCTTGTCTCCCGGTCGCAGGTCCGCCCTCGACGCGGGGCTGTTCGGCATGATTCGCAGGATGCGGACTCCTCCCTCGAGCCGTGTGAAAATGATTCCCACGCCGAGAGCCCGGCCCTCACTCCTTCTCTGGAACCTTTGCCACTGCTTGGGATCGTAAGCCCTGGAGTACCGATCGATGACCTTTAGCATTCCGTTCGCGGCCCCGGCAATGAGTTCTTCGTCGGGCACCTCCCGGTAGGCTGTTCGCTTCGCGAGGGCATAGACCTCCCGGTAGGTATCCACCCCCGCCTCGTGGTCATCAGGGCGATGCGCCCCCGTCCTGAGCAATCTCGGGAGAACGAGAATGAGCACAGCGGCCAGAAGGGCAGGAGAGATGAACAGGGGCAGGGTTTTCCGCATCACGAGCTCTTCCTCCTCAACGCCTGCAGCCTTCCACGGACGGTTTTCGAAAGACGTACTCGCTCGCCCGGTTTGACTCCATGTTCCTCGCACCACCCCTTCCTCAGTTCCAGAACCATGCGCGAAGGCGCCATGGAATCCGCGGAGGGGATGGAATCCTCGATCTCCTCATCCTCGGGAGGATCCAACGAGGCGATATTGAGCACTCGCCCATCGTCATCGAGAAACAAGATGTCCAATCCGATCAGACATCCCTTCATCCAGAAACTCCGCATGTCGGCACGCGGATAGAGAAAAATCATGCCCTCGTTCGGCCCGAGTCGCGTCCGGCCCGAAAGCCCCCTGCCGCGGGTCTCCCAGTTGTCCGCAATCTCGACGTTGACGGTCATCCCGGCCAGCACGACCTTCGAACCCTCGAGTTCGACAGGATTCGCGTCAGCACGCACCCGCGGATCGGCAGAGCCCGGTGGTTCGTCGGAAACCGTCCCGCAGGCCATCCCAAGGGCCATGAGCGAGGACAGCAGGAAGACGTAGGCGACATGTCTCATGAGTCTCTCCGATGGGAAACGACGACAACCTTCCCTTTTAGCCCGATGCGCTTCGCCAAGCCGCCCCGGCTGAACGCCTCGCTCCTAAGGACCTGCTCGAGTTTTGCGCCGTCGCTCTCCGCGGGAGGCGTCGCGAGGTAGAGGACGTGGATCCACTCCGACTCTCCCGGCAGACGAGGCTCCCTCAGTCGCGTCTGTTCCTCCCAACGGGTCGTGGACCGCACGCCGCCCTGTCCGTCCACGATGAAGTGGAACGGAGGGCCCTGCTCGAAGTCCAGTCTCCGGGAATACATGCGCTCCAAGCCATCGAAGTCCGTAGGCCAATCTTTCTCCGGTCGGATTCGGAGAACTCCGCGCCACTGTACCAGCGGCCGTCTGCTCGGCATCCAGCCCTTTGCCAGCTCGGCCAGCCGGCGAGCGTTCTCCTTTTCCCGTAAGGAGGCCGGCGTCTGCCCCAAGAGTTCTTCGGAGACCTCCCCCGCCTCCAGAACGGGAGGTCCCACGGTTCCGCCCTCGCCACGGGTCGAGAAAAAAAGCGGCCCGGCAAACCCGACGATCAGAAGAAGCAGGACGAGCGTGAGAAGAAAGAGTCGTTCGCCGTCGATCATCGAGGTATTCTAACTCTCATCGGAACCGATTTCGCACTTTTGGTCGGGACTCGATCCGTCTCAGCTCGGCCCTGGGTGTCCGACCCGCCTCAAGAGCGCCAGGGTGAGTTCCCGGGGCAACCCCACGATGTTGGAATGGGAACCGGAGAACGACTCGATGAGCGCCCTTCCCTTCCCCTGGATGGCGAATGCCCCGGCTTTGTCGAAAGGCTCCCCGGTCGCGCAGTAGGCGAGGGCCTCGTCGCGGGAGAAGGACCGCATAACCACCGTTGAGACCTCGAAGCCCTTCTCGATCTCGTCCCCGTCCTCCAGGAATCGCCCCACGGCCACGCCAGTGATGACTTGGAGCTTTCGTCCGGACTCCCTCATCAGCATCGTCACGGCGTCGTCGGGAGACGAGGGCTTCCCTTGCACCTCTCCTTCCAGAACGACGAGGGTATCCGCCCCGAGCCCGAAGCACGGTCGGCGCGCTGGGCCCTCGCGCGTCAATGCCGCCATCAACTTTCGGACGGCCAAGGTCTGTGCCACGAGCGCTGGATCGATGTCGAGGCGGATCGCTTCAGGGATCCGCGATGGAAGGCATTCGTGGGAGACACCCCAGTCCCGCAGGAGTGCACTGCGACGAGGCGATGCCGAAGCGAGATAGAAGCGACTCACTTCTTGCGACGAGCGGCGGACGAGGAGGACGTCTTCTTCTTCGTCTTGGATGTCCCGCGCGCAGACTCACTCGAAGTCTTCTTGCGAGACGCCTTGGAAGGCTTCTTCGCGACCTTCCTCTTCGTCACCTTCGCGACCTTCTTTCTGGTCGCGGCCGCTTTCTTCTTCGCCGTTTTCTTCTTGCCCGTCGCCTTCTTCGCGACCTTCTTCTTGGTCACCTTCTTTTTCGAAGTCTTCTTCTTCGCGGCGGAGGCCTTCTTCTTGCTGGCGGCCGCCTTCTTCTTCTTCTTCGCCGCCGCGGCCTTTTTCTTCTTCGCGGTCGCCGCCTTCTTCTTGGCCGCCGCGACCCTCTTCTTCTCCGCCGCCGCTTTCTTCTTCGCCGCGGCCTTCTTCTTCCTCGCCGCCTCGGCCTCTTTCTTGGCTCGGGCCTCTCGCTTCCTTTCCTCGGCCTCCCGTTTCTTTCTCTCCTGAGCCTCTCTCTTTGCGGTTTCGCGAGCCTTCTTTCGAGCTTCCGCCGCCATCTTCTTGGCGATCCTGCGGGCTTCGGCGCGGGCCTTCTCCTTCGCTTTCTCCCTTGCGGCGCGGACTTTCTCCATCTCGGCGTCCGCCGAGGGGCAGGAGGTCTTCAATGGGCAATGCACGCAGTCGGGCAAGGACTTGCGGCAGTAGGACGCTGCCAGAAGATGCAACCCCCAAAGGAGGACCAACTGGTCACCGTCATCGAACGCTTCCCGGACCGACTTACGCCATTGCGCTGGCGTGGTTCCGCCGGTCTTGACCAGACCGAGTCGCGTCAAGACGCGATTGATTTCCGGATCATTGCGGAATGCCGCCCCCAGGCCATCCAAGGCGGCCAAGAGGATCGGAGGCAAGCCGGGGGAGATGTCGGAGATGGCCATCAACAGGCGGTCGCGCTTGCGGGCGGACTTCCGGTCGCTCCAGTCGCGCACAAAATCCAAGTCCACCCGATTGAACCGGGAATACACCAGGCTCAAGAGGGCGCGGATACGTGTGGGCTTGTCCAACATCCCCTTCTGCCCGAGAGGCGACAAGGCCGCTTCGATCTCGTGCAGAGGACTCACTCGCACCTCGTTCCAGTCGACGAAATGCTCGCGGAGAGTCGCAAGAGCCTCGTGGGCCTTCTTCTCCGCAACGCCCCTCGAAAGGAGGAGGAGGATCAACTGATCAAGCGGGCGATCCTCGGTCAGCGATCGCAACCCGCCGAACCGTTTCTCGAGCACCCCGAGGATCTTTTTCATTGCTGCCTTGCCGCTCACGGGACACCTCGAACGGAGCCGTTGGGAGACCGACGAACTCGGAGCGAGAAACCTCGCCCCTGAATCCGATCCGGACCGTTGCTACTTCGACGCCTTCGCGGAAGCGGCGGCCTTCTTCTTCGTCTTGCCGTGGAGCTTGCCGGACTTCTTTTCCGCTGCCAGGCGCTTGACTGAGCGCTTGCGGTTGCGATCGGTCTTCTTCGCCTTTTCCACGGGGGCAACACCTTCTCGCTTCAGGAACGACGCCACGGTGGCACTGGGGCGCGCACCGACCGAGATCCAGTACTTGGCACGCTCCACGTTCAACTCGAACTGAGGCCCATCCCCCTTGGCCAACGGATTGTAGTGGCCGAGATTCTCGATGGCTCGGCCATCGCGACGAGTACGAACGTCAAAAACACCGATTCTGTAGAAAGGGGCGTTGCGGCGGCCGCGACGCGTCAGACGGATGACAGTTGCCATTCTAGTTCAGACTCCAAAACAATGAGGGTCCGGCGCGTTCCGGATCACCTGCGTTTCTTCTTACGTTTGTTGGACTTGGCCCCACCCTTGCGAGCCGTACGAGTCGATTTGAAGGCCGGCAGCTCGAGAACGCTTCGTCCCTCCGCGGACATGCGTTTCAAATCGCGCTTCTGTTCCTTCTTGAGCGTCTTCATGGGATCCATGAAGCGCCCCATCATGCCGGATTTCTTCATCATCTTCATCTGCGACCCCATCTGTTTCAGGCTTCGCACGAGATGATGGACATGCTGAACGTCGACCCCCGCACCGCGGGCGATCCGCTCACGGCGCGAGATGTTGAGGATCTCCGGATGCACACGCTCCTGCGGCGTCATCGAGGAGATGATGGCTTCGCTGCGGTCGAACTGACGCTCGTCCAGTTGATCGAGCATCTCCGACTTAGCCGCCATCCCGGGAACCATCTTCAACAGGTCCTTGATCGGGCCCATGCTCCGGACCATCTGCATCAGACGGCGGAAGTCTTCGAAGTTGAATTGCCCCAGAAGCAGTTGGCGGGCAGCCTTCTCGGCGGACTCCTCGTCGATGGCGTCTTGGGCCTTCTCCACCAGGGAGACGACGTCTCCCATGCCGAGAATCCGATCCGCCATGCGTGCTGGGTGAAAACTCTCGAGCTTGTCGAGCTTCTCACCGACACCGATGAACTTGATGGGCTTGCCCGTCACCTTCTTGACCGACAAGGACGCTCCGCCCCGTGTCCCGCTGTCCAGCTTGGTCAGCACGACTCCCGTCAAAGCGAGTGTCTTGTCGAATTCCTCGGCGGAATGGACGGCGTCTTGACCCGTGTTCGCATCCAGCACGAGGAACACCTCGTCCGGATGGGTCTTCTCCGCGATCAGGGAGACCTCATTCATGAGGTCTTCGTCGATGTGGAGACGCCCTGCGGTATCCAGAATGACCGTGTCGGCACCCAGTTCGACCGCCTTCGCAACCGCCCGCTCGCAGATATCCGGAGGCGCCGCCCCAGGTTCGGCATGGACCGGAACACCCACCTGCTCTCCCAGAACCTTCAGCTGCTCGATGGCGGCCGGACGCTGGACATCCGCGGCGACAAGCAAGGGCTTGCGCCCCTCATTCTTGAACTTGAACGCGAGCTTTCCGCAAGTGGTGGTCTTGCCCGAGCCTTGGAGACCCGCCATGAGAATGACGGTCGGCCCGTCCTTCTTCCATGCGATCGACGGGTCCTCGGGCCCCATGAGCTCCACAAGAGCATCATGGATGCTCTTGATGAACTGGTCCCCGGGCGACACGCCGGCAAGGACTTCGGCACCCAAGGCACGCTCTCGAACGTTCGCGAGGAAGTCCTTGCAGACGGCAAAGTTCACGTCGGCCTCGAGGAGGGCGGTCCGCACCTCTCCCAGGGCCTCGTTGATGTTGGCCTCGGTCAGCTTGCTCTTGCCGGCGAACCGTCGGCGAACGGCGTCGAAGGTCTTCGTCAGGGAATCAAACATGAAACTCCGTCCCGAGCTCCAACCCCCGGGGACACCAGAGGATGGACGTCATGCCCACGCCGCATCCGGGGAGGGCCGCACATCATGCCGGACCGGACGCCCTGGAACAAGGGCAGGCGGCCGCGGAACCGCCGGGAATCTCCATCCCGGGCCCCGGGTTTGATGCCGCCCCCTCGAGCGGTACAATCCCGCCCCATGGCGTTCCCAGGACGGTCTTTGGAACGACGGAACGCCCCGAGAAACGCTTGAGGAGAAGCCGATGACGGCCACGGAAACGACGGCGATCGATGTCTGGGGTTGGACGAATCAAAAGCCCGAGGATCTCGACCTTGGCCAGATGCTCGCACTCAAGAGGGAGATCTTGGCGGACAAAGAGGCCTTTCGCGCCCTGGAAAACCATCTTTCCGACTTCGAATCGGAGCCGAAGGGCGAGGCGGCCGTTCAGGCGGGCCTGGCGCGGTGGCTGCTCGGTGATCTTCCCCGCGCCCTCCCGCTTTTGGAGGCCGGGCAGCCCGCCAGCGGCGTGGCGGCGTACGCTTTGGCGGAAGCTCTCACATTCGGCGGAGCGCTTTCCTTCGATGCCCCCAAGGGGCAGCCGACACGGGCCGCTGAAATCCTGAGTCATTTGAAGGATGCGCCAGAGGCGCTCACTCTCCGTCTCCACGCCCTGATCAAGGCGGGCGACGTCGAGGCGGCCGAAAAGGCCCTGGAAAGTGCTCCCAAGTCCTACCAGGAATCCTCCGACGGACGGTTTTTCCGCACCCGCCTGATTGAGATCGGCGGCGACCATGAGGGAGCCATCGCCGGGTACGAGGCGATTCTCGCGGACGATCCGGATCACGTGGAGGCTCGGTTTCACCTCGCCCTTGCTCTCGACTACATCAATGACGATGACCGGGCCATCGAGTTCTACGAGGACCTCGTGGACCGCGTCCCTCCCCCCGTCAACGCCCTCATGAATCTCGGTGTCCTCTATGAGGACCATGAGCGATATCGCGACGCTGTTTTCTGCTATCGCAAGGTCCTTTCGATCTACCCGCAGCACCCCAGGGCCCGGCTCTACATCAAGGACGCCGAGGCGTCGTTGACCATGTACTACGACGAGGAGCAGCAGGTTCAGCAGGACAAGAAGAATCAGATTCTCAAGATTCCGGTCTCCGACTTCGAATTGTCCGTGCGTTCGAGAAACTGCCTCTCGAAGATGAATATCGTCACCCTCGGCGATCTCGTCAACAAGACGGAAACCGAGCTGCTCTCCTACAAGAACTTTGGCGACACCAGTCTCAACGAGATTCGCCAGATCCTGGAGTCGAAAGGGTTGAGGCTCGGGATGAAGCCCGAAGACGAGTTGCTCCCCGTCCAGCCCGCGGGCGGACCGGTCGCAGAACCCCAACGTCGCCCGACTCCGCCAAGCTTCGCGGTCGACCCGTCGGACGAGCGTCTGAAGAATTCGGTCAACGACCTCAATCTCTCGGTTCGCGCCCGGAAGTGCCTCTCCAACCTGGGCATCAACACCATCGGAGACCTGGTTGCCTACACGGTCGACGACTTGCTGAGTCAACGGAATTTCGGAGCCACATCGCTCAAGGAAATCACGGACCAACTCGCGGAGATGGGACTTTCCCTGCGCACCGTCGACAAGTAGAAAGCCCGCGCGTTGTACGACTATCTCAGGGGCACGATCGCCGAGAAGAGACCGACGCAGGTCGTCTTGGATGTGGGGGGAATGGGTTTTCAAATCCATGCCCCGCTCTCGACGACGCAATCGCTTCCCGATCGCGGTGAGGTGAAGCTCTGGACTTGGATGCATGTGCGCGAGGACATCCTCCGCATCTACGGTTTCGCAAGCCTCGACGAGCGTCGCCTCTTTTGCATGCTCCAGCAGGTGAGCGGCATCGGTCCCAGGTTGGCCAACGCGATCCTCTCCCGCGCCTCCGTTCGCGACCTCGCGGAGGCGATTTCCACAGGCAGCACCGACTTCCTGAAGAGCCTGAAGGGGATCGGCCCCAAGACGGCGCAGCGCCTTGTCACCGAACTTCAGGGAGGGCTCGACGGTTTTCTCTCTGAACCCGGCCTGGACACCCCCATCCGCCACCCCGCCGTCCGCGACGCCCTCCAGGCCCTCGAGGTCCTGGGCTGCCCACCGAAGGCGGCGCGGCAGGCCGTCGAACGGGTACTGGCGGCAGATCCTGACGTTTCCGTCGAGGATCTCGTCCGCCAAGCCCTTCGATCCATATAACAAAGGGTCGGGATAATATTCTTTTGGTATTCCCCGCGGCCGTCCTCTACTATGAGGACCGGCCGCGCGTCGCGCCCGCGCCCGAAGCTTTCCCGGGTGTCTCTCTCATTTTCTTGATCTCCGGTCCATCCAGGGCCCCCCCGAACTTCCTCGAGGGTCGCATCCCTGGCCTGGAAAGCCGCCGGAGTCCATCGATCCAGGGTTAGAAAACATGAAGATCACTTTCCACCTCCTCGCCACCGTCCTTCTCATGAGTCTCCTCGGCGCCGCCACCTCTCCCGGCGGGCTCATCACCACTGCTCCCTCCAGTGCGAGTGGAGGAAGTCAGGTCACTGTCACCGGATCGTCCAGCGGCCCGGGAAGCACCACCGTCGACGTGTCCGACGACATCGGCAGCATTCCCCACACGGTCACCTGGGACGGCAACCGGTTCACGATCGTCTTCACCATGCCTGACGTCGCGCCGCCGAACACGGTGACCGTTCTGGTTAAGGATGGAAACTGCACGGACAGCGCCGACATCCGAACCACGTAGAGGGCCTTGTGCCACACCGAGCAGCCGCCGAGCCGCGAGCGGACCTCGTCCGCATGCGGCTCGGGTGTGCTGGCGCATCGAACGTCGCAGGGAGAGCCTTGAGAATCGGAGGTCAGCGGGCGAGTTGACCTAGGACTCGGTCCACCAACCTTCGCGTATCGTCGAGCAAACCCGGTCGCGTCTTCAGTGCGCGAAGGGTGGCCGCGAACCCCACGGCACGGCTTCGTCGCACGGCGTGGAGGAAGGTATGCATGTCCTTCGAGGACACGGGCATGGTCGCCAGGACCTGCTTGGCATTCAGAAGCCCGAGAATCTCGACGACCCGGGCGGACACCCTGGAATCGGAGATGGGCTTTCTCCTGTCTCCGGCCTGGAGGTGGCGTTTCAACTCGTCAAACAAGCGGGCCCGCCCAACATCCTCACCCAACCAGTCGTGGGCCCCATCGGAGAGGGCGGACGCTCTCATCGCGATGACTGCATCGTTGGATTCACGCTTCTCCAAGCTCGCCCGTACGCTCTCGTCGGGGAACGCAAACACGAGGAGAAGCAAGCTGCCCAAGACTCCAGCCAAAACGACGATCGCCGCTTTCTTCCGGCGACGGCGATGATCGACCTGCTCCAGCTGACGATCCAAGAATGTCGAAAGCTCCTGGGCATGCTGAGTCAAGAACCGCTCCGGCTCGTCATTCCACATGTGTTGACCTCGCTGAGAATCCGAAAGCTTCAAGATTCCGGCGTATCGCTCGCAACACCCTGAGATTCGCGGAACTCTCGCCACTTGGCGACGATCACGCGGAGCACTGCAGTGTGTCGATCCCATTCAGGTTTCACACATGAGTCGGTTCCGGAGAACATCCTCAACTCGAGAACCTGAACGAGGACGATGCGCTCTTCATCATTGAGTACATCCTGGACGAATCTACCTGCAAGGTCAATAGATCTTTCGCTGATGCGAATCGTTTCCGAAGGGCGAGTCCAGAATCGCCTGATCTGGTCGATCAGCTTCTTCAGGTCCCTGGGAACCGCTCCCGGGAGAGGGAGTGACTCCCCCGTGGCTGCCGCCAGCAGCGAGGGGAAACTAGTCGACGGCGTTTTGCGCTTCTTCTTGGTCATCTCATCCTTCAATATCGACCTTCGAGCCACCTCGTGTATACACGGATTGCGAGTTTTTGGGAAGAACGGGGTCGGGGATTCACCGCCTGGAACGAAATCACTCCGGTGCCTGAGAAACGCCCTCAAGCGCCACATTGCGGCTGGAAAACGGCAACGGATGGGGCGAGGCGATCACAATCGCCGATTCGCGAAGTTCCGACAGTAGGTCTTTCGTGCGACGCAGTCCCTCCGGATCCAGCTCGTCGAACGGCTCGTCGAGCAGCAGGATCTTGGGCCGAAGAGCCAAAGCGCGCGCGAGTGCGACACGTTGGCGCTCGCCCGCGGAGAGATGACGAACGTCCCTTTCCGCGAGATGGGCGGCGTCGAGGCGGCCCAAGGTCTCGAGACTTCGAGACCGCGCGTCCGAGATCCCGTGCGCGACCAGTCCGTAGCGAACATTGCTCATCACCGTGCCTCGAAAAAACACGGGCTCCTGGTGGACGAAGACCCGTTCTCGTCCCGGAACCCCCAGACGAACCTCTCCACGGGTTGCCTCTTCGAGCCCGCCCAAAACACGCAGCAGAGTCGTCTTGCCGCATCCATTCGGCCCATGAATGGTCAACACTTCCCCGGCCGTGACGTCGAGCTTGGGAACCCGGCAGACGAGCCGCCGGCCCCGCTCCACTTCGAGATCGCGAACCTGGATCCTGGTCATCTTGCTTCCCGCTCTCGAACTCGAGTCAAGGCAGCGGCCACAAGAGCAACGAGGAGCGCAATCACCAGGAGGATCAGGCTCATCGCCAAGCCGCGCGCGAACTCGCCCCGTGACGTCTCGAGGGCCGTCGCCGTGGCAAGCGTTCGAGTCCGGTGCTTGATGTTTCCACCCACCATCATGGCAATGCCCAATTCGCTGAAGCAGCGGGCAAAGGCCGTCAACAGAGCCAACACCAGACTCAATCGCACCTCTTTCGCAAGGGTCCAGCGACGGCGCAGTGATCGCGCCCCCAGCGTGCGCGAGGTCTCCGCATATCGTGGGTCGAGTCCGCTCACGGCGGCGTGCGTCCAACTCACGACGATGGGGAAGGCCAAGAGAGTCTCGCAGATCGCCACCGCCTCGGGCGTGTACAGAAGGTCGAGCCCGCCAAGGGGGCCGCGGCGGGAGAAGAGAGCGAATCCCAACAGTCCAACGAGCACCGTCGGCATCCCCATGCCGCCACGTAGCGTCAGTACGAGGAGTGCTCTCCCGGGAAATGCCTTGTCTGCCAGGAATACCCCCAGTGGGACCGCCAGCGCGCCCGCCACCAAAACGGCGGCCACCGAGATCGCGAGACTCCGCCCCGCTGCGGCGAAGACGAGAGCATCGCCGGACGCGATCAGTCGTCCGGCTTCGCAAAGACCATGCGCGATCAGATCCAAACCGGGTCCCGCCTTATCACCATCACCGCTTCAACCGGAGGGGGTGAAAAAGATGCCGACCGCCGACCGTGAAGTCCTGAATCAGACGCTGCGCCTTCTCCGAGATCAGAAAATCGGCGAAGAGATCCGCAAGGCGTCGATCCCGTCCCGTGCGATCCGGCGCCACGACCATGACGGAATACGGATTACGCATTTCCTCCCCCTCGACGACGATCTCTCGAAGGCTCAATCTCTCGGCCATTCGACGCCATGTCCCCTCGTCGCTCAGCACGTAGGCATCGAGCTCGTCGGCCATGATCAGCGTGGCCCCCATTCCCCTGCCCGACTCCACATAGTCGGGCCATCGAGGACGCCCGCCCACCTGCTCCCAGAAGTACTGTTCCCTCTTGTGCGTTCCGCTGTCATCTCCACGCGACACGAAACGAAAGCGTCCCTCCGCAATGCGGCGCAGGGCAGAGGCAGCCCGCAGACGCGCCACATGGGCGGGATCATCCGGTGGCCCGAGAAGGACAAAACGGTTGTACATCACCGGCTCACGACGAACACCGAAACCGGAGTCCATGAACTGCAGCTCCGCAGCCTCGGCATGCACCAGCACAGCCTCGGCATCTCCCCCCTCCCCCAGTCGCAGAGCCGCACCGGTTCCGACGGCCACGACATCGACCCGACAGTGCTCTTGATCCTCGAACAGGGGCACGAGAACCTCCAGAAGACCGGAATCCCGCGTGCTCGTCGTGGTTGCCAGCCGAAGGACGGCCCGGCCCTTAGGGTCAGCCGCACCGCACGCCATCGTCAGGACGAGACAGAGGACCCCGCAAACCACGACGACACGCCCCGGCACGGCTCCCTTCGGCCAGTGAATCTTCATGCAACGAGCGTAGACCTGGGTCCGTCGATGTCAACACACCCGTTTGCACTGAAGACAAGTGATTTCACTTGCCGACAGGAAGACGGCATCACATCCTGTCTCTCTGAATACATCGTGCCATCCAAAGAGGATTCCCATGACGGCCCCACAACGCACTTACGCCTGCCGCCCCGCCCTCGTGTTCCGCGGGGTCGCCCTCATCGCAGCCTTTCTCGTCTCCGCCTCGTTCGCAGGAGCGGCCACCGCTCCGCAGGACCAAGCACTCAGGTCCGCCGACTCCCTCATCAGGCAGGCCGTCGCCGACATCAACGCCGCTCGCGGGTCCGCGGGCACGCCGGGGCGACCGGCCAGGGGAAGTCGCTTGAGGCTGACGAAGATGAGATTGAGCTCAGCGGACCAACGCCTGGCTGCCGCGGACAAGCTCATCGCCTCGGTTCCCAGCAGTGCGAAGGGATATGCGGCCACGAAGGCGCGCTACGACAAAGCGATGGCGGCCGCAGCCGAGATCAAGGCCATCCTCGCACCCGCGAAGCCCCCCACGCCCGTCAAACCAAAGACGGGTGCCTCCCTCCCGAAGCAACCCGCGAAGAAGCCCGCCGCGGGCTCCACCTCTGCCGCCAAACCGACAACGGGTGGCACAACGTCCCCGCAGAAGAAACCCGCGGCCCCATCCGCTCCCGCCCCACGCCTCGACTATCGCCAAAAGGACCAGCTCAAGAACGTCCGATTCAACCTCCGGCAGGCGGGCGGATTCGCCCGCTCCGCCGCCAAGGTTCTCGAGCGGATCGACGGCAAGGGTCCAAAACCGATCCACCGCGAAGTCCGATCTGCGCTGGCCACCCTCGAACGCGGCATCGAGAAGTTGAAGTACGCGGTCGAAGGCATGCGGGGACTTCCCTCTGGCCACCCCGACGTCGCGGCCCTCGCTGCGGAAATCCAAAGCAAGGGGGATGAGATCCAAGCTCTGAAGAGCCGTCTGCAAGCGGAGGACGCCAAGCTCCGAAAGATCACGGGGATGGAAAACTACCCCAATTACAAGAAGGATTTCGATCTCCTCGGGAGCTTCTCGCAGCGGTACGGGGACTTCCGATTCACGGTCCAACACCCGAAGATCCTGGCCGGCGTCATCGAAGAGGACGGCCAGTGCCTGAAGGAGATTCGCCGGATCGCAAACACTTACGCTCCCCTCGCCGCGCAAAAGACCGCCGAGGGCGAGGCCATGGAAAAGCGCGTCGCTTACGTCCTGAAGCGCCGTAAGAGATTCTCGGCACAGCTCGAGGCCTACAAAGCCACGCTCCCGGCCGCCATCGAGAAGGACATCGCGGAAGCGACAAGAATTGCTGACGAGGGTGTACAGAACAAGAAACCCATGTACTTCCACAGGAACAGCGGTATCGATCAGGTTCTGGGCTTCGCAGAGGCAAAAATCCTCGTGTTGAAGGCGTTCGGAGACGGATCCGCCGCACCCTTTGAGAAACGATTGAGCGAGGCGCGAAAAGCCATCGCCAAACAGGCCAAGAGTCTCGAAGCAGAGATCATCGCCAACAACACGCTTCCCCTCGACGCCTACAAGGGCGCCGACCGGGCGGTTCTCGTCCAGAAGGCCATCGACGCATGGAAGAAATCCCAACCCGATGCGAAGGTCCTCGTGGCGAAGATTCCCGAAGAGGCATGGGAGCACGAGATCTACTGGAAGTGGTGGCGAGGAGCGTTCCGCAAGGTCGACAGGTCCCACATCCAGGTTCAATTGTTCGTCCAGTATGACGACAACTTGGCCGTGATCCGCCCCATCAACCTCTACAAGAATCACCTCAAGGGCGACACGATCGACGCCTATCCGTTCAACGAGGTCGACGCTGAACTCGGACCTGATTACTTTTTTCCCCTCGCAAAGGTGAAGTAGGACGACATTCCGGACTTGACGGCGGGTCGATGGGAGTCCACTTTGGGCTCCCATGACATCTTCCCCCCACGAGCCTGGCTCCGGGGCATCCGGAACGCCGCGGCAATCCGACGACTCAAGAACAATTGCGCACCGATTCCGGCTTCTGCGCCTCATCGGGAGCGGCGGGCAGGGTGAAGTGTGGGAGGCCAGGGACCTGACGCTACTGAGACGGGTGGCCCTCAAGATTCTAAGTCGTCGAGTCCTCGCCCTGTCTCCCGAAGCCCTTTCCCACTACATCGCCCGATTCCGCAGAGAAGCGGAATTGGCGAGCCGTCTCGACAATCCTCACGTCTGCCGAATTCTCGATTTCGGAGAGGAGGATGGGCTCCCGTGGATGGCAATGCCCCTCGTCCGGGGTGTCTCCCTCAAGGACTGGATCGTCACGGCCACCGACGACACCCGCGTCTTTGGTGTGACGACGACCGAATCGGTCAAGGCCGAAGACATGGTGGAGACCATTCCTGTCTCGGGCGCAGTGGCGGGCGCCCGAAGCGACGACGTCCGATCCGAAACCACTGCGGACGGGCTTCCATTTCGTCACCACGAATTCCACGCCATCGCTCTTTACTTCGAGAAAGCCGCGAGGGCCCTTCACGACGCTCACGAGGCCGGACTGATTCACCGGGACATCAAGCCTGGCAACATGATGGTCACCCCCTCCGGCGACCCCATGCTCTTGGATTTCGGGTTGGCGGTCGACCTCACCGCCAATTCATCGGGGCCGTCCTTGACGGCCACAGGCGACGTCATCGGCACGCCGGCGTACCTCTCGCCCGAGCAGATCAGCGAAGGCCGCGTACCCATTGACGCCCGGAGCGACGTCTATTCCCTTGGCGTGACCCTCTTCGAGTGCCTCACACTCGAGCGGCCGCACCAGGGGATCACCAGAGAAGAGCTTTTCCGCAGAATCGCACTCGTACCGGCACCGTCGGTACGAGCCCTGAATCCCAAGATCCCAAAGGACCTGGCGCTGATCGTAGGACGCTGTCTGGCCAAGAATCCGAATCGTCGGTACGCAACGGCGCTGGACCTCGCCAACGACCTGCGAAGGTTTCGCGAGAAACGTCCCATCCTCGCCCGTTCCGTCCCCGCACACGTTCGGTTGTACCTTTGGTGTCGTCGCCACCCCGCGATCGCCACGGCCATGACGGGACTGTTCCTCATGTTGACCGTCACTTCCGGCGTCTTCTATCTGAAGAACCGCGAAGCCCAGCGGGAGAGGCTGCGCGCGGAAGCCGAGCGCGCCAACGTTCTCAGGCTCTCTGCTTTTCAGACACTGGGGGAGCTGCGACGCGAAGCGGACACGGAACTCGTCCCCTACTTCCCCGATCGAATCGATGCGATGGTCGCCTGGCTCCAAAGGGCTCAAGCTCTCGTCGACGAATTGCCGGCACACCGTCGCCAACTCGCGAGAATCAGGCAGCGCGCCGACCCGCGGCCCGAAGTCAGCAAGGACGACAGCCCCCCGACCTTTGCGTCCCAGGAAGATCGCTGGTGGCATGATCGGCTGGTGGAATTGATCGAGTCCTTGGAGGCGTTTCGTGACCCGGAAAGCGGGTTGATGGGAAATGGAGTCTCGGCGGATGGCGTTTGGGGGATTCGTCGCCGCCTCGCGTTTGCCCAGACCGTCGCCGAAAAATCCATTCGCGCGCACGCCAGAGCGTGGCGGGCATCGCTATCTCGGATCGCGAAGAATCCGAGCTACGCGGGCGTCTCGCTCGTCCCTCAGACGGGACTCGTTCCTCTCGGTCCCGATCCTGAGTCGGGCTTCGAGGAGTTCGCGGACATCGCCACCGGCGAGATTCCGCATCGCGATGAGCAGACGGGGAGAATCACCGTCACCGGAGACTCGAGCGTGGTCTTTGTCCTCCTCCCCGGTGGGGCCTTCATCATGGGCGCCCAGAATCTCGACCCCAACGAGGTCAACTACGACCCCGCGGCTCAAGAGGACGAGCGCCCGCTCCTGCGCGTCAGCCTCCCCGCGATGTTCATGTCCAAGTACGAACTCACTCAAGGGCAATGGCGTCGTCTCACGGGAATGAACCCGAGTTCTTACCCCGCTGGGTCAACCTACGGGCGGAAGACGACCACACTCGCGAATCCAGTCACCGACGTCTCGTGGAACGACGCGGTCCGAGTCTTGGCCGGGTTGGGTTGGGCGCTCCCGAGCGAACCCCAATGGGAGTACGCGTGCCGGGGCGGGACGTCGACGGTGTGGTGGCCCGGCAACGACGTCGCCGATCTGGTCGGCATGACCAATCTGGCGGGGCGCACGGCCAAGGTCTTCGCGCCCGGTTGGATCAGCTTCGAGGAGAAGCTGGATGACGGCCATGTCGTGCACGCCCCCGTAGGCAGCTTCCGGGCGAATCCGTTCGGGCTCCACGACATGCTGGGAAACGTCCGTGAGTGGTGTCGTAGCACGTACGGGCCTTATGAACCCGGAACCATCGATGGACGGGACGCACATCGAGGCGGCGTTGTCGAGCGACGACTGGTGCGCGGAGGGTCCTTCACCGACACTTCCGTCCACGCCCGCTGTGCTTATCGGGACGTGGAAACTCCGGCGACGACGAACTACAGCCTTGGGGTTCGCCCGGTGCGCCCCGTCATGCTCGATCATTGACGAGGGAACCCGCCATGAGTCTCGGTCCCCTTCTCACTGCACGACGGGAAGTCGGATAACCCGGGGGCGGCCTTTCCTGAGGATTCCGATTTCGACGACCTCTCCGACGCGACATCGCAATCGGAACCAGGCGTGAAAGTGATTCTGGTCTCGGAAATCGGTCTTCCCGTTCACGGACGTCACGACGTCGCCGACCTTCAAACCTGCCTTGCGCGCATTGCGGCCCCGATGGGCCTTGCGACCCCAGTCGACGAGGTAGCCGATCTCGAAAGCGTAGTTCTCCACGGGAATGCCCAAGCTCTTCTTCCGCTCGGCCTTCAAGTCCGTGCCCCCGAACCCCGGTGCGGGGGACATCGCCCACTTGAGCGGACGCCAGGAAAACGTGAGCGGTCCTCCTCGTTTCCACCCCTTCTCGAGCACGACTCGGACTGCGCGCTGTTTTCCCGCACGAACGAATTCGATGGAAGCCGCGCATTTCCCTGACGGCAAGCCATTCAAAGCAGCCTGGATGTCCGTCACGCTGGCGATTCGCATTCCCGCCACGGTCACAAGCCGGTCGTTCGCCCGAATCCCCGACCGAGCGATCGCGGAGCCAGGCGTAACCGACGCGACGCGGGTCTGATCCGTCGCATCCATGACGAGTCCGATCCGGTCCGGTGGAGGCCAACGCCAGATGGAGGTGCGGTCGAATCCACCGGCACGCTCAGCGCTGGCGACCTCGTGCTCGCCCACTTGGTGGCAGTGAGCACACTCGAGCGTGCGCCCTCCCACGAACTCCTTCCAGGTGGGGTAATCTTCGATGGTCCGACGAGGACGGACAGGAGGAGGCTCGCCGTTCCTCCGGTGCTCGGCGTCCCGTATCAACGAGGCTCTCATCACGTCGAGGAGCGGCTTCATCGCGATCCAGCGAGTCGGGCTCGTGTGGTCTCGTCCACCGAATCGGTGATAGATCGTCCCATCCGGGTGCATGGTCAGGATCGCGAATGTCAAGTCGAAGTCGAACCGGTATCGATCCAGGTCCACACCGCGCATGTCGGTCACCCGAACGCAGACGAAACGCCTGGCCAGCTCGCGGAACGCCTTCGGAGGATGCGCCAACTGCGCATCAAACGCCTTGCAGTCGCGTCACGGAGGGCAGCGAAAATAGACGAGCAATGGGAGGTTCTTCAGCCTCGCCAGGGTTTCAGCCTCCGAGAGACCCGTTTCCCAACGGAACGCCTCGTCTTGGGAAGGCAAGCAGGGAGACAGCAGCAGAACGGTGAGAATGGCCAGCATCATCATGGTCGCCATCATATCCGAAGTGAACCGCGAAGCCGCATCACCTTGGAGTCCGGGTAGGGATGGGGTACCGTGGCCACATCATGAACGCGAATCTTTGCCAAACCTCCCCCGCCGTCGCCCGCGCCCATGCGGGCATCGCTTATTACGCCCGCGCCTAAAGCGCGAGGCGGCCCGGCGAGATTCCCGGAGGCAGCCCGCGCGGGGCTGCCTCTTCGCGTTCCGGAGGTCGCATCCCGTGTTTTCAGTCGGAACGCGGGAGGACCACAATCATGCACTCCACCGACAAACCCACCGTCCCCCACGATCTCGTGCGGCTCGATGCCGACCACCCCGGATTTCGAGACCCGGATTACCGGGCACGTCGCAACGAGATAGCTCGCCTTGCCGCGTCCCACCATACGAGGCAGCCCATCCCCAGGATCACCTACACCGCCCGAGAGAACGCCCTGTGGCGTCACATCCTCGGCCGTCTCCTCCCCCTTCAGGACGAGAAAGCCTCTCGGTTCATCGTGGAGCTGCGCGATCGCCTGGCGTTTTCTCAAACGACCATCCCCCAACTCGTCGACCTGAATCCCCTGCTGCGGCGAGCCTCCGGGTTCGAAATGATCCCGGTCGCGGGGCTGGTGACCCCGCGAGCTTTCCTCGAGAGTCTGGCCCGCAGCGCATTTCCCTCCACTCAGTGCATCCGGCATGCGAGCCGCCCGTTCTACACTCCGGAGCCCGACGTCGTGTATGAACTCGTGGGACATGCGGCCACGTTGACAAATTCAGAGATCGCCGACGTCAGCCGTCGGTTCGGACTCGCGGCGTCGAGAGCGAAGACCGACGACGAGGTCGAACGCATCGTGAGGATGTACTGGTACACCCTTGAGTTCGGCGTCGTTATGGAAGACGGGAATCCGAAGGCTTTCGGGGCGGGCCTCCTTTCCTCCGTGGACGAGCTCACCCTCTTCGACCGCGCGGGGCGACTTCAGGCCTTCGACGTCGACGACATTGCGGCGACGCCTTATGACCCGACCCAACTCCAGCCCCGACTCTTCGTCGCCCAGTCGGTGGAGGCTCTTCTCGGGGCGTTGGACGCGTGGCTGCCGAAACGCTGATCGGACGGTATCCCGGACGGAGGGCGCATCACGGCATCGTTGCCACTCTTGGCCCCCAAGAAGACGCTCAAATCGGAATATGATCTCGACAACAATCGTCCTCCGCGTCGAAGTGGTGGGACTACGCGAGCCGGGAACTCATAGGTGCGTCCGCGGTGCATCACCTTCGTCTCGAACGGAAAGCTGTGGCGCGACACGACGCTCCTGCGGGTACTCCTGCCCATTGTCATTGCCGACACGACGAGTCGCGGCAACGCCGCTTGGGAGGAGAACGACCAGCAAGGGGCTGCCATGTCCCCGCAGACGGTCGCGTACCGAACCGGCCCGTCCGGCTTCTGATCCCCATCCGCTGTCCGAAAACGACGGGAACGTTTCGCCCCGTCCTCCTCTTCGGGACGCGGAGGAATCGCCGGGCGGCACGACAGATCTTCACTCGCGACCCCGTCATCATCGTCGACTGATCCATGAGCGGCGCGTCATCGCGTCTTGACAACCGCCGATCCTCGGGGTCTATTCGAGGCACGGGTGGAGCCCATACGGGAGGACGCAGGGGCAGACAGCCGGTGGGAGGATTTCATGGACTTGATGCGGTATGCGGAGAAGACGGCGGCCGACCTCGCCCAGCACTGGGAACGGTTCCGAGACGAAGCCGTCGCCCTGCCCCAGACCACCTTCTTCACTTGGTGGGCTACGCAGAACTACACGGGCCATTGGGACATGTACCCCCTCGTGGACCGGGGTGAGGGGCCCATGCCGACGGACGAGGACGGCCGCATCCTCGGGTTCGCGGAAAAGTGCCCGTTCACGACGGACCACCTCCTTGCCGTCCAAGAGGTCACGGCCGCGGCCTTCTCCCGAGTGAGTCCAGGATCTCGGATCATTCCCCATTCCGACGTCTACGACCAGCCCATCTGCCGCATCCACCTGGGCCTTGTCGCTGGTGACGGATGCACCGTCTGGGTCGACGGCACGCCCCACGCCCATCGCCCAGGCGAGACCGTCGTCTTCGACACAAGGTCCCTGCACTCCGTCGAGAACACCGGCGACCGCGACCGTATCATCCTCATCGTTGACATCGGCGATCCCGCCGAGGCGTGACGCGACGGGGCGACAGCATGGCGCCCCGTAAAGCGCAGCCCTACCCGCCTTTCGTCTTCCCGACGACTCTTTCCCAGACGTCGTACTGGGGTTGCAATTCAAGCGTCGGCTTCAACTTGACGCTCTTTCCCTTGGGCGATTTCAGCTTTGCCGAAAGGAAACCACTCTTCGAGAAACTGATCTCCCACCGGGAGCGTGTGTCACCGATGCGGACGCTCACGCGGGAAGTCGTTTCGACGAGATCCACCGGCTGCATGCTTCGGGTCTTCTCGTCTGCGATCTCGAAGATGTGCAGGAAGAACGTCTGCTTAGAAAGTGGAGCCGCCACCTCGAACCGCCAGGGGGCGAGGGGAGTCCTCTTCCGGCGCGCTCCCAGGGCCTTGTCGTGGTTGTATTGCGCCGTTTTCTCCAAAGGATGTCCCCAGGCATCGTATCCGTCGCCACCGCGTACGGTCATGACGGCGTCCCTCGGGAGAAGCGTCCTCATGAACATCCGACTTCGCCCCTCGGACAACACCTTCCGCCCCTCACCGTAGTTCCCAGGGAGGCTCAGCCAGGTCGCCGTCAAGGAATCTCCCCGGTATTCAACAACATGATCGGGGACCGCGACGACGGCCTTCCCGGTGACGGTGGGTCTCGTGGGGACGTGCAACATGAAGTGTTTGGCGAATCCAGCCTTGGTCGAGCGAACCCGGTCGAAGACGATGATGAATTCACGGCGACCGCGGAGGTAGACGAACTGGCGGAACACCTCGCTCGCTTTCGCCTTGTTGTAGCCGTCAGTGAGATCGGCCGCGGCATACGTAAAATCTTGGCCGCTCTTGTAGCCGACGAGATGTCCGCGTTCCCTGTACTCGTTGTCGTAAACCCAGCGCAACGGTCCGCCGTCGTTCTCGTTGTGCCGGTTGCGGCGAAATGTCTCACCAGGATCAAAGATCGTCACGATGTTGAAGATGAGGGAGCCGCCCCAATAGTGATCGGCATCATTGCTGCTCGTTCCTCCTCCCCTCGTGATCAAGCCTCCCTTCTTGGAGACCATGAAATGCCCCTCGTCATCATGCGCATGCCCCGCGAAGTGAGGCCCGGCGCCGAAGAACGCCCACGTGGCATTGGGATTTCCCCACTGAGAGCGCATGAAAACATGCCCCGCTCCCTTGAAGCAATAAGCCAACGGAAGATCCAACTCCGACGCCGACCGCGGTTTGATCGAAGCGTCCCGCGCCACCAGGCGTTGCCAATACCCCCGGCCATAGCGAAAACGTTTCCTCGCATCGTCGGCCATCCACTGGGCCAGGGGGTCGCGAAGAGCGCGCGCCACCATGGGAGCGCAGACTCCGAACCCGGCGTCGATGGAGCCGGAGCTGTCGTCGATGTAGGCGAGCCGACCGACGTGCGGAACCTTCGAGTAAGTCAACCAGCGTGACTCCTCACGCAAGTAGTTCCACGCCTTGCCTTCGGTGAAGAGGTTCTGACCGGTCGCGGTCCGCCACGCCTCGAAAGCGTAGGGGATCACGGTGACGGGTCCGTAGCCCCCGTGTCCGGCGCTTTCCGCCCACACTCCCCCCATCCGATCGAACGCAGGAATGCACTCCCGGGGGACCCGATCCGCCCACGACGCGATGAATGATCGGGCATCAGCCTCGTATTTCGTCCCGGCACCGCGAATCGCCAACGCAATGAGCAACTTCTGCGTGATGGCGTCGCGGCTGTGCATGATGTTGAGATGGCTGGGCCCCCATGTCTGGTTGTACCACCAGCTCCCGGCGCGCAGCGTGATCTCCGGTTTCCCCGTGTACCACTTCAGCCATTCACCCAGCGCCTCCCCGTACTTTTTTCGCTGCGCCTTGGTCAGGGCATCGAAGATCCAGTCGTAGGCGATGGCGTGATATCCGAAGTGACTTCCGGCCCTGTCCCGGATCACCGAGCCGTCGCCCCAGGTCCGAATGATCGCATCCGCATATTTCTCGGATTCTCGCCCCGAAGCGCGCTCGATCAGGTATGTCAGGCCGCAATTCATCAGATCTGCGGGCACCGCGTAATCGTTGTCGATGAATCGGATGCCGTTGCGAACCGCCAGGTCCGCGGCAGCCTTCACCCGCGCGTAGTCATCTTTTTGCCCCCCTCGCGCCACCGAGACGATGGACCGCAGTCCGTTCTTCTCGATGAAAAGGCGAGGATGATGCCGCGAGATCTCCTGAGACCGCGCACCCGCCGCGAGCAAGACGACGAGCACGAGAAGCGCCGCCCGTCGTTCACACCACGGTGATTCTTCGCTCCGTCTCACGGCTTCATGAGGTCGAGGAGCGCCAGCACCGTCGCCTCGACACCCGTCGTGACCGCGGGCTCGGGAGAGATCTTGAAGATGGGCGAGTGATGCGAAGGGACCTTGGGGCCGCCCGCGGCCTCGGCTTCGATGTCCGCCTTCGGGGTGCCCCCGACCTGGAAATAGACGCTGCGGATCGGCGGGTCGGTGGTGAAGAACGGGAAGTCCTCCGCTCCCATGCCCTTCGAGTGCTTCGCCACAAACTCATCGTCCATGATAGCGTCCGGGCCCATCTTCTCGGTCCAGAGTTTTCTCAGGCGTCGGGCCAGCTTCGCGTCGTTGATCGTGGGCGGACATCCCTCCGAGACTTTGACCTCGGGGAGCTTGTCCTCCGGGAGCCCCGCGGCCCGTCCGAGATTCACAGCGATCCTCTTGATGCCGTCGAGCAGCAACTTCCTCGTCTCCTGGCTCGTGTTGCGGACGGTCAACTGCAGCACGGCGCGGTCCGGGATGATATTGTGCTTGGTGCCCGCATGAAACGAGCCCACCGTGATGACGCCAGGATCGCGGGGCGGCAGCTCCCGAGACACGAGGGTTTGCAGGGCGAGAACGATCTGCGCGCCCAGCACGACCGGGTCCTTGCCGCGATGCGGAGAGGCCCCGTGGGCCCCCACGCCGTGCACGATGATGTCCACCGTGTCCGCCCCGGCATAAGGGCTGCCGTCCGAGACCGACAACTTTCCGGCCTCCCCCCCGCACCAGACATGGAACGCCAAGACATAGTCCGGCCTGCCGAATCGCTCCCAGAGATGGTCGCGCATCATCATTCGAGCCCCGAGCACCCGCTCTTCGGCGGGCTGGCCGATCAGCATGAGCGTACCGGACCAGCGGTCCTTCAGTTGAGCCATGCGTCTGGCCGTTCCGATCAGGGACGTCATGTGGACGTCGTGACCGCAGGCGTGCATGACGGGAACATCGCGACCGGTGATGGGGCTCTTCTGCTTCACTTTGGATGCGTTGGGCAATCCCGACCTCTCCTCGACGGGCAACCCGTCCATGTCCGCCCTCATCATGACCATGGGGCCGGGCCCGTTCCTCATGAGGGCAACGACGCCCGTCCCGCCCACGCCTTCGGTGACGACGAATCCGACTGCCCGCAACTCCTTTGCGACGCGCGCCGCCGTCTTGAATTCCACCGTCGAGAGCTCCGGATTGCGGTG
>DRQF01000168.1 GCA_011369445.1 Planctomycetota bacterium | reverse complement strand
CTTGCCAGCGCATGAATTGTTGGCCCTGTCCCCCTCCAAGCCCCTTCGTGGCTTCCAAGACGGCGAGACGCAGACGGCGTGACGATGTCTGGCTGGGAATGGAGAAGAAGAGGTTGGGGGCCCCGTTGGCGGCGACCGCCTCGATGGATTTCTTCAAGGACGCTGCGAACCAGTCGATGAAGCTGTCATCGAGGGGGTCACGCAACACGCGAACCGCGTCCAGGAGGAATCGCATCCGGCTCTCGCCGTCGAGGAGGCCCGTCACCTCGCGCACGAAAGCTGGCTGCTCCTCCTGCGGCAAGAGTTTGACCCAGCCACCGAGACCATAGAGAACGCGTCCCTTGACGGACGTCTCGATGAGGCGTTTGACGATTCTCCGGACGGTGGAGGAAGACAGCTTCACCGAAGCGAACCCGTCCAATTGGTAGGACAACGACGTCGCGAGCTGGGGTTCTTTGCGGAGCACGCCCTCGATGAGCATCTCCAGCAGATTCTGGGAGAGTCGCGGAGAGATCCTCGAGGAAAGGCCGATGAGATTCAAGCCCTGGGCGAGGGCTTCGTAGCCCTTTCCGCCCGTCAACCTCACTGCAGCCCGCACCGCGGCCTCTGCAACGTCTGGACTATCGAGGACGACTCCGGCACTGACGAGGAGCGGCAGCACGCCGTAGGCCTCGTCGCCCCCGAGCGCCATGTCGACCCGCTCGAGGAGTTTCCGCAGCTCATCCGGGCGGTCGATCCACGGCACGATCTGCTGGGCGACGGCGCCGGGAGAAAGTCGGCTCCCTTCCAGCGGCGCGATGCCCGCGAAGGTGGCGAGTTCCATATCGTCGGTGTGCCCCGCCCTCTTGAGCAGGGTCGCGGCGGACCCGATGAAGCCGCGACGGCTTCGGGAAACAATCGCGTCTCGGAGCAGATCCCTGTCATCCGGAAACGCGGCGAGAAGCAACCTGTCGGCCTTGTCGACCGCCTCGAGCGAGCGCGAGGCCAACCCGACTTTCCGGACCGTGCGAGCGATAAGTTCAACGCGAGGATGGTCGCAAAGACGATCGGAACGCCCGGGCCCCTCCTCCTGCAAGGCGCCAAGCTCTGTCTCGAGTCGACCAACGAGAGCCTCCACGACGTCTCGAATCGCCTGGCTCCCTTCCAGGGTCGCCATCATGCCCGCAATGAGTTTCCCCGTGGCGGCCTCGTCCGCATCCACATTGCGCTGAACCGATACGCCCCAGGGGTCGTCGGTCGCCTTCTCCACGTGACCTCGAACGACCCGTCGCGGGAGCTTGGCCAACGCGAGATCGAATCCCCGTCTGTAGATGGCAAGGGCCTCCCCCTCCCTCCCCGAGAGCTCTTCCAGTTCCCCGACCTTCACCATCAGCGGCGTCGACTCGGAATCGGTGGCCAGCAAGCGTCGGTAGAACGTCAACGCCTCGGCGTACCGTCCCGCCTTCTCCAGCACCTGCGCCGCCTGGTGGGTCACCTCGCTGCGGTCGAGGAGTTCCGACGCCCGGCTGAACGTCCTCATGGCGTCGGCCACCTTGCCCTTGGCCAGGAAGACCGCGGCCATGTCCATGAACACCTGGGGGGGCACGTACTCCCCTTGGCCGAGCAGGCGCCGTCCCACCATCAGATAGTCGGTGGCGTCCCATTGCGGACTCACCTGCAAGCCGCCGTCTCCTCCGAAGACCTGACGGCTCGCGGGATCGAGGGTGCGCGCCTTGCTCATGATCTCTCGAAGCAGGGAGGTGCGGCGATCGGACGCCACGGGAATGGCGGCCTTGAGGTCGCGGATGGCAAACCCCATGTCCTTGACCTCGACCGCCAAGTCACTGGCCAAACGGTAGAGGTAGAAGCGATCGGGCTTCCGCGCCAAGCGCTCCAGAGTGACACGGAGCGCCCATCGAACGACGCTGTCCGGGACGCGACTGTTGCGCGGCGCTCGAAGGTTCAGGATGCCATCGATCGCGACGGTGAAGAGGTCGTCCTTGAGCGCATGGAGGGCGAGGTACTGAAAGCGATGCACGGCGTCCATCTCGCGCCCCGTCTCTCGCATGAGGTTGGAGACGAGAAGGAGCGTGTCAATGCGTTCCGGATGCCGGCCCAGCCCCCGCATATAGGACTCGATGGCCTTCTCTTTCAGCCCGGCCAACCCGTAGACGCCCGCCTCGAATTCGTCGGCGATCGCCTCACCGTCGCCTCCAGCCTTCCGGATCTCCGGGAGAAGAGCAATGGCCTGATCCCTGCGTCCCCGGTCGAGCTGGCTCATCACGAGTTCGCGCAAGTGATCCAGACGGTTCTCCTCGTCGAGTTCGATCAATTCGTGGACGACTTCCTCGTAGTGGTAGAAATCGTTGCACGCCGCATAGATCTGTGCCTTCCGCTTCAAGATCTCCAAGTCGGAGCCGCCGATCTTGTTCAGGTACTCCTCGATGATCTCCGTCGCGGACGCCGGGTCTCCCACCTTGATGTAAAGCCGAACCAACAGGTCCACATCCTTCGTGTCGGCGGACCCCGCTTCGAGACGATCCTCGAGCTCGATGGCGATCTTCGCCAGGGCGCCGATCCGCGACGCTACCGTCATGAGGCGCTCTTCCACGTAGCGCCCACGCGGCGATCCGCGGAGTTTGACCCACAGGCCGCGCCAAACCGCCATCGCCTCCTCTTCCCGCTCCACTTTGCTCAGAAGAAGGGCATACTTCATCTCCAGGTCCGTGCCGAGATTCCCGCCGTGGGCGGCCCGCAGCCCTTGAAAGGTCTCGACCGCGAGGTCGACTCGCCCCATGCGTTCGAATTCGGCGGCCACCTCGGCTCGCACGCCCGCCTTGGGTCGTGCGCTCTCGAGAATCTCCTTCAGGACCGCGATGGCGGCATCGGGTCGGCCGGCGCCTTCATCCATGCGCGCCAAGAACAACAGGGCCGTCTCACGCATCGTCGAAGACGCGGCGGTGCGCGCGAACCTGCGGCTGACGTCATCCAGGCCGATGTCGGCCAGCCAACGCGCCGCTTCCATGAGCTTGGACGGTTCCACCCGATCCGGATCGAAGTCCGCCCAGACTTCGCGGGCCTCCTTCGCCTTCCCCTGCTCGAGATAGTAGCGACTGAGTCCGCTTCGCCACTCGAGGTTGTCGGGCTCCTCCCCGATCAGCTTCCGAAACGACTCCACGAGAATCTTCTCATCACCCGTCTCGCGGCAAATCTCGAGAAGCCGCCGTCGCATCAGCGGCGTCCAATCCTCCGCGTCCCCCTCGGTGAAAAGACGCAGAGCGTCCTTCGCTCGCCCCTCCTCGCGGAGAAGATCGATCCAGACCTTGCGAGCCTCCTTCCCCAAGTCCGGCGTGGACTCGAACTTCCGCAGCAACTCATCGATTTTCCCATCGCCGCGATAGGCGCTGGCGACCAAGCTGAGTCCATAGCGCTTGTCCCGACGGGTCACGGCCGCCTTCGCCGCACCCCAGGCGAACTCACGCGCCTTGTCGAACTGCTTCGAACTCAGAGCCCACTCGGTCAGGCGCACGAGCTGGCGAAACCTTTTCGTCTTGCGCCCCTGGACCTCAAAGAGATCCACGGCGTCCTTTTCCCGACCGAAGAGACCCAAGATCACGGCCGCGGCGTTCCTCCGTGTCCGGTCCAGGCCCTCTTCCCGGGCGTAGCTCACCAACGCCTCATGGTTCTTGGCGGGATCCATGAGAGCCAGCCGAAGGAGGATGCGGTCCTTCCGGTCTTCGAGCACCCCCTCGTCCAGCAACGCCTGATACGCGGCCTTGGCCGCCTCGATCTGGCCTCGCATGTCGAGGATCTCCGCCAGCTCGAAACGCAAATCCGGTGAGCGCTCCTTCTCCGGAATGGCCGTCAGTGTCTCGTAGCCCTCGAGGAGCCTGCCGTCCCGACAAAGCAGGCTGCCCAGAAGCCTGCGGCATCGTCTCTCGGCTGGGGTGGTGTCATCGCCCAGTCCTTCTCGCAGCCGATCGAGCAAGGGTTCGATGCGGCCGAAATCCCGATTGCAGAATCGCCACAGGTCTTCGACCAGGGCGGACGTTGGACGGGGTGCGTTCCTTGCCGCGGTCAGGGCACGCTCCAATTCCGGGCTGAACGCTTGGGCGGACGAGGTCTCCGTCACCGCAAACCCAAGCAGGAAGAAGAAGGCGACGATTCGGATGGACATCAGCGGTTTTCCATGAGTCCTCGCGGCAGTCGCCGCCAAAGGATCTCGGTCAAGTACAGAAACAGGGCCGCGAGGGTGAGCCAGGGCCAGATCCGGGACGCCGCCCACCCGCCCCCTATCCTTTCGCCGGCCCACCCGGCGGAGGGATTCGAGGGGTCAAGCATGGTTCCACCCGTGGCCCTCACAGCGAGGGATGGGTTCAGGCGCCGGCCCGGGGCGACTTGGAGTTCGGGAGAGCGAGCGTCGAGGGGATCGCTGCACACCCGATGACGCCAGGCTGCCACGGCCTTCGTCGTGAAGACGAGTTCGACGCTCTTCTCGGGGTCCACGAAGAACACGCCCTCGAAACGGCCCGGCGCCGTCTCTTTCAGATCCCGCGCAGCGGATTCCTCCGTCGCCCCATTCATCCGTGCCACCCGTGGCCTCCCTGCACTGCGCCGCAGGCGTGTGGCGATGAGGCTGAGCCGCCGCCCGCGACGCACGGTCTCGACGAGAAAAGGCGGCTGGCGGTTGGCGCAGGTTTTGGCCACCACGCGAGCAAGGACTCGGCCATAGTCCTTCCACTGCGACCAGCTCTTCGTCCCCGGCCCGACGGGCTCCGTCATCAGCGCCGTCGCCCGGCCGAGACCGTATTGCCAGGACGCCAACAAGGGCGCCTTCGTCTTGGACACGGTCATGAGGACCTCGGCGCCCGGACGGGGACGCGTCTCCACGTATCCTTCGACGGGCGGCAGGTCCCGGGGGACGTCGCCGCCCCACCAGCCGCGACTCCCTCGGGCGTCCACCTCGACGCTTCCTGGGCGGTAGGCCGGAAGCGCGGACGTGTTGGGCTTTTTGAGCATCAATTCGGGAAGATTGAACCGGTCGGGTGCGTTGTAGTACCGTCCTCCGCCCCAGTCCGCCAACTCGACGAGAAACTCGCTGTGACGCCCCGGCCCCACGAGAACCGTCGACACGGTGATTCCGTCGTCGGACATCTTCCTGAGAAGAGTCTCGTAGGGTCCCGTCTCCACGCCCGCATCCGTGAGAACCAAGACGTGCTTGAATCGGGTCTCGACGTTCTTGAGGGCGTAGTAGGCCTCCTCGACGGCGGGGTACAAGACGGTGCCCCCCTCCGCGCCTAAGCGATTGATGGCTCGCTGCAAGTCGATGGCGTTGGCGGCGGATTGGATGGGCGCCGCCCACTGCTTCGTCCCGTAGAACTCGACGATGCCGACCTTGTCATGGGGCTCCAGACGACGCATCGCGAGCCTCGCCACCTCTTTCGCGATGGTCATGCGATTCCCGACCATCGATCCCGACGTGTCGATGATGATGGCTAGCGTCGTACTCGGGTCCTTCTTCTCCTCCTTCTGGAGGAACTCGACGGGAGCCAGGTCCTCCACGGGCGTGCGGTGGTACCCTCCGGGACCGAACGCGGCGCGACCGCCGGATAAGAAGACCCCCAGCCCCTCCGCCCGCGCGCGGCGGCTCAGCTCCTCTTGCCATTCCACGGGGAGCGTCGCGGCCGGACGGTCATCGAGAATCACGCCGTCGTAGTCGTCCAACAAGGATGCGTCCTGAACATCGGCGGTCGGGTCGAGTTCGAATCCCTTTCCCAACAGAGCGCCAAGTTTCTCCGCGGAGCCCTCGACGCGCCCTCCGAGGTAGGCGATACGGAGCGGCCCCTGAACCGCGACACGGCGGGTGAGCCGCGCACCCGGGGCGGTCCCGTCGCCAAGAATGGCCTCCAGGGACTGAAAACCCTCCTGAGCGGGATCGAACTCGCCTTGGATGAGACCCGCGCCGACGGGGACGTCTTGCGTCAGAACCTCTTCGCCCCCGAGCATCACATGCAGCGTCGCGGGCGTGCGAACGTCAGCCAGGAGGACGCTCACGCGGGCGGTCTGTCCGATCCGCGGCTCGCCTTCCAGATCCAACCCCACGATTCGCCCTCGGCGATCGACGGCGGTCAAGGGGATGACGTGAAACGCGATGCCCCTCTCCTCCATCTCCTCGAAAGACTCGCCCCAGGCGGCGGAGGTGGCCTCCCCATCCGTCGCCACCGTGATCGATCCCCCGGCACCGTCGGGAATGAAGCGCAGCGCCAACGCAAGAGCTCTCGCAAGAGGCGTCCCTTCGCCCCTCCCAGGAGAGATCACCTGATCCATGAGCTTCGTCACCTCGTCATCCGCCTCGCGACCGAGGGTCACGAGAAGACGTCGCGCCTGCTTGGCGGGGCCGGCGGCAAGTTCTCGAACGGCTCGTTGTGCCTGGGACCACGCAGCGGTGGACACGCTTTCCGAGCCGTCGAGGATGAAGACGTGCGTCGGCCGAGCCTCCTCCGTCAGCAGAATCGGACGAGACAAAGCGAGGATGAGGAGCGAGAAGACGAACGCCCTGAGAGCGCGGTGCCGACCGGAGAATCGGCCCGAGCGCCACCAGACCAGAGGCACCGCCAAGAGGAGCCAGAGGAACGCAGGATCGAGAAAACGCAAGTCCATCAGGGCATGCTCCCCCGCCGAAGAAAGATCCACTCGGTTGCGAGCAGCCCCAAGGCCGTGAGGAGAACGACACTCACCGCGTCCCACGACCAGCCTCGATTCTTGGTCGACGTCACGAGGTCGGCCGCCCCCCCGCCACGGATCGGTTCCAGCACGGAGGCTTCGAAGGGTCGCCCGGTGGCGTCCGCATGCCGTCCCGGTCGGCGCGGCGTGAACAGGTCGCCCACCGGGTCACGCTCCTCCCCCGAGGGAACGGTCACGGGTCCGGATGTCTTCAGGAGGGGCTCCCCCACCGCAACCCGCCGAGGTTCCTCGCGCCGCGCGGCCAGCCAACGGAGGGAACGGGCGATGAAGACGGGAAAGGCGGCCGAGCCCGTGAACCCGGCCTTCTCATCCAGAAGTTCCCTCCAGATGCGCGCCCCACGGCGAGGACCCGGTGAAGCCCCGATCGTCACGGTGCGCTCCAGACGCTCCGCGAGCCCCGGCCCGTCCACCGTGTCGAGTCCAAGATCCTCCACCAGGTCCCGAAGTCGCCCCGTCTCGAGCTCGCTACCGATGTATTCGAAGTAGAAGGCGTCTTCCGTGCCCGCGGCGGATCCCAGCTCGAACGCCGGCAGTTCGCCGCCGAACCCGCTCCCCTGCCAACGCACGACGAGGACCGCCGACGAGGGGTCGGCCATGGCCACCTCGGGATCCGCGTCGAGAGCCCGCAACAGCACATCGGGCAGGCCGGGTTCCACGGCCACGGGCAGCGGGCGCAGATCGGCAAGGACGAGGCCCACGAAGACCTCGCCCGAAGGCGACAGCGCCACACGGAATCGGCCACCCTCGGCGGGGAGATCCTTCCAGCGGAACTCCCAGACGCCATCGGCGGCTCTCCAGCCCGCAACGGCTTCGACGCTTTGTCCGTTCAACGTCGCCCGAAGAGCGGGTGCCTCGCCACCCGCAACCCGGACGGTGGCCAGAACGTCCACCCGGTCCATGCGTCCCGACTCCGCCGGCCCCTGCCCGAAGGCGAGAACCCGCATCCCATCCAAGGCGCCCGGAGGCGTCAGGCGACGCACCGTCACGGTATCGGGCAGCGTCTTCACGAACGCGGCGTCCAAAGAGGCGTCGCCCACGATCGTGACCACGAGGCGGGAGTCGGGGTCCTCGTCGCGATAGCTCTCCACGAGGGCTTCGAAATCGACGCGCCCCGGACCGGGAACGTAGTCCTCGCAGCGCGCCTCGAACAACAGCAAGTTCTCGCCCGGCAAGAGCAAGGTGCGAGGGACGTCGCCGCAAAGAATCACCGTCCGGGACGATGAGGGAAGAACCCTCAACTCGCCTTCCAGCATCTCCACGGCCTCGTCGAAGCGGCCTGCCATCGCCGACGAACCGTCCAGGAGGAATAGGTGACGCATCCCCGCGCCCGCGGAGAGTTCGGGCCTCGCAAACGCGATCCACAGAAGGGACGTGATGGCCAGGACGAGGATGTACGCCCACGGATGACGGAAGCGCTTCACGAGAACACGAGCTTTGGCTTCCTCGATGGCGTCGTTCCAAAAAAGCGTGGTCTCCACGGTGAGCGGCTGATGGCGAACGCGAAGTCGTTGCAGGAGAAAAAGAGCGCCCGCGAGAGCAGCGATCCCCAACCCGACCCCGAGGAGCGACATGCCGGTGAACGTCATAGCGCATGCACTCCGTCCGCAAGCAACGATGCGATCTGGTCCACGACCGGCTCATCCACGTCGAGGCGAAGCAGACCCGCGCGTCTTGACTGAGCCAGTTTCAAAAGCCCCTCCTGGAACCGTCGGTAGGACGCCTCGTACGCCGCCCGCACGGACGGCGTGAGCGAGACGTCTCTCGCCTGCCCGGTCTCGCAGTCCAACAGGCGCAGGTCACCCTCGAGACCGGGCCGCGCATCGTCGGCGCGAACCAGTTGAATGAAGAGCAGACGATGTCGCACCCCCTTGAGAGCCCGTTCGATGGCCTCCAGCCCCGCCGCGTCGAAAAAGTCGGAGATCAGGACCAAAAGCCCCCTTCGAAGGCCGAGCCCGTTCAAGCGACGCATGGATCGCTCGAAGTCGGTCCGGCCCTTGGGTCTGAGATCCGCAAGCACCTGAGCCACGCGCATCTGCTTACCGTGGCCGCTGCTCGGTCGCATGGCGATCTCGAGATCATCGGAGAACGGGAACACGGCCACCTTGTCGTGCTGCTGGAGCGCCACGGACGCCAGGGCGAACGCCGCCTTGAGCGCGGCATGACCCCGCGGATTCTCTCCCTGAAACATACTCTTGGAGATGTCGACCGCCAGATAGAACGGCAAGTCCTCCAACTCCTCGAAGAGTTTGAGAACGACGCGCCCCAGGCGGCGATAGATATTCCAGTCGATGGCGCGAAAATCGTCGCCCGGCGTGTAGGGCCGAAAATCGCGGAACTCCATGCCGCCACCCAGGTGGAGAGAACGCTGTTCCGCGGGCATCCCGCCGCGCGCCACCCGTCGCACGAAGAGCTGCAGACGGGAGACGGCCGCCAGGAAATCCGGGTCGGCGAGGTCGCGAAGAGTCAGTCGGTTCGATGACATGAGATCCAAATCGTCAAGATGGGATGGCGACGTGTTGCAAGACGGAATCCAGGATGTCGTCCGCGGTGACGCCGTCGGCCTGGCCGTGGAAATTGATCAGGACGCGGTGGCGCAGAACATCGTGAGCCACCGCCTTCACGTCGTCGACGGCCACGGCGAATCGGCCCGCAAGCAGAGCCTTCACCTTGCCGGCCAACATGAGGCCCTGAACTCCGCGGGGGCTGGCACCCAGCGCCACGTGATCGTTCACGGTCTTGGGCGCGAATTCGCTCCCGGGCTGCGTCGCAACGACGAGGTGAATCGCGTAGTTCTTCGCGCGGTCCGGGACGGGCACGCCGCGCACGACCTGTCGCAACTTGATGATCTCCTCTCCGGACGAGACGCGGCGGATCTCGGGCTCTTCATTGCCCGTCGTCCGGTCGACGATGGCGCCGTAGTCGCCGAGTTCCGGATAGCCCACGACGACCTTCATGAGGAAGCGGTCGAGCTGGGCTTCGGGCAGGGGATAGGTGCCCTCCTGCTCCACGGGATTCTGCGTCGCCATGACGCAGTAGGGCTCCTCGAGGGTGATGGTGCGATTGCCGACCGAGATTTGGTGCTCCTGCATCGCCTCGAGGAGGGCCGACTGGGTCCTGGGCGTCGCCCGGTTGATCTCGTCCGCCAGGATGAGATGGGCGACGAGAGGGCCCTGCTGGAATTGCAGTTCGTGACCGCCTCCCTCCGTCTCGACGAGGACGTTCGTCCCCTGGATGTCCGCCGGCATCATGTCGGGCGTGAACTGGATGCGCGAGAAATCGAGGTGGACGGCTTCTCCGATGGAGCGGACGAGCATCGTCTTGCCCAGTCCCGGGACACCTTCGAGGAGAATGTGTCCTCCCGCGAACAGGCCCGTCAAAGTCGCGTCGATCACGGACTCCTGGCCCACGATGAATCGCTGCACCTCCGACTTGACCCGTCCATGGACGCTTCGAAAAAGTTCCGCATCCTTGCGTGCGACATCTGCACCTGTGGCTTCCACGGTCTTACTCCGATGGTTTCGAGGGAAATCTGGACAAGAAAAACTTGGCGACGAGGAACTGCATCCGGGGCATGAGCCTCGGGTGGGCCACGGTACCCACGGGAGCGGACCGAGAGGTCCGCTCCGTTGCGGAAACGTGGGCGGCCTTCTCGGCCTGGGGTTCGATGCGGTCCTGGGTGATCTTGCTCATGCCGGGATTCGGCTTGCCGGAGATGTGATCCGGAAAATGCACGCCGAGAACCAACTGGGCCACGCCCCGTTGCTTCTTGGGCGGGCCGGCGCCTCCACGCCCATTCGCCATGGGGTTGGGACGCCCCGAGCCGAAACCGATCTGGAGGTCACGATTCACGGGCGGTTTGCGGGACCGCAGGTGGGGCTGCACGCCACCCCGGGCCTTGGACTCATCGAGGTCGTCTTCCACCTCCTCATCCTCATCCTCTTCCAACTCGTCGCGAGAGGTGACCTGATCCTTGCTGGCCCAAGGGGACGAGGTGGGACTCTTCGCCGACCCGCGCCCGCTGCCGCGGCCCGACGTGGAGCCGGACTCCTTCTCGTCGCGGCGCTCACTGCGAGGACGTTCTTCCGGCTTAGCCGGGCGCGGGTCCTTCTTCCGGCCGGAGAGCTTCGGTCGCTCGCCGGACTTCGAGGGCTGAGATTGGCGACTCGCCTCGCCCTGGCTGGCGCTCCTCCCGCCGCTGGAGCGGGTCTGCGAACTCCGCCCGGACGAGCTGTTGGAACGTCGCGGGGCAGCCTCTTCATCGTCGGGGGGGACTCCCTCCTTGGCGGCCCCCTCCGACTCACCCGCCACAGGCGGTGTCATGGCGGGGCGAGACGGTGCCTCGTCCGGCTTCGCGCCGCTCGGTTTGGGAAGCAAGGGCGTGGCCCGTCCGGGCTCCCCCTCGGCAACGGCCGTCGTCGGCGACGCTCCCTTGGGTGCGGGCCTGGAGGACAAGCGCAACGTGTAGGTGGGGACGAGCAGGAAAGCGAACCCAAGCGCGAGAAGGACGAAGTTGCGTCCCCCAAAACGCAAGGGACGAGAGTCCAGTGGCAGCTCTTCCGCGGCCACCTTCGCGATGGTGTGGGAAGCGTCCGCGATGGCGGCTTCCATGTAACCGGTACGTCGCGAGCGGCCCAGAAACTCCGCCGCGGCGGTAAGCCGGTCCGCCAAGCCGAAGCGGTCGTCCAAGAGCGCCAACGCCTCCCGTTCGCTCGCCTGCCTGGACTCGCCCAACCAGCGGGCAGCGAAGAGGAGACCGACGGGTACTGTGGGAGTCAACAGGAACCAGAGCCAAAGGGGGCCGGTGTCGAAGCCGAGGAAGACCAAACCCCAGCGCAGAAGCGGCATGAACAGGAACCATGGGCCGAGGGACGACAGGGCACGTCGCGTCCGCTCCCGCCGGCGCGTCTCCGCGATTCGGGTGCAAACCGGCCGAGCGAGTTCGGTCAGACGCTTTCGAGTTTCGTCGGAAGGAAGACTCATGCTCAGCGCACCTTCGAACTTTCGGAGGCGACGTCGAAGTAGGCCGCCTGAAGAACCTGCCGCGAACCCGGAGCCCTGAGCACAGCGATCACGGCGAGGTTATTCGGATCCAAGGCGAGGGAAAGACGGGTCGCCGAACTTCCACCTCCCTTCTCATACGACTCGAGAAACTTTTCGTTCTCGGCGACGATGGAATCCAGGTCCACGTCGAAGGGGACGGTTTCCACCTCCTCGGAGAAATCCAAAGGGGTCCCCTCGAGTTCGTCCGTCAGCGCTCCGCGGGCCACCATCCTGTGGATCACGGCGCCGCCCAGCCCCGGATAGAGCACGGCCTTCTCAACGAGGATCAGCTCCAAGCGCCCCGATCCGCCGGCGCGCGACCGAATGCGGATCTCCCCCGCGATGCGAGTGCCCCTGCGTTGCACCTTGCCCTCGATCTCGAAGTCCGAAGCCTGGGCGATGGCGCGGGTGATCACGGGCTTCAAAGCGTCGTAGACGCCATCGGCCTTGAAGTAGGGCAAGACGCCATCTGCGGCAGGGCGCCCGTTCACGACGAACATGGGACGATTCCGTGCATCCTTCCAAGCCCTAAGAGACAACGAATTCATCGTCGCCACCGGCCGGGGCACGTCCCCGTGATACGAGACGAGTGCCACGCGGTCTCGCGGGAAGTGGGTGAGCAGGGCTTCGAAGACCATCGCTCCCCCTTCGGCGAGCGGCAACCACTGTTCCCCGCGTTTCCTCCCGAAGTGGGGGTTGGTCAGGTGCTCCACCAAGACCACGCGATTGCTCTTGAGTGTCTCCAGGTCTTCCTCGAAACGAGTGGGGGCGGTCATGCCGCGGACACGGCCGGAAATGAGCTTCTCGACGTAGGCCACGGAGAAGGGTTCGCCTCCCATCTTCTTCTGCAAAGCCTCCAGGGCGGCGATCGCCTGGGGGCCGGCCTCGGGGGTGACGACGGCCTGGACGTATCGAGAAAGGGCCCGCTTGTACTTGCCGATGCGCTCGTAGTACTCGCCCAGCAAGAGGTTCACCTTGGCGCGATCCGGCGCGCCCACAGCATCGCTCAGGCCGAACGCCGCCGAGAGCAGGTGTTCCCAGGCCGCACGATTCTCGTTGCGCGCGAGCTCGATCTCGCCCACGGCGACGTGAAGTCGGTAGACGGATTCCGGGTAACGATCTGACCGGCCGTCAGCGATGCCCTTGTCCGCAGCGTAGATGGCCGCTTCCTCGCACTGGGCGATGCGCAGGGCCGCGACGGTCTTCAAGGCCTCCGTCGCGCGCAGATCCTTGCGACGCGTGCGATGGACCCAGTCGACGGCGACCTTCATATCGCTCAGGTCAGCGCCCTCATCCATCTGCATGGTCAAGAGCAACTCCGCCGCTTCGCGCCCGAGCCGCGTGTCGCCGTGTTTCTCCAACCACGTCAAGAGTGGACCGGTTTCGTCCTCGGCGCGGGCCGCGAAGAACTCGCGATCCACGACGGGGAAAGGCCGCTCGACCACGCGGGTGAAGCCCACCCAGTTGTTGACCGGGTCCAGCTCGACGCGGAAGGACTCGAGAAAGCCCACGCCGAGGGTGGCAAGCGCGCCGCCGGGGTGAATCCAGTTGAACTCCTCCGGACGCCAAGCCACGATCTTGCTCAGGTCGAGGTCCGGACGCAGAAGCATCGGGCCGACGTTGCCGTCGAGCGCATCCAATTCGTCGCAGAAGTCCTCGTCGATGATGCTGTCGTAGGAGTGCCCTCCCACGGACATCATCCGGGTGTCGCCACCCGGGATCGTCACCGGAAACCACACCATGTCGCCCGCGACGGAACTCGGAACGTAGAAGGACTCCGGTCCATCGGGCGCGGCGCCCGAGGTGTCCTTGCTCGGCGTTCGGAGAATGACCATGCCTCGGGGCAGATCAAAGGTGACGACGTACTTCGAGAGAATCTTGGCGCCGATCGTTCCCACGCAAGCCACCTCGTCCATCTCGGGCGCATAGAGTCGGGTGAAGCTCTCCATCTCCTCTTCGTCACCGTGTTCGCGCTGGGGCACCTCGATGTCCATGCCTGGGAACTCGAGAGTGATGGGATCGAACTGCCCGTCTTCGTGTTCCACGCCCAAGGGATTCGTCACCTTGTTGTGGAGCTCCAGTCCACAGGCGCTGTCGTACGCGATGAACAGATTGACGGGGATCGTCCTCCTCGGCGAAGAGACGCGGCAGTGGGCCACGATCCGCCCCCCGAGAACCCGAATGGGGATGCGGGCCTCGCCGCGTTGCGCGAACGATGGCGCCCCGAGGAGAAGGGCGAGGAAGAAGAGGGCGATGAACGAAGCGGGACGGTATTGAGCTGAGGTCATTGGATTTCGCGGTGGGCGCCCGAGGAGAGGCGGGGCGAGTCGCGGCCCCGTCCGTCCGGGGCCGCGATGATCAGAATGCGTCGAGTTCGTTCAATGGCCGGCGGGACGGGGTTGCCCCACGATCTCTCCGAAGGCCCAGTTGTCGAAATGCATGCGAAGGGTCAGTTCCTTTTCGGATTGCGGTACGCTCACGGCGACCGGGACCATGCCGCGGCCTCACGAGCTGCCCGGGAAATAGGCCTCCGCGATTTCTCGGCCCGACTTGGAAACCACCGAGATCTTGGGCGACATCCCGCAAGGCGCCCAGTCGTAGTATTCCTCGCCGGCGCGGCCGTAGAACCAGATGTTGTCCGGGGAGAAATTCAAGGTGTCGCCCTGCCGCACGTAGGCGAACTCCGCTTTCACGGGTCCACCAAGTTCGAACGTGGATTCACCGCCTGCTTTCACCGTAATGGTGCGACTGCGCCCCGTCCTCGCGGTGACCCGGTTGCCGCCCAAGGAGAGCACGGCGGAGTGGAAGCGGTATTCTCCGGCCGGGAGGTTCAACGAGACCTCGGGGCGGGAAAAAGCCACCGAGACGTCGCCGTCCACACTCTTCAAAACGGCGGTCAAAACCTTGCCCTTGGTATCGAGCTTGAGGGCGAGTCGTCCCCGGGGCCCCGTGTAGGGGCTGTAATCCAAGGTCGCACCGTCCGGCGAGACGGTGATGTTGACGAGATGTCCTTGGCCCAGATCAATGACGCGCGAGAGGAAGGCGGCGGCCTTGCCGCGCCCCACCACGATGGCGTCCTCGCCGATGTCGTCGAAGCGACCGTTCAGGTTTTGGTCGACGAGTTGGACCTTCACCCCGTCGATCTCACCGTTCATGGTCGTGCCGGGCGTGAAACTCCACCGAGGGGCGGCCGCCAGCCGCAAACCGTAGCGGTGATCCTTGTGCCGCAGCACGACGAAACCGCCTTCGCCTTCGACGGAGGTCTCGAGGACTCCATCGCCGTCCGCGTCCAGCTTCAGCGCCTCGCCATCGACAGCCGCCTTGAAGTCGACGCCGAGGCCGTCCTTGAAGGCAAGCAGGGTGCCCACCTCCTTCGTGGCCGGCGCGGGCAATCGGATCTTCCACTTGCGATGAATCTTGGCTTTCAGGTGGACCTGGCCTCCCTCCCCCATCATCCGGGAGGAATCCTGGGCCCAAGCCCCCAACGACAAGGTCAAGACCGCGAGGGCCATGGCCACGATTCTGTGGATCTTCATCTCGGTCATCTCCTGGCGGTTTCGCGACGGAGCCATGGTCTGGGAGGGCCGGTGGGGCCTCCTCCAGCATTGTTGCACAGGTCAGGACGCCTGTGTGAGAAAGAAGTCAAAAGACTTTTCACTCCCTCGAGAGAATAGAACGCCCCGAAACGCCGCTTCTTCCCCTTAATCGGAAAGGGCGGAGGAGTTCGCACTCCTCCGCCCTTCCCATCGCAGAATCCCTCCCGAGAGCCTCCTCGAACGGTGCTTCCTGCGACCTCTCCCCGACCTACTGCACGTCCAGGATCACCGCGTTGGTGATGGCGAGGTTGTTGGGGAAGGGGACGGCCATGTCCTCGATGAGGCCTTGGAAGGTCACGAGCAAGGGATGGGGCAGCCCGGAGGGCACGGCCACGGACCAGGGGGCCGGGGTCGCCGCAATGATGGGATTGCCGAAGCCCAGGCTGTCCGCCACGTG
>DRQF01000167.1 GCA_011369445.1 Planctomycetota bacterium | reverse complement strand
GTTCGAGGGGATGATGGCGATCGACGGAGGCGCGGCCTTCGGCGTCATACCTTGGACCGACTGGTCGGAATGGATGGCTCCCGATGCCCAGAATCGTGTCGACCTCTCGCTGTGCTTTTTTCTCGTGCAAGGGCGCGGACACAATCTTCTCATCGATACGGGTTTCGGCGACAAGCGATCGCTGGAGGAGATGGAGGCTTTGGGCGTTCGGAAGCGAGCGACGACCGGCGAACTGTTGGCCTCGGTCGGTCTCAACGCGGATGACATCGACACGATCATCCTGACCCACCTCCACGCGGCTCACGCGGGAGGTCTCACTCGGTTGAACGCGGAGGGGGCCGTGGAACCGGCGTTCCCGAACGCGAGGATCGTTGTGCAGAACGGGGAGTGGGAGCGCTCGATCCACACGAACATTCGCACCCGCTCCCTGTATCACAAGGAAGACTTCGAGCCCCTTCTCTGGCATCGCCAGCTGGATTTCGTGGATGGCGACGAGGAGATTTTTCCGGGGATTCATCTGCGAACGACGGGGGGGCACACGAAGAGCCACGAGATCGTCGTCGTCGAATCGGAGGGTGAAGGCGCGATTTTCTTCGGCGATCTCCTACCGACCGTCCACCATCTCCGCTTGAATGCCATCAGCGCCTACGACCTCTATCCTCTCGTGACGATGGAGAAGAAAGCCGAGTGGTTGGACATCGCATTGCGCCGCAGCTGGATGGTCTTTTTTGGGAGCGACCCATCGATTGCGGCGGCCCAGCTGTCTGGGAGCGTTCGTGCCGCCGAGGGCGTGGCCTTCGAGCCCCTCCTGATGCACCCCGTGGATGAGGCTGGGATTCGGGACTCCTAAGAGAAGCCCCTCAGATCTCGAAGACGTCGAGGTCCTTGGCCATGACGAGGTCGGGGAACACCTCGCGTCCTTCCTTCTCCAACTCCTTGATGCTGTCCCGATCGAATCGGGTCGAGAAGTGGGTGGCCACGAATCGCTTCACGCGCGCCGCTTTCGCCACGGTGGCCGCCTGCCGGAGGGTGGAGTGGGTGCGTTCCCAAGCCATCGTGTGCATGGCGTCGCTGAATGTGGCCTCGTGAATGAGGAGATCCGCGTCCTGAGCCAGCCGCTTGGCTTCGAGGCAAAACCCGGTGTCCGTGCAGTAGACGAAGACTTTTCCCGGACGCGGGGGACCGACCACGTCGTCGGGGGTGACGACACTTCCGTCGGGAAGCGTGACCGACTCCCCGCGGACGAGAGCTCCCCGGTCGGGACCGAAAGGGATGCCGAGAGCCTCGGCGCGGGCCGTGTCGAACCGGCCGGGGAGCGGTTTCTCTTCGAACCGATAGCCCTGGCTGGGCAGGCGATGGAGGAGTGGGCGCGTGCGCACGACGTAGTCTTGGCCCTCCAACACGTCGCCCACGTACCCGTCCGGAATCTCCTTCACGCGAATCTCGAAATTGAAGCGCATGGGGCGGGGAAAGGTCTGGATGAATTCGACCCAACGCCCCGTCCCTCGCGGTCCGATGACGAGGAGCGGCTTTTCCCGTTGATTGAGATTCATCGAGGACAACAGGCCCGCCAAACCGTAGCAGTGATCGCCGTGGAGATGGGTGAGGAGGATCGTCCCGATGTGTCCTCGCCGCGCTCCGGCGCGCATGAGTTGGAACTGGGTCCCTTCGCCGCAGTCGAGGAGAAACGCCTCGCCGTCGCGCTCTAACAGGGTGCCGGAGAGCGACCTGCGAAAGGTCGGCACGGCTGAACTGGTTCCAAGCAGGGTGATGCGCAACGGTCGTCCTCCTTTGGGCTCATCTTCTAACATCGCAGCCGGGGGAGGCTATCGGGAATCCTCGGGCCAAGACGGGGCTGTTGGGGCGTTCAATCTTTAGGGGGATGGTCCCGTCTGTTAGAGTCTCCCGCCGCGAATCTAGCGACGATCCTTCCTGGAAGAGGTCACCCAAAGGTCTTGGAGCAAAGGGCTTATATGTCGTCTGTCGTCATCACCCACGCCCTCAGAACCCCCATCGGCAAATTCCTGGGCTCCCTCCAGAGTCTGACGGCGGTCGAGCTGGGTCGCCAGCTCGTCCAGACGCTTCTCAAGCGTTCGGGCGTCGCCGGAAACGAAGTGCAGGAGTTGATTTTCGGCAACGGCCGACAGGCCGGCGCGGGGCCGAACCCGGCACGTCAGATCGCCTACAAGGCCGGACTCTCCCACAACAGCACGGCCTACACGGTGAACATGGCGTGCGCTTCGGGTCTGAAGAGCATCATGCTGGGAGTCGATTCCATCCTTTCCGGGGATGCCAAGATCGTGATCGCAGGCGGAACGGAGAGCATGAGCCGTCTGCCCTACCTTTTGCCCAAGGCGCGGGAGGGCTACCGGATGGGGCATGCCCCCGTGGTCGATGCCATGTATGCGGACGGATTCCTCTGCCCTTTGGCGGACCAACTCATGGGGCGCACGGCGGAGAATCTGGCGGAGCGGGACGGGATCGGGCGGGACGCCCAGGATGCGTATGCGGCGGAGTCCCAGAATCGGTGTCAGCGCGCGCGGGAGGCGGGAGAGTTCGAGGACGAGATCGTTCCCGTGGAAGTCCCCCAGCGTCGTGGCGATCCGATCGTGGTCGACCGGGACGAACATCCCCGAGACAATGTCACGCCGGCTTCCCTCGCGAAGCTGAAGCCCGTCTTCAAGGAGAACGGGACGGTTCACGCGGGGAATGCGTCGGGCATCACCGACGGGGCTGCTGCGGTCCTCCTGATGAGGGAGGAGGAAGCGAAGCGGCGCGGGCTGGAGATCCTGGCCCGTGTCGAGGGGGCGGCGGCGGCGGGCGTCGACCCTCGTTTCATGGGAATCGGTCCCGTTCCCGCGACGAAGAAGTTGTTGGAAAAGCTCGGCGTTGGGCTCGATGCCTTCGACGCCATCGAATTGAACGAGGCCTTCGCCGCCCAGGTCCTGGCATGCCTCGAGAGCTGGAAGATCGGAAACGAGAAGGTGAACGTGAAGGGCGGAGCGATCGCCCTCGGTCATCCCATTGGAGCCACCGGGGCTCGCATCGTCGTGACGCTCCTCCATACCCTGCGTCAGCGGCGCCTGAAGCGCGGCCTCGCCACGCTTTGCGTCAGCGGCGGCTTGGGTTTCTCCGCGGCGTTCGCCCGCGACTGAAGACATCCGCGGAACGCCCGCGCGTTCCCCCTACAGGAGAAGACCATGTCCGAAGAGAAGAAGATCCTCGCCAAGATCGTCACCAACAAGGGCGAGATGGTGTTGGAACTCTGGCCCGACAAGGCGCCGAACCACGTGGCGAATCTGAAGAAGCTGGCGGACCAAGGCTTCTACGACGGCCTCATCTTTCACCGTGTCATTCCCGGCTTCATGATCCAGGGGGGCTGTCCCGACGGCACTGGCCGCGGTGGTCCGGGCTGGAACGTGGATGCGGAGTTCAATGACGCCAACTTCGAGAAGGGGGTCCTTGGGATGGCGCGCTCCGCGAGTCCCAACAGCGCCGGGTCCCAGTTCTTCATTTGCGTGGAGAACGCTCCGCACCTCAACGGTCAGTACACCGCGTTCGGCAAGGTCGTCGAAGGACTCGACGTCGCCTGTGCGATCGGGGCCGTTGCCCGCGACCGAGGTGACCGTCCCCTGGAGGACGTGCGCATCGAGAAGATGACGGTGGAGGAGGTCCCGGCATGAGCTCCTTCGAGAATCTGCTCTGGGAGGAGAAGGATGGGGTCTTGTGGGTCAGCATCCATCGCCCACGGGCCCTCAACGCCCTTTCCTCGGCGACCTTGAAGGAGTTGGAGGGCGCCTTTCGGTCCTTCGCCGAGCGCGAGGACCTGGGCGCGGCCGTGGTGACCGGAGCCGACACGGGGAAAAAACCCTCCTTCGCGGCAGGCGCTGACATCGCGGAGATGGCCGAAATGACCGGCCTCGCCTTGAGGGCCTATTCTCGCCTCGGTCAGCGCGCCCTCGACGCCATCGCGACCTGCGGGAAGCCCGTCGTGGCGGCCATCAACGGATTCGCCCTCGGGGGCGGTCTCGAGCTGGCGATGGCGTGTCACATCCGTTTGGCGGCGGACTCCGCCCGTTTGGGACAGCCGGAGATCAACCTCGGAATCATCCCGGGATTCGGCGGCACTCAGCGGTTGCCGCGCTTGGTGGGACAGGGAGTGGCGCTGGAGTTGCTCCTTTCGGGAGACAACATCGACGGGACCCAAGCTCATCGCATCGGCCTCGTCGATCGCGTCGTGGCGGCGGACGAGTTGGTGGAGAAGGCCCACTCCTTGGCGGCCCGCCTGGCCTCGAAATCCCCTGTGGCGCGACGGCTGATTCTGGATGCGGTGCTCAGAGGAGAGGATCGTCCCCTCGCGGACGGCTTGGCCTTGGAGTCCGACCTCTTCGGCGTCGTGGGCGCGACGGAGGACGTCCGGGAGGGGCTGTCCGCCTTTCTCGAGAAGCGGAAACCCACCTTCAAGGGGCGGTGAACCCGCCCAGCGTCCAGGAGACAGAACGATGAAGCAGATTTTCATTCTCGGCGGCAAGCGCACGCCGATGGCGGAGTATTGCGGAACCCCGGGCTTCGGGAAGCTCAAGGACCTTTCGGCGAACAAGCTGGGAGCCCACGCCATCCGGGCGGCGCTCGAGGACGCCGGGGTCCCGGCGGAGGGGATTGAGCACGTCGTCATGGGCAACGCCATGCAGACGTCGGTCGATGCGCACTACGGAGCGCGCCACGCCGCACTGGAAGCGGGCATTCCCATCCACGTGCCGGCGCTGACAGTGAACCGCATCTGCGGGAGCGGTATCCAGTCGCTGGTGAACGCGGCCCAGATGATGATGCTGGACGAAGCGGATACGTGCGTGGCGGGTGGGATGGAGAATATGTCCCAGGCGCCGTTTTGCATCTACG
>DRQF01000166.1 GCA_011369445.1 Planctomycetota bacterium | reverse complement strand
TCTCTTGCTGTAGTATACCGTCCAAGACGCATGTTGCGACATACTCCCCCGGACTGACAATCAGTGGTGTTGCCAACGACGAACTACCAAGAACAGGCAATCGGAAACTCGCTCCTTCCGGCAACAGCTGAGTAATCGTCAGCCTCGGAGAAACGCAATCCTCGACCTTCAAGATGAGCGTGCCATGAGCTCCGAACATCAAACCAAGATCAGTCTCAGGACGATCATCCGGAACATTGACTTGGCTCTCATCCACGCTGCCCGATACTCTGCGTGCACGGAATATGAAGTCGCCGGGAGGAACACCCTCAAACGCTACCCGCCCGCGGGAATCGACCTGCGCGGAGAAAACGCGACCTGGAGAAAAAAGTGTAGCAGTCGTGAACTGCCCAGCAGGCACCGTGGCGGAGACTCGATGCAGGCGTTTTGGCGGTACGCGAATTTCGACATCCCTCGCGCCGATGCTTACACTGACGGGTCCGTCGGTTCGCCAAAAAGACGATAAACGGCTGACAGCAGTGAGAACGACTTCCGAAGCGTCACTCGGTAGGTTCGTCAGGACGAAGCTCCCGGTCTCATCCGTTACGGCGTGACTGACGAGCTGGCCACCGAGTCGCGCATAGACCATCCAGTTTGGCAGGCTGCGTCCATCCATTCCGGATACGCGTCCCGAGATCCACGCACCTCGCGAAAGGCTAGGGGACCATTCAGCGTGGCCTCCAACTCCGCACGTGAAGTTGCTCGTCGCCTCGCCTACGCCGCTCTTGTAGGCGCGAAGGCTGATACTTGTCCCGGCCGGCAGGTCTCGAATCGAAAAACTCCCGTCCTCGCGGGTCACAGCGAAAGCCCCGCCTTTCAACCAGGAGGCCTTCACGCCTACACCACCGACACTATTCCCTGCTTGATTCGTAATGCGCCCCGAGAGTGTTGCTCCCTTCGACAACCCCACCCGAATATCCTGCGGATGGCGACCTGCTACCACTGTCTCCCGATGCGGCGCGTAACCATCCGCTTGCACGAATACCTCTACCGGAGTATCGGTCCACAAGCCTGCAAAGACTCCCCGCCCGCCGACATCTACACCAGATTCGAACGACATGTACCCGGGGCACCCCTTGTTTACCGGACGAATCTGCACGAGTGCGCCCGTGATCGGCGCACCGTCCACCTTGTCGGTCACGGCGACCGAAATGTTGCCGCCGCCAGGCACAAGCGTCACATCCAGTTCCCGCGATCCCAGAGTCCCGCGCAACTCAATCGCCCTGCTAGGCGCATACTTGGACCTATGCACCACGATCGAGCGGTCCGGCTGCAAATCTCTGATGCGGAAGTGGCCAAGGTGGTCCGACTGAGCGACATCTCGACCAGAAAAGCGATTCCCGTAGGTTGAAAGCCAAACGAGCGCATTGGGAATGGGATCACCGCTGTTGTCATGAACAAAACCATGCAAGTCTACGCCCGGCGGGAATTGGAAATCGACCTCTACAGACTCCCCCGACTTGATCAATGCGTCGACCCCACCGCCTCGATCCATGAGTACTTGCACTCGGCCCACATGTAGGCGTGCGAACTGAGCTTCGCCGCCTTCATCGGTGCGCGCCGTCTTGGGACGCTCGCCCGACCAACCGCGAACAGTAACAGTGGTTCCAGCCGCGGGCTCACCATTCGCCCACTTGACTCGCACAAGAAGCTCCCCCCGTCCGACAGGCGCGGGGTCCTCTCCGATCGTCCCCCCAACGACCGAAGGGCTACCCCCCGCCGCTTTGACGACCACGACATCAACTGGCTTCGCACTGCTTCGCCTTGGGTTGTCCCCATGTGGCAGCAGAGTGTCCGGCTCGTCAATGAAATGAAGGAGCACCAATACACAAGCGGCCATGAGACCGACCGCGCCCATTGCCATCATTACCCTAGACTTCATCGAAATCTCTGCTTTCTTGCCTGTTCAGTGGATGAGAGCCGAAGACGTCGAGAAAGTCCAGCTGAGGGGACTTCGGTCGCGGTGATTCCAGAGGGGCTGACGAACCGGAAGACGCGCCTCCTGGACTTGTGCCGGTCACGCTTTGCCCCGGGGCCGACGAGGGCAAAGGTCAGGAGGATGCGGGCTACAGAGGGCGAGCGATGCTTTGAACATGGGATTGGATCTCCCTTGTGGGTGGTGTAGCGAACCAGGCTCCCAGAAGAAGAGGAGCGTGGGGACGGTACTGCCAAGCTCAATCATGAGCGAAGGCGCGGCCTCGAGCTCCCCCACCTGGCCTCTCAATCGTACTCGCTCTCTTCCCAAAGTGCGATTCAGTTTCAAAGAGCATATTCGAACTTCTACTCGTAGCGGAAACTGTGATCGGCGCTCCCCTGCGCGAGGATCAAGGGCCAGCCCCGATTTGACGTCGGTTGACTTTCTGCACGCAGCAGGTTCGCCGGATGTGTACGACACGCCAGATAGACATCTCATTGGACCCCTACTCCCAGACAACCGGGATGACCAAACCCTTCGCCGGCGCGAGGACCTTCAGGGACTTGAGCACGACGTTCCTGCCCTGAGTGGCCCCGCCGAACCCCTCGACCCGAAGAACGATCCCTTCTCCCTCAGGGACCCGAAACGAAAACGCCCCCATGGGCGCCGTCCGCGCGACCTTCCTCTCCCCGTCTCCCCACGTCGCCACGACGAAAAACCCCTGAATCGGGAACTTTCCGCTAGGACGAACCGTGCCCGAGATCTCCGCGGTCTTCCTGA
>DRQF01000165.1 GCA_011369445.1 Planctomycetota bacterium | reverse complement strand
TGGCGAACAACGTGATCGACTTCGGCGCGCAGACCCATTCCATGAGCGGAGTGGGCGTCTGGCACGGCTGGATGGCCGTGATCTTCGGCGCCGCGACCGTCGCGACTCTCCTGGCCCCCCAGATGTTCGCCAGCGTCAAGCAACCCCTTCGAGGTTTTCTGCCCCTGATCAGCTCGGCCCTTGGATTCATCCTCGGCCCCCTGGCCTTTTTCTCGCGCAGCGAATCCTCCAGCGGGATTGTCGAAGCCGGCACGACCCTTTGGTTTTGGATCGCATTCCTGGGCGGGCTCGCCGCAGTGGCCGGCGCCGCGTGGAAGAAATTCGGCGCTCCCGCGACGGCGGGCGGGACCGACTGAAGCGGCCGGGCCGCTCATCGCGCCAAACCGAGGTTCGCCCTCTATGACCCCTGGCTCTTGGCGACGATCACGATGGTGGCGATGACGGCCAAGATCGCGAGAACGAGGAAGGTGATCTTCCAGGCGCTGTAGGGGCGCTCGCCCTGAACTTCTCCGGTGCGGGCGTTCACGAGGAAGCGGTAGACCTTGTCCCTGTAGCGGAAGGATGCCACCCAGACGGGAAGGAGGATGTACTTGAACTTCAGATCCTCCCACTGGGTGCGCATCGACATGATCCGTTGTTCGTCCCCGCCGATGTCCCGCCGGACCGTCCGTCGAATGCCCTCCCGCATGATCTTTTTGGCCTGGGTGAGCCCGTCGTCCAGGGGGACTGTATAGGACTCCGCCTCGAACCCGGCCAGATAGGCGTCGTCATAGGGCAAGACTTCCTTCAGCGGCCAGGGCTCGAGTTTCGCCAACAGCTTCATGGGAACGGCGCGGCTGGCGGCCACGAGAACGTCGTCGAACGCATCGTGGACGAGCCCCGACGCCGGATACCAACGGGTGCGCCGCTCCCGGCGCGTTCGATGCTGGACATGCCCATTGGCGTCCGTGGTCGTGTAGGAGACGGTCACATAGTAGTACTCACCACGCTGCCCCGTGTATCGGGTGTCCGCCTCCGCGTCAAAGGTCCAAAACGGCATGTAGAGCCCGCGAAACCGGCCCTTTGTGCGGGCATACTTCTTGACGTCGTTCGGAGCGAACCAGAGCTTGGAGAGCCATTGTGCATAGGCCCGGCTCGCCTCGGCGTGATCCACCTTGAATGGCAAGAGCGCTCCCGGCCGCAACCGCGTGACGTCCTTGCCCTGGGACACGATCGGCGCGCCGCACCACGGACAGGAAAAGGCGGTCTGCGTGGAGGGCTTCTCGATCTCCGCGCCGCAACTGTCGCAACGCAGGAGGGTCTTGGCGTCCGTTTGACTCGCATCCTCGAGCGCCGCGAGGGCGCTCACCAGGTCCTGCTCCTCCACCTCCTCGGGATCACCGGCGATTTGATTGACATGACCGCAGTGTTCGCAGACGAGGGACTCCGTGCCCGGACGAAACGTGAGCTCCGCCCCGCATTGCGCGCAAGGAAAGTGGCTCGGACCGTCGACCTCGGTCGCTTCATCCGCGGCCTCGAGGGGCTCCTCAGCCATGGTGCGTCATCCCTGGGGAGGTGCGGGCGGCGGCGGGGGCGGAGGAGGAGGCGTGGCCCCGAAGAGCCGCTGGAGGGCCGGAACCTGGCTGGCCGGTTTCCATTCGGCCATCCCTTGGCACCAGACCAGGCTTTCCGCGGTGAGACGCCCCGCCTGCACTTGAGCCGCCAAGGTCTGCATGTCGAAGGGACCTGTCTGCTGCCCGTTCACCGCCACCCAGAAAGCCGGCGTGGCGAGGGGCGGCGGCGCCGCGGCGCCCGCATTCTGGCCACCCATCATCGTGCGGCCCATTTGCCCGGCGAGCCCCATCCCCACGCCCCATCCCATGAGCTGTCCGCCGAGGCCCCCCTCGGTGGTCGCGGCCTTCTCGATGGCGTCTGCCGCCTTGAGTTGGGTGTACGCGTTGAGATTGCCGATGACGCCCATCTTGGTGCGATCGTCCAGCGCCTTCTCCACCACCTCCGGAAGAGAGATATTCTCGACGAGAAAATCGATGAGCTCGACGCCGTAGCCCTCGAACTGAGGAGCGATCTTCTCGCGAACGAAGTCACCCAGTTCCACGTAGTTGGCGGCCAGATCGAGGGCGGGAATGCGGCTCTCTCCCAGCACATCCGCGAAACGGGATACGAGATAGTTGCGCAACTGGGAGGTGATCTCTTCGGGTGTGAAACTGCCGTCGGTGCCCACGACCTCACGGATGAACGTGGCCGGGTCCTTCACCTTGGCCACGTAGGTTCCGAAAGCTCGCAGCCGCAATGGACCGAATTCCGCATCCCGGAGCATGATGGGGTTTTTCGTGCCCCACTTGAGGTCGGTCATGCGCTTCGTCTTGACGAAGTAGACCTCGGCCTTGAAGGGACTCTCGAAACCGTACTTCCAGCCCTTCAGCGTGGCGAGAATCGGTAGGTTCTTCGTCTCCAGGGTGTAGGTGCCCGGTTCGAAGACGTCGGCCAACGCCCCCTCGTTGATGAAAACCGCGGCCTGCCCCTCGCGTACGACGAGCTTGGCGCCGTACTTGATCTCGTTTCCGTAGCGCTCGAAACGATGCACCAAGACATCACCATCACCATCACCATCGATCCACTCGATGATGTCGATGAGTTCGCCGCGCAGTTTGTCCCAAAGTCCCATGTTCTCGTTCTCCAAGGCGGATGAGGAATTCGGCCCCATTCTGACACGGGGCGGCCCGGGGGTCACGCCCCGGCACCCCCCTTTCGTCGTCTTCGCCAAATATTCGAGATCGATCCCGCGTCACGTCTCCCGAAGGCCGCTCGTGGTATATTGCACGGAAATAGCGCGCCGGTTGCCCGAAGGGCCATCGAACGGCTCCGACGCCACCTTACCCCCCCTACTCTCGCGAAGGAGTCTTCTCGTGGCACGACGACGCATCGCATCAAGTGGACAGAATCAAACGCGGACTCTCCTCCGGCTCATCGGGCCCCTCGTCTTGTTGACGGGCGTGATCCTCACTGTGATCGGAGTGAGCAGCGTCTTCTCCTCCTCCAGCAGGGCGGCGACAACCACCGCCTCACCCGGGAACGGAGTCTTTCCCGGCGTCAACGGGGTTCCGATCGTCGTTCCGAACGGCAGGACTCTCGAAGAGCCGAAACCTCCGGAGCCGAACCGTTTCTGGTACGCCTTCGTCGGCCTCCCCCTCATCGGGATCGGAGTGCTGCTCTGCAAATTCGGCTACATGGGAGCCGTCACCCGCTATGTCGCCGGTGAGATCGCCCCCGTGGGGAAGGACGTGATCAACTACATGGCCGACGGCACGAAGGATGCCGTGCGCGATCTGGCGGGCGCCGTCGCGTCGGGAATGCGCGAAGGCGGCGCCCCAACCAAGGAAGCAGCGCGTGCGTGCCCAGGCTGCGGAGAGGCGAACGACGCCGACGCCAAGTTCTGCGACAGTTGCGGGAAGCCCTTGCCGGGCGAGGTGGTGTGCGCACAATGCTCGCAACCGAATGATTCGGACGCCAAGTTCTGTGACAACTGTGGAGCCGCGCTGCAACCGTGACATCAGCACTGCAAGCACTGGCCGATCTTCGAGAAGGCAACCAACGTTTCGTGGACTCCCGCGAGCGGGACGCCACGAAGTCCGATGCGGCCCGACGCCGCGCGCTCGTCCAGGGGCAAGCTCCCCGTGCCATCATTCTCGGGTGCTCCGACTCTCGCGTTCCGGCCGAGATCATCTTCGACCAGGGGTTGGGGGATCTCTTCGTGATCCGCGTCGCCGGCAACATCGTGGCCCCCTCCCAGGTGGGAAGCGTGGAATTCGCCGCGGATCGGTTCGGCACGCGCCTGGTCGTGGTCCTCGGTCATTCCCATTGCGGCGCGGTCGCGGCCACTCTGAGTACCCTGGCCAATGAGCAAGCGCCTCCGTCTTCGAATCTCCGCTCCATCGTCGACCGCATCCGCCCCCATATCCACGCGCTGTGGGAGGGCTCGTCGGCATGCGACCCGGATGCCCTCATGCAAGAGGCCGTCCGCGCCAACATCCGCGCCTCGGTCGACCACCTGAAACACGGTTCGGCGATTCTGGAGAACCTCGGACGGGAATCCGGTCTCCTGGTCGTCGGCGCCGAATACGACCTGGAGTCGGGCGTTGTGGACTTCTTCGAGGGCCTTCCATCGGACGCTCCGATGACGGGCTAGGGGCGACCTTTTCCGAAACCTCTCCCCGGCGGGACGTATCCTCAAGGTCATGACTTCGCGACGACGTATCGCGCTGGGGCTCGGCGCCTGGCTGATTCTCATCCCCCTCTGTTGGCGAGCGGGGATGCGGGCCGATCCGGGCGCCGCGCGAACCCGGCGATTCCTCGGACACTTCTTCCGCGCGCCCCTGGATCTCCCCATCGCTCCGGCGGACGCCGTCGCGCTCGTCCCTGACGCTCCCATCATGATTGAGACGCCAAGGGGGCTTTTGCAGGTGGGAAGAATCGGTTCCGGCGATGACGGCTCATGGCGGGCCGTCGTTTTCCCCGAGTTCGCCGACTTGCTTGGACCCGAGTCCGCGCTTGCTTGGCACGCCACGAGCGGCAACCTGGAGTGGGTCTTTGCGACCCTGTTCCCCCCCGAACGACTGGATCGAATTCGCCGACGATCCCGGGCGGGGTGGAGGAGGGAAAAACGGCGTTTCCTCGTCGACATCCGTCCCGGCCTCGAGACCCTGGCCGGCGACTTGGCGAAGGCACTCGAGGAAGCTCTGCCCGTTGTCCTCGAGGAACACCGCGAGGACTTGAACGCCCTCGGCCGCCTTTTCAGGGACCTCGCGTGGAGAAGCCATCTCCGCCAGGTCTTCCAGTCCGTGATCTGGCCTCGCGCCGTCGAGGCCTCCGAGCCCGCCGTCCGCGCCATCCAGGATGAGATTCTGGATGCCTTCCCCGTCTGGGCCCTCTCCTGGGCGGTGGTCGTCCAGGCCCTGCCCTTCACGGACAACGCTCGCGTGAAGGCGAAGATTGGCGACTTCCTGAGGGAGAAAGCCCTTCCCATCGTGCGAAGCCACCTCCCGGAACTGAAGGCCGCGGGAGCCGAGGTGATCCGCGAGATGCTTCACGACCCGCGTGTGACCGACGCCTTCTCCCAGGCCTTCCAGGCCTTTCAATCCCACCCCGAAGTGCGGGCGATCCTCACGCGCCTGCTCGACGACTGGGTCGTTGAGAACGGGGCTTTCCGCGCGGTGCTGCGAGACGCCTGGAGTCGCCCGGCCTTGGCGGAACCTCTCCGGCGTTTTCTCTCCGCCGTCGAACCCGACATTCGGGGCATCGCGGACGAGATCCTTCTCGACGAGCAACGCCGAGGCATCAACCCGGATCTGGCCCGCGTCCTCAGGCGCCAACTGCTGAGAGAAGACCGAAAATGGGCCCGCCTGATCCCGGGCAAGCCCGGAGGGCCCCCCCCGTCGTCGCTTCCCGTGCGAGCCGGAGGCATCCGGTGAATCAAGGCTCGGCCGTCTCCATCCAAGGGCTCACCCTCCACGCGGGCACGAAGTGCGTTCTCGAGAACGCGGACCTTCGTATCGAGGAAGGTGAATGCGTCCTCCTCGTGGGGCTTTCCGGGGCCGGCAAGTCGCTCACGATGCGCCTTCTTCTCGGGCTCCTCCACCGCCGTACACCCGGTTTCTCCGTGGAGGGCGACGTCCGCATCTTCGGACAGCCGGCGGAGGCACCCGGCCGCCACGAGGCGGGCATCGTTTTTCAGGATTTCGGCCTTCTGGATGAATGGGACGTCGAGGAGAACATCCGTTTCGGACTGGACCACCGGCCGGAAGCTCCGGCGAAGCCCGGGGATCTCGCACGATCTCTCATGGTGGAATTCGATCTTCCCGCGGGCGTCCGCCCCGCTCATTTGAGCGGAGGCATGAAGCAACGCTGTGCGCTTGCGCGAACCCTCGCCTACGATCCGCGGCTTCTGCTCTTCGACGAGCCCACCTCGGGACTCGATCCGGCGATGGCGGCGCAGGTGGCGGGGCGCATTCGCGCGACCCATGACGCCCACGGCAAGACCACTCTCGTCGTCACCCACGACCTGACGGCGCTCCGAGACATCGCGGACCGGGTGATCCTTCTCGACCCCCGACTCAAGGGGTTTCGCGAGGTGGAACGGGACCGGGTGGAAGCGGCGCTGGAAACCCTCCGAGGCCCGGGCGGCGGTGTGGCGGCTCCCCAGCCGCGGGTCGTCCAGAGCTTGGCGGCTCGAGGGAAAAGGGGCGCTCTGGCGTTCCTCGACAGGACGGGGCGGGTGGTCGAAGGGGCCGCTCTTTCCGCCTGGGCCCTCGTGCCGCGATGGCCCAGGGCGCGATGGGGGTGGCGCTACCTCCTCTACGACCTGCGACTGACCACGCTGGGCTCCGCTCTTCTCTACGTCGCCGTCGCTGGAGCGATTCTGGGCCTCATCGTCACCTGGTTCACCTTCAGCTTTCTACCGTTCAAACCCTACACCGAGCCTCTTCTCCTCGACCGGGTTCTGGGGGCCATCGGCTTTGCCCTTTTCCGCATCATGGCGCCGGGCATGACGGCGCTGCTCGTGGCCGCCCGCAACGGCGCCGCCCTATCCGCCGACCTCGGGCATCGCGCCCACAGTCGGCAACTGGAGGCCATGCGCTCGTTCGGCGTCGCCCCCGAGCGCTACCTGTTCACCAACGCGCTCTGGGCCCAGCTCCTCGGCATGCCCGTACTGCTGGCCGTCAACTACCTGGCGGCCCGCTATGCCAGCCTCGCCGTCTTCATCCTGGTTCACCCCGAACAATCCACCCACTTTTGGGCCCAGGAATTCGATCGCTTCGTCCTGACGGGGGGGGCGTTGCCCGAAGGCATGGGCTGGCTCGTCCTCAAGACGGAACTCTCGGCTCTGGTCATCGCAGCCATTGCCTGGTTCCAGGGCTCCTCGCGAAAGGAAAGCGGCCGCGACGTGGCCTCTGCGGTGACCCGAACCATCATCTGGAGCACCCTTGCCGTCCTCCTCGTCCAACTCGTCATCGCCCTGGCCGAGTTCGAGCCCCTCTGATCGAGCGGTTCAAGGCAGAGCGAAGACCTGCGGCAACCCCCTCCGGCGCTCGGGGAGAACTCCAGACTCGGGGGAGTTTCTTCCCTTCAGTAGACGACGAGCAATCGGGGCCGAAGAGCAGGGCCGGCTTCCCGCGATCCCAGGTGGAGAATCCGGGCGCTGCCTTCTCGAGAACTCTCGACGGCGAGTGAGAGGATCCCATCCCCGGCCAGCTCCGACAGGACCTGATTCGTGACATCCCAGCGCAGACGGGGTCGACCGAAGTGCGCCGCCAAAGACGCACCCAGAGGCGGACGGCTGTTCCATGTCATCGCCATCTCTTGCCACGAATCGTTGCTGACATGGTGGAGACGGTAGGGTGTCGTGGCGCCGAGCGACCCCATGACCGGCGAAGCGCAATCCAGATAGACCTTGCGAATCGCACCGGTTCCGGCGAGTCCCGCGAGATCGAATCGGAGATAGGAGATGCGGTCATAATCGGGATTTCCGTCCTCCTTGACGATGAGTCGGTTATTCCCCCCGTAGTTGTTGCCGGCGTGGACGCCGCCGCGCACATACGTATCCGCCACCGGCATCAGGGCGTTCGTCTGCACGACGACCAGAGTCGCGGCCCCGCCTCCCGTCGCTTGGAGGGAATCCAGCTCCACCCAACTCCCCGGATCGGATGTCGCTTGCGACAGTTCCACCGTCAGCCGTTGCCCTCCGCCCCGCAGTTCCGCCTGAACCATTTCGGTGAGATCGATCGTGATGACGCCACCGCCGCCGCCCGTAGCGACATATATGGGGGCTGTCGTGGCAGGCTGAGGACGATTTGTCCAAGTGATTCCGGTTTCGGACCAAGCATCCTGGGCACACCGGCGCGCTGCGAGATGCGAAGGTTGCCATGCGGGCCCCGCCCCCGCCACGTGCAACGACAGCTTCGCCGAAACGACGGCGCCCTTCCTCATGAGGTCGGCAAAATGGAAACGCAGAAAGCCGATTCTCTGTTCGTCGAGGGTCACGGAGTCCTGGACCCGCACAACGGCGGCCCCGCCGAAGTTACTCATGGCGTAGGCTCCGTTTCGCACGTAGGCGTCCTGTTCGGTGACGAGATCCGTCCGCCGCGTGACCGCGGCTACTTGCTTTGGCGGCGGGAAGACCTGCCCCGTTTGGATGTCGATCACGTCCAGCCAACTGGCTGCCCCCGGGGTCAGAGTCGACTCCTGCTGCGGGATGCTCATGAGCCCTGTCTCTCGAAACAAAGGCCGGTCCACGTGGGCCGTCGTGCCGAAGAATCCGGGCTTGAAGAAGACTCTTTGCCAGTCCAGATAATCGAAACCTGGAGTCGCCATCTCCACGGCGAGGTCCTGAAAGAAAGGGGTGCGGTGGGAGAGAAAAATTCGTCCATGGTCGTCCGCGATCAACTTCGGCCGGTCACCGATCCAAGGGAGTTGCTGGCCGATCCACGTCCCGTCCGCCTCCCCCCAATAGTGGTAATAGTGGCTGTTGAAGACGTTCGCGTAGCTGATCTGCGTATCCGGTTGATCCTTGTGGTACATGACGACATGGACACGCCCGCGGTCATCCACGGCTTGCGCCTGATCGTTGAGCAGCCCCCATTCCGCGGGGAGGGTCACCACGACGACGGGAGAAGTGCCGTCGATAGGCCATCCGGCGTCGGCATCCGCGACCTGCTGGTGAGACGCGGAATACCAGACGTGGCCTCCGTCCTCGGAATAGGCATAGCAGATGTCGCGGTTGTACTTGTACCCCCCCTGGGAAGCGGGGACGATCTCTCTCCACGTCCATGTCATGTGCAACGTACCGAACCGGTCATAGTCGATGCGGTTGACATAGGCGCGGCGGAACGTCGACGTGCCGGCCAGAGGATCGGTGTGAGTCCCTGCCCCTTCGGTGATCTGTCGATCCCCCGACCAGGTTCCCGTGGCGCCGTCGTAGTCGACGATCCGCACGTTCTTGTTCCCACCTCCGAACTCCCTGTAGACGAATTGGAGATCTCCCGACGGTGTCTGGAGGAACCGGGGATAGGTCACGTAGGCGAGTGGTCCTCGCGCCACGTCAAGAACGTCGACCACGGGTCCGAAAAGCGAGGCGTCCCACGTGAAGGCATGGGGTTGGAGGGCCAGCCCCGTCACGGACCTGCGGTACTTGAGCGGATCGGAGTGATGATCGAAGGAGAGATGGATCGTGCCGTCCTGGGGACAGATGCCTACGGACACGGATCGGTGCGCATCCTGGGAAGTATTCTGGTAGTCGGTGAAGCCGATCTTCTCCCACGCTCCAACGGGAAGTTGCCTTCGCGCCAGTGCCAAGTAGCGATTGGCATCCCAGTATGCCAGGTACTGCCAGCCATTGAAGGAGACCAAGGTGTCCTGGGTGTAGGTTTGGCCGTTGGGAAGAGGGCTGAACTGGGGATTCGAGAAGGTGAATGCTTGGTCCACCCGCACGAGTTGAACGGGAGCCACGTCGACGAGCCTGCGCCCCTTGGGAGGAAGCAGCTGCCCGAAAAGATTCGCCTCCAAGAAAAGAAGAAAAACCGAAACCGACAACACGGACGTGCGCCACGAACGAAGCATGATGGCGTCCTCCTCGACGAGGCAGGCGGCGCGATGAAGACACCCATGATAAGGGAATTCCATCCGCGACGTTCGAAAATCCCGGTCCGTTCAGATCACGGCGTGAGACCCAAAAGCCCATTGGAAAGGGAGTAGTCGAACGGCGCCTGGGCATCGTAGATCAGGTATTGCAGGTAGAAGGATGTCCCCTGGGGAACGCCCGCGGGCCACGTCGCGGAGAGCAAAACCTCCCCCGCGGTCGACGTGAGAAACGTCCCCACGAGGACGTCGGGCGAGGGAATGAGCACGCCCCCCAGCACCGGCAGATCGGCCCGCGTGGCGCCGGCCACCAGGTAGGCCACGGTCGAGGGGGCGGCATGAGTGAGCTCGAGGCTGAAGGGCGCGCCCGGTTGCAGGGACCCCGTCCCGTGAAGAAGTGGTGCGCCGACCGCGCCTGCGAGGGCGGGAGCGAGGTAGGTCCACGGCCCAGGGACGGTGAGATTCAAGGAAACCGCCACCTGCGGGTCGGCCTGCTGGTTTTGCGTGAGCCCCGAGGCGAGGTCGATTTCGCCGTCTCCGTCGAGATCGGCGAGCACGCCGCAACGGGGGGCGAGCCCCACGGAAAAGGTCTGGGGCGAAAACAGTGTGCCGTCCCCCACGCCTCGGAAGACGCGGGCCGATCCCGTTGATTCCTCGATGACGACGAGGTCGGGGATGCCGTCCCGGTTCAGATCGCCGGGGAAGACGTCGCGAGGGAAACCACCCGTCGTATAGGATTCGAGGGCGCCGAATGTCCCTCCCTCGAATCGACGGATCTGCAGTTGACTCGTATAGATCTCGATGCTCGCCACGTCGAGATCTCCATCCTGGTCCAAATCGACGAGGCAGGCGTGCTCGGTGAGGGCATAGCCTCCGGCCGCCGCGGACAACGAGGGAAAGCCGCCTTGCCCGTCTCCGAAGAAGGCGGTCGTGCCGCCATAGGAGGAGACGACCACATCGAGATGGCCGTCGTCGTCGATGTCCCCGACGTCCAGGGAGGTGGCGTTGGACACGCCGGAGACAAAGGTGGCGGCTCCGAAATTCCCGCCGCCCTGGCCCAGGAAGATGGCAACGCTCTGCCCGACGTTGGAGGCGACCACGAGATCGAGGATGCCGTCCTCGTTGAAATCCCCAGCCGCGACGTCGATGGGGAAGTTGCCGGCGAGGAGAGTCGCATGATTCACGAACGTGCCGTCACCCAGACCCCGCCAAATCCCTACTTGGTGATTTCCGTTGAGTCCATGGCACAACACGAGATCCAGATGGCCGTCGGCATCCAGGTCCGCCGTCGTCATACCCCACATGCTGCCGTAGGCCGCCGAGAAATCCATGTTGTTGGAAAAACCCGCTGATCCGTCGTTGATGAGGACGCTCACCTCGTTGCCCACGGCGGGGACGCTCGCCAAATCGAGAAACCCATCCTCGTCGAAGTCCCCGGCGACGACGGCCCGGGGTTGGTCGGCCGAGAGAACGAAAGGCTGGGCAGACCCCAGCGAAATCGGCGTCTCCTGGGCCGAAAGGCTCGGTGCGCAGAGGATGACGAGAATGCAGAATGGGAAAAATCGGTTCATGAGTCATCTCCTCGAGGCTCTCTCGACAAGATCCGCGAGATGCCGGAATGATACGAGAAATCCGGGCGTAGAAGGGGAACTCGGGAAGGATGCAGACCGCCTTCTCCGAGGATCGCCACCTCGCACGCTGGAGATTCCCATGAGAATCGCATCCCTGATCCTCTTTGTCCTGATGCTCGGTGACCTCTCTTCGCTCACGGCTCAATCCCTCGCGAGGGACCCGGAGATCGTCGCCGCCCTGAAACGCATCGACGCAGGGCGCATCGAGAAGGACATCCGAAAGCTCGTCTCCTTCGGCACCCGGCACGCCCTGTCGTCTCAGGACGATCCCGACCGCGGCGTGGGCGCCGCCGGCTCCTGGATCAAGAGCGAGTTGGAAAAGGCCGCCGCCGCTTCCGAGGGGCGCATGACCGTGTCCTTCGACCCCTTCGATCCCCGCGATTTCGCGGGCCGCGATCGAGAGCGGGTCGACGGCATGGGGGTTCACGAGATCCGCAACGTCATCGCCAAACTCGAGGGCTCCGAGCCCGATCGGGTCATCATCGTGAGCGGGCACTATGACTCCCGATGCGGTCAACGCTGGGACGTGACCTCCGACGCACCGGGGGCCAACGACGACGGCAGCGGCACCGCCGTCGTGATGGAATTGGCGCGCGCGCTGGCTCCGGTGAAGACACGGGCTTCGATCTGGTTTGCCTGCGTGACCGCCGAGGAGGAGGGCCTGTGGGGCTCCAGCCACCTCGCGAAGTTCTGCGACGAGAACGACATCGTCGTGGAAGCGATGATCACCAACGACATCGTGGGGGGCGCCAAGGACAAGAATGGCTTCAGCGAGGACCACGTGCTTCGCGTCTTCTCCGAGGGGAGGCCCCAAGCGCGCCCGGATTCCCACCCCCGTCGCAAGAGGCAGGCCCGCTGGCCCAGTGAATCGGACAGTCCTTCGCGGGAGCTGGCCCGCCACACCGCGCGCATGATGGAACTGTACACCCCCGACTTTCGTCCACGCCTGATCTTCCGGTTGGACCGGTATCTGCGCGGAGGCGACCACCGCCCCTTCACCCTGCTGGGTTACCCGGGAATCCGTCTCACCGAGCCGAAGGAAAACTACCTCCAGCAACACCAGGACGTCCGCAAGGAGAAAGGCGTGCAGTACGGGGATCTGCCCGACGAGGTGGACTTCGCCTATGTGGCCCGCGTGGCCCGCGCCAACGCGGCCAGTCTCCTGGGCGCCGCCCGCGCGCCCCGTCCACCCCGAGGCGTTCGGCTCCTCGCCGCTCTCACCAACGAGAGCACGCTGTTTTGGAAGAAGACGGACGACCCTTCGGTCAAGGGGTACCGCTTGCTCATGCGACGCACCACCGAACCCCGCTGGTCCCGTCGCCAAGACCTCGCACTCGTGGACGAGGTCACGGTTCCCGAATCGAAGGACGACTGGCTCTTCGCCCTCCAGGCGGTCGACGCCGAGGGACGCGCAAGCCTCCCCACCTTCGCCCTCCCCGGCCGCCGCCGCCGCT
>DRQF01000164.1 GCA_011369445.1 Planctomycetota bacterium | reverse complement strand
TCCTCATCGCTCCGGGGGGCACGACGATCGATCTCGTCAGCCCCCTTGCCCCTGTGGAGGTGCCCCCCCTGCGCCCCGAGTTCGTCCTCGTAGACCCGCCCTCCCAGGACGCGTGGAACACGGGCCGGGCCGGTATGCTCTATCGGGATCTCATCCCGGGACGACTGGGAGGGCGGTTCATTGCCTCTCACATCCGGATTCCCGACGGCGGGCCCGTGCCCGACTACGTCCATTTCCATCGGGTGCGCTTCCAGATGATCTACTGCCGTCGCGGCTGGGTCCGTGTGGTCTACGAGGATCAGGGTCCGCCGTTCACGCTGGATGCCGGCGATGCCGTGCTTCAGCCGCCGGGGATTCGCCATCGGGTCTTGGAGTGCTCACCCGGCCTGGAAGTGGTCGAGTTGAGTTCACCCGCGGAGCACGCCACCTACACGGATCCCGACCTCGACCTTCCGAATGACGACGTCCGCCCCGAAGCCCTCTTCGGCGGCCAGTGCTTCGTGCGGCATCAGGCACAAAGGGCGGCATGGAAGTCGGACCGGTGGCCCAGCTTCGAATCCCGCGACATCGGTTTCGGGCACGCCACGGGAGGTCTCGCGGATGCCAGGGTGCTTCGGCTCCGGGGGCCCACCGAATCCACCGACCTCACCCACACCGACGAATTGCTCTTCCTCTTCGCGGTGCGCGGTCACGCCACCTTGCGCGATGACGAAGGCGGGGATCACCCCCTCGCCGAAGCCGCTTCCGCCGCCATCCCGCCCGACCGTCCGTTCACCCTCTCCTCGCCGAGCGAGGACCTCACCCTCTTGCGCGTTCAGGTGTCCCAGGAGACCTGAGCGCCCTCTCGCAAGGGCTGTGCGCCATAGGTTACTTGGTAAAGAAAAGGACTCTCCGATGAAACGACAAGCCCTCGGGCGGATTACGTCCCCATGAGTTATGTGCCACGCAAACCGCAGTCGCGGCACGCGCGGGGCGAGGGTGCGGGGGCTCCATGAGGCGTGGGGCTAGAGGTCGGCGAGGATGTGGCAGATCTCGTCTTGGACGTGGCGGAATTTGGCGACGGGTCCATCGTTGTAGAGGCCGGCGAAGACGAGCCAGCGACCGGACTTGGTCTTGACGTAGCCCGATAGTGCGCTGATGCGGGAAAGGGTGCCCGTCTTGGCCGCCACACGACCTTCCAGCCCCTTCATCCTCCTGCGCAGCGTGCCGGATTCGCCCGGATGGGCGAGCGCATCCTTGAACCACTGCCCGTGTTCGCTTCGATGCACCATCGCGAGGACCCGTGCCAACTGGCGCGCCGAGATCAAGTTGGCTCGCGACAACCCCGAGCCGTCGGCGATGCGCGTGAAGGGCTCGAGCACGCCCGCCTTGCGGAGATACTCGCGGGTCGCGGTGGCGGCACCGAGGAAGCTGGGTTCCTTCTTCGACGCGAGAGCGATGTGTCGGAAGAAGATCTCGGCGTAGAGGTTCTGGCTCTTCTTCAGCATCACGGGGAGGCAAACCGACAACGGCGTCCTCCAAACGTAGAGGACGTGTTTTTTGTCCTTGGGCAAGGGCCGCTCCAAGCGCCCGAAACCACCATCGACCTGGACGCCTCCCATCTCGAGGGCTTTGATGAACGCCGCAGCGAAGTAGAGAGCCCCGTCGTGGACGTTGGCATCGTCGCGGAAGGGCTTCTTGGGGGCCCACAGCTTGCCGGACACGGTGAAGACGTCCTTGTCCGCCGGGCGGGAAAAAATGATCTTGTGCTCCTTGGCGCTGCGTGCCGGGGCCAGGCGGTTCACGATCTGGCCGTACCCCACATCCGGGTCGAAACGAACCCGAGGCTTCCCGCCTTGGAGATCGCAGACCAGGTCGATGCGGTTGTCGTTGAACGGGAGCGCCGTCACCTCCACCATCCACGTGCGCCACAGATCGTCCTTCGGCCAAACGGGTCCCGTCCGCTTCCCCACGAAGAGGCTGTCGTCGACGAGCACGCGCCCCTCCAAACGCTTCAGACCCTTGGACTTCAAAGCGTCCACCAGCGGGCGAAGGGCCGCGAGGGCCCCCTCCTCGTTGAAGTTCTTCGAAAACGTCGGATCGCCGCCGCCGCGGATGACTAGGTCGCCGGAGAGGACCCCATCCTTCATGGGCGCCGTCGAGAAGACCGTCGTCTCGAGTTCGAAATCGGGCCCCCGCAGACCGACCAGGGCCGCGGCCGTGATCAGTTTTTCATTCGACGCGGGAACGAGGGTGCGCGTGGGCTCGAACTTGAAGAGGTAGCGACCGTTCCCGGGATCGAGGATCGCAACCGTTTTCTGGGATTTCTTGGGCAGGGTGCGAAGCAGCGCGGAAAGCCGGACGCGGAGGCCGTTTTCCTCCTCGGCGGAAAGAAGCGGCGGCAGTGTCGTCGGCTGAACGGACCGTACGGGTGGCTTGGTCGGGCCGGTCTCGCGCTGAAAATACGCGGCACCCACGACACCGATCACCACGAGTCCGAGAATCACGACCCAGCGGAGCTTGCTTTGGTGCGTTGGCATAGTTTTTGGATTCTACTCCGTCCCCCCTCCTCACGAAACGTGGAGTGGGGCCGGAATCAGGCAGAAGGTGATTGATTCAGGGTTTCGAGCTCAGTCGGCGTACCCTTCCGGATGGGCCGAGTGCCATTGCCATGCGGTGCGAACGATGGTTTCGAGGTCGCCGAAACGTTGAGCCCAGCCCAGGGTTTCGGCCGCGCGGCGGTAGTCCGCCACAAGGACGGGTGGGTCGCCGGCGCGGCGCCCTACCACTTCCCGTGCGATCGGGCGCTCGGTGACCCGCTCGACCGTGTCGATGACTTCCTTCACCGAGTAGCCCTTGCCGTTGCCGAGATTGAAGGCCGTGCTCTCGCCGCCCTTCTCCAGATACTCGAGCCCCAAGATATGGGCCGAGGCCAGATCGATGATGTGGATGTAGTCGCGAATACAGGTGCCGTCGGGTGTGGGGTAGTCGTCACCGAAGATCTTGATGTCCGGCCGTTTCCCCATGGCCGCCTGGATCACGAGCGGGATGAGGTGCGTCTCCGGGTCATGATCCTCCCCGATGCTCCCGTCCTCGGCCGCGCCCGCGGCATTGAAGTAGCGAAGCGCCACGTAGTCCAGCCCATAAGCGGTGTGGTAATCCCGAAGGATCCACTCCACCATGAGCTTGCTGCGGCCGTAGGGGTTGATGGGATCCTGGGGATGGGTCTCGTCAATCACGTCCTTGACCGGGTTTCCGAACGTGGCCGCGGTCGACGAGAAGATAAACCGCTTCACATCGTTGCGAAGCATGGAACGCAGCAGCCCCAGAGTCTGCCGAACGTTGTTGAAGTAGTATTTCTGTGGGTCCTCGCAGGACTCACCGACGTAGCAGTTTGCCGCGAAGTGGAAGACGGCGCGAATGGGACGCTCGGAAAAGAGCTTGTCCAGCTTGGCTTCGTCGCCGAGATCGCCTTCGATCAACTCCGTCGGGCCAATGGCCTGACGATGTCCCTCGCTGAGGTTGTCGTAGCAGAGGGTCTCGAAACCCTGGCTGCGCAGTTCGTGCAGACAGTGGCTGCCGATGTAGCCTGCGCCCCCGACGACGAGGACGGCTCCTTGGGATTCACTCATGGCGGGCTCGGTCCTTTTCAGTGCCAGCGCTCGTCGAAGTCCGGGGGTTCCGCCTTGCGATAGCGATCCCGGTGACGCCGGTACCAATCGTTCCAGCGGCGACGATTCTTGGCAATGACTTCCGGTGTGATGTCTTCGGGGAGGATACGCTCGATCCAGGCCAGCGTCAGGCTGTTCAGACTGTCGTGGATCTGACTGAAGACGTAGGGGTCATCCTCGTCCTGCAACGCCAGGATGAGAACAGGCACGACGGTGCGGTCGTCCCAACGTTTCAGGAGGCTTGCGGCCATGCCCCGCACGCGCCGGTCATAGGGTTTCTCGACGAACAGTTCGACGAGGTCCCTCACCTTGTCACTCCATCCCCACCGAACCGTGAGTTGCTGAAGCGCCTTCGCCTGGATGATGGGATCGGGATCCTTGACCGCGTAGGAGAAACCTCGCTTCAACAGGGTGTTCACGCTTTGGCTGGGCGCGGGGTTGGGAGCGGTGGACAAGAACATCATCGCCTGCCTCCGTTTCTCGAGATCCGGCGAGGTGAGGAGGCGGTTGACCCAATCGTCGAGATGGAGCGTGCGATCCTTGGGATCGGTCACCGCGGGCTGACGGCGGAGGTGGGCCAAGAGGCTTTCCAGCTGCTGTCGGTCGGCGCGCGTCATGGACTCGCTTCCCAATTCGAGCGCCTTTTCTAGCTCGTCCGCGGCATCGGCATTCCGACCCATGCGCTCGAGGCAATCCGCGAGAGCTCGATGATACCTCTCCTCCTTGGGAAACCTTGCGATGATCTTGCGGTATTCAGCGGCGGCGTCCTTCCATCGCCCCATGCGCTTGCAGCAGAAGGCCTTCATGCCGAGGACGCGCTGATCATCCATGCCCTCCCGCTCGAGAGCGCTGAGTTCGTCCAGGCAAAGCGGATAGTCCTCCTGCCTGCGGTAGACCTCGGCCAACATCAGGCGCGCCTGCTGGATCGCGGCAGGGTCGGGGCTGCGACCGTGCTTGTCGGAAACGAGATCGGAGAGGACTTTGGCGGCATCGGCGAAATCGCCCCGCTGAATGAGAGCCTGGGCCAAACCGAAGGCGGCCTTCTCGAAGTCGGGATTGATTCTCAAAGCGGTCCGAAACTTCTCGACCGCCGCATCGAACTGTCCCTTGTTGGAGTGGTAGACCCCCAGCCCGTCCCACGCCCAGTAGAAATATCGATCGATGTCCAACGCCTCTCGGAACTCGAGAAACGCCGTGTCGAGATCACCCAGCAATCCCATCAGGCGCCCGTAGAGGTAATGATCCACTGCCCGCCCCTGGGCCAGGCGGCTGCGGTAGAGGGTCTTCAGCTTCTCGACCTCTTCGGGGGAGCCCCCCAATCCCTTGTCCTGCTCCCGGATGGCCGCGGCCACCTCTCGCTGGAGCTGGGGCCAAAACCTTCTCGCGCGTAGGAAGGCCGGGTCCCGCTGTAGGCGGTTGATACCCAGGTCCTTGAGGGCCTGCTCGTATTCCCGAATGACCGGGTCGTCGTCTCCCTGCGCCGAAAGATTCGGCAACCACAAGGTCAGGACGAGGAGAATCAGCGCTGCATCTCTCATGACACTAAACACCGCCAGATAAGGACTTGGGTGCGTGAAGCTGCATACTACCAACCCGGAGGGTCCCTCCAAAACGTGCCGGGTTGCCATCGCGGGTTCAGATGACGGGGTCCCACGGACGATAGCTTGAAGCGTCAATGGAAGGCGCTGCAAGCATGCAAGACAAGATCCCACAGGACCGCCGGGTTGCCCCACGCTCCGCCGCGGGATTCCTCATCAGCTACACCGATGTCGCCGAAACCGACCCCAATCGCATCCTGGGGATCGCCGTCAGCATCGATCTCAACGAATTCGGGCTGAAGCTCCAATCCACGGAACCCATTCCGTTGGGAGAGAAGTATCGCTTCAGCGTGGCCCTCGGAGATGATCTCGTCGACGCGGTCGGCAAAGTGGTGCACGTGGAACGCGCCCTCAACGGGACCTTCGAGATGGGCGTCGAGTTCATCGAGATCTATGCCCGCCACATCGAGACCATCAAAAAGCACGTCGCCGATCGCTCCGAGATCGGGTAAGAGCCTCCTCTGACATTTCTCTTCGGTTTTGGTAGAAACGGCGGCCATGACCACCGTCTATCAAACCGACATTCCCGAGGTGCCCCTGAAGGCCCGCGGCAAGGTGCGCGACATCTACGATCTGGGCGATCAACTCCTCATCGTCGCCACGGATCGTGTCTCCGCGTTTGACTGGATTCTGCCGGATCCGATCCCCGACAAGGGCAAGGTCCTCACTCAGATCTCGCTGTTTTGGTTCGACTTTCTGAGCGGGCTCGCCCCGAACCACGTCATCACCGGGGACGTGGACGCGATGCCGGAAGTCCTCCATCCCTACCGGGACGTCCTGAGGGGCCGGTCCATGCTCTGCCGGAAAGCCCGCCCTTTCGACGCTGAATGCATCGTACGGGCCTACCTGGTGGGCTCGGGTTGGAAGGACTATCAGGCGACAGGCGCCGTCTGCGGCGTGCCCCTGCCACCCGGCCTCCACAAGGGCTCGAAACTGCCGGAGCCCATCTTCACGCCTTCCACGAAGGCGGAGCAGGGCCTCCACGACGAGAACATCGACGAGACCGTCTTCCGTCGCGTCGTTGGCGAGGACAACGCCAACAGGCTGAAGGAGTTCTCCCTCGAAGCCTTCCACCGCTGTTCGGACTACGCCGCGGAGAAAGGCATCATCCTCTGCGACACGAAGTTGGAGTGGGGTCTCGTCGGCGACGAGATCATTCTCATCGACGAGGTCTTCACGCCGGATTCGTCTCGCTTCTGGAAGAAGGAGGATTGGGAGAACACTCCCGAGGGCGAGGACCCACCCAGCTTCGACAAACAGGTGATTCGCGATTGGCTGGAAACGACGGACTGGGACAAGTCCTCCCCACCGCCCAAGGTGCCGGACGACATCCTCGAACTCGCCAGCGGCCGCTACATGGAAATCTACGAGAGGCTCACCGGTCGACCTCTCGAGCGTTGATCCACGGACCAAGGGAGACTCTGCCATGCCGGACCCCCGCGTTTTGATCATGATGGGAAGTTCCTCGGACCTGGACGCCATGAGGCCCTGTGTGGAAGTTCTGGACGAGTTCGACGTCGCCAACGAGGTGGTCGTGGCTTCGGCCCACCGCACGCCCCACAAGGTGGAACAACTGGCCCGCGAAGCCGAGGGCCGCGGCATCCAGGTGATCATCTGCGCCGCCGGCATGTCCGCCCACCTGGCCGGCGTCGTGGCCGCGTACACGGTCCTGCCCGTCATCGGCGTTCCGATGGAATCGGCGTCCCTGCGGGGGCTGGACGCCCTTTACTCCATCGTGCAGATGCCGGGCGGCATCCCCGTCGCCTGCATGGGCATAGGCTCCCACGGAGGCAAGAACGCCGCGTATCAAGCGATTCAGATTCTCGCCCTCCACGACGAAGCACTGCGAGAGAAGCTCTACACGTATCGGGACGAACTCTCGGACAAAGTCGCCGCCATGAACCGTCGGGTCCAGCACGAGCTGGGCCGAGACTGATGGGAACCGTCCCCGAGACCCTTCGCTGGATCGGCGACGAGGCGGGACATTGCGAACTGATCGAGCAAACGCTTTTGCCATCGCGCCTCGAATACCTGTCCGTCGAAGACCTGGAAACCATGCGCGACGCCATCCTCCGGCTGGCGGTGCGGGGTGCCCCCGCGATCGGGATCGCGGCCGCCTACGGGATCGTGCTCGGGTTGCGGGGCTTGGCGGACACGGCCTTTCGGGACGACATCGACCGGGCCTTCGCCCACGCGCGGGAGCGGTTGGCTTCGGCCCGCCCCACGGCCGTCAACCTGTTTGCGGCATTGGATCGCATGGAGGAGCGACTGCACCGGGACGGCGACGGGTCTCCTCGCGATGTGCGTCGGTCGCTCCTGCAAGAAGCCCTTGCCATCCACGAAGAAGATCGCGCCATGTGCGATGCGCTGGGTCGCGAGGGCGCGGCACTCGTGGAGGACGGCGATCGGCTCCTCACCCACTGCAATGCCGGCGCCCTCGCGACGGGGGGACGCGGCACGGCGCTGGCGGTGATGTACACGGCCCATGAACAGGGAAAGACCATCTCGGTCTGGGTCGACGAGACTCGTCCGCTTCTCCAAGGCGCCCGCCTGACCGCATGGGAACTCGGACGCGCGGGCGTTCCAGCGACCCTCATCTGCGACGGCGCGGCGGCCTCGCTCATGGCCGCCGGTCGCGTCGATCGCGTTTTCACGGGTGCCGACCGCATCGCCCGCAATGGCGATGCCGCCAACAAGATCGGCACCTACGGCGTGGCGGCCCTCGCCAAGGTGCACGGGATTCCGTTCTATGTGGTGGCCCCATCCACCACCTTCGACCTCTCCCTCGCCTCCGGCGACCTCATCCCCATCGAAGAGCGCCCCTCGGACGAGGTCACCCAGATCCTGGGCCGGCCGGCGGCGCCGAAGGGCCAAGCGGCCTACAACCCGGCCTTCGACGTCACCCCGGCTTCGCTGATCACGGGCCTCGTCACGGAAAAGGGAGTCGTGACCCCGGTCACTGAAGAGGGAATCCTGCAACTTCTTTCTCGAGAATGACTTACACGGGTCCCGGCCGTCCATTCGGGGCACTATGCCGCAATATCATTCTTTTCAGATACGAATCATATCACCCGATAAGAACTGTGTCGCGTCGTTCTCCCGCCTGCCCGAGGCGGGCGGAGCGATGGGAGCCGCCGTGTGCGGGACTCCGGACAGCGCCGTGCAAGGAAGGCCGAGGCCCTTTTTTTGGAGGACCCCTATGGCCCGAAGTGAGGCGAAGGTCCCGGAGGCGCCCCGACCGGCTCGGAAGACATCTCATTACTCGACGGAAGTCGAGGACGAGACCTTGGAGTTCATTCGAGCGATCGAAGACTTCAAGCGCAAGAACGCACAGCCGTTTCCGAGTTGGAGTGAGGTGCTGCAGGTATTGAAAGGTCTGGGCTACAGCCGACAGACCTGAGACCGCAAGACCGGTGACTGTCGTAGAGAGAGAGTCGGCGGTGGAAGCTCACGAGCTTCCACCGCCGACCTTTTTTCCCGC
>DRQF01000163.1 GCA_011369445.1 Planctomycetota bacterium | reverse complement strand
TGGAGAAGCAGGGCGAGAACGACGAGGCGGTCCGCCTGAAGAACGCTTCCGAAATCAAGTCGCTCGCCAACACGCTCAAGAACTTCGAGGGGATGCGAGACGGGTTGAAGGCCACCCATCTCGTCGAGCGCAAGCGGGAGATGGAAGCGCGTTTCCAAAAGTGGGTCGATGCCGACCCGGAGCGGAAGGCCAAGTGGGGGCACATTCTTTCCGACATCGCGGCGGCTTACAAAGCGCCCAACCGTCAGGCCATTCTGGCGCGATTGTTTCTGGGTCCCGTTCCAATTCTCGCGGCCTACCGCCTTCCCATGGAAGATTTGAGCCCCCAACGGGTCGAAGGGATGATTGCTGTGATCTCGAATATCTTGGGGCAGCTTGATCTCGACGGGCAACGGGCCGTTCTTGCGACCGCCATTCGCTCGAATCTGAGTCTGCCCGAGGATCAACGTCTGGAGGCGTTCGAGGGAATCACCGCCGACAACCTGGATGAAAAGGTCGCTGAGTTGCTCCCCACCGCCCTGGATAGGGCTCGCATCGCCCAGATCGCGAACATGTCGCGGGACGAGCTGTCGTCGTCGGACAAGCCCCTCGACAAGTTGGCATGGCGTCTCTTACAAGTCATTCCGGAAGTCAACCGGGCCTATGCCGAGTTCGGTAGCCGTATCGGCGCACTTCGTCTCGAGCTTTCGGAGGCGATGGCGGCTTTCAGGAATCAGCCGGAGTACCCCGACGCCAATTCCACGCTTCGTGTGACCTACGGGACCGTGAAAGGGTACAGCCCACGCGATGCGGTGGAGTACCTTCACTACACCACTCCCCGCGGCGTCTTGGAAAAGAACACGGGCAAAAAGCCGTTCGACGCTCCGGAAAAGCAGCTGGAACTGTTTCGGGCGAAGGACTGGGGCCGCTGGGGCGATCCCGCTCTGAACACGTTGCCCTTGGATTTCTTGTCCGACACCGACATCACGGGGGGCAATTCGGGAAGCTCCATCATGAACGCCAAAGGAGAGATGATCGGGCTCGCCTTTGACGGCAACTACGAGGCGATGACCAGCGATTACCAGTTCATGCCGGAAATCACTCGGACGATCAACGTGGACATCCGTTACGTTCTGTGGTGCACGGAGAAAATCGATGGGATGTCCAGGCTCATCGAGGAGATGGACATCGTAGACGACTGAAGAGCCGCTCCATCAGTGCCGGGGGACGTGAAAGCTGTACCTTCCTCTTCGCATCCGCAACGTGTAATTCTCGCGGATCGCGATCAAGACTGCCGGCGGGAAGCGAACGTCCTCCGTCACGTCGATCATGTCGATGGGCGCATCGAGAATGATCACCGAGAACGTCTTGTCCTGAACGCGGCGCACGAGAGGGCCTGGGTCCCACAGGCCCCGTGCCGCCAGTTCGGACATGACGGCCGTCTGATAGAGCAGTGGCTTCGCCGCCAGGGGGGCGAGATCGAGGTGGCTGGAGAGGATGTCGCCCGGAATGCTTCTCAAAGCCTCGAGGAGTTGGGTCGCGTCGTGGCGCGCCTCGGGCCCCGGTCCCATCCACCACGCTCCGGTTTCGGCGGGGAGTCTCAGGCCGCCTCGTATGGGGACAAGAGCGAGGATCGCCGGAACGAGCAGCAGCAGCCCCACGCGGCCATGACGAGTGACCAGCGTTGCAAGCGCCACGCCGATGACGATCGACATGGCGGCCAAAGCTTCCATGAGATGGTTCGTATTCGACCCCAACCTTCCGGACGTGAGTGAGGCGGCAAGAGCAACAGGCAGGAGGATGGCCGCGCCCCTGGCTTTTGGGAATGCGGTGGAGCGGAATCGCCCGAGGACGAACACGGCGAGGACCGCGAGCCCCACGAGGCCCCAGTGTCTGAAGAGAAAGACCTTCCACCAGTAGAGGGCAAGCCGCGGCGACCAGGTGATGTGATTGGCCACGACGAGGTGCTCCCAGGCAAGTCCCTTGGTCGCGAGGACGAGAAGACCCACGAGGAGAGCGCCGGTGGCGACGAAAACGGTGGCGAGGCGCAGCGCCCTCAGGCGATCCAGCAAGAAGAGGGTGACGAGCCCGGTGACGGCGCCCGCAACGAGACTTTGTTTCGTGAATCCCGCGAGAAGGAAGAGAGCGAGTGCTGCGCCGTTCCACGGGCGCTTGCGGGGACGGGAGAGCAGAACCGCCAGCCCGAGCATTTCCAGCCCCAAACCCAACACGTCGACGCGGGCGACGCATCCCCAATAGAGGGTCTCCGGGTCGTTCAGAAAGATCAGTGCGGCCGCGGCACCGCCCAGAATACGTGGGAAGGCAGAGCCCTGCGTTATCACGGCGACGCACCACGCGAGGCCCAGTGCGGTGAGGAGAGCGCCCCCGAGGCTCAGCCATCGCCCAGCGGCAAGCAGACTTCCGGCCGGCTTTCGAAAGATGACCATGAGAGTCGAGAAGAGAGGGGGGTAGATGTTCGCCACGTAGGGTTCTTCGTCGAGGGGGGAGTACAAGGGCGCGCCGCGGGCCTCCATGTCGGCGAGTGCGATCATGAGCCCTTCTCCGTCGTCGACGGCGAGAGGATACGCAAGGACGGCGTCGGCGTGATGGAGTCCAAGTTGCAGTCCCATGGCGAGACCGAACACAGCGGTGACGAGGAGGGAGCGGGGGAGCCAACGCACAGTGGATGCTAGGCGAATTGGCCTCCCATGGCAATCCCCGGCACGGGGTTTATCCGAGGAGGAGGCCCAGAGCCAGACCGGCCGCGAAGGGAGCTAACCACATCAACCATTTCATCCCCCTGCCCGTCGAAGGGCGGGCGGGCGCTGACGTCGGAGCCGAGCGCGCCTTCCTGCCGCGGCTGAAACAGGCGGCCAGGCGACTTCTTCGCTTCGCCAGCAAGGAGACCTCGGGATCCACGGGGACGGTGGCGGGCTCCATGCCGACGATGAGAGCTTGAAGATCCATGAGTAGCTCTTCGTAGCTCTGGTAACGGGCTTCGGGCGTGCGGGCGCACATGCGATCGAGGACCCGAACGAAGGCATCGCTTACGTCGTCCGCAAGATCTTGGGGATGGACGAGTCGGCCGCTTTCGAGGTACTCGAAAACCTCGGCCAGACTCGAGGCCTTACAGGGCTTCTCGCCCGTGACCATGTGGTAGAGGGTCAGACCGAGCGAGAAGATGTCCACACGAAAATCCGCGGCTTCCCCGCGCGCTTGTTCGGGTGCCATGTAACCGGGGGTTCCGACGACCAAATTGCGCCCCGTCGTTCGTCGTCGCACCCCACTTTGGGCATTCTCTCGGATCTTGGCGAGTCCTAAGTCCGTCAACTTGACGACGCCCCCCGAGAGCCCTCCATTCTCGTCGCGGATGTCCTCGTTCAACAACATGAGGTTGGCGGGTTTGATATCCCGGTGGATGATGCCCTGCGAGAGAGCGTGATTGAGGGCCAAGACGGTGTCACGAGCGATGCAGATGGCCTCGATCAATCCGATACGTCCACGGCGTGCGATGAGTTCCGCGGCATCCGGTCCATCGACGTATTCAATGGCCAGATAGAAGCGACCGTTCGCTTCCCCATAGTCGTAGGCGGTGACGATGTTGGGGTGATTGAGCCGTGCAATGGCCATCGCTTCGCGTCGAAAACGCTGCACGTAGCGGGGATCATTGGCCTTGGCAGGCGTCAAGACCTTCAGGGCGACGACCCGCTGCAGCTTCTCCTGGATGGCTTGATAAACGATCCCCATTCCACCGCGCCCCAGTTTTCCCACCAGGCTGTATCCGGGAATGAATCCGCACCGCGAGCCCTCCGCGGGGTTGAGAAGATCGTCTTCGAGCTCCGGATCCTCCGAGGAGGGTCGGGGCATCTCGTCCGGCGATAGGACGAGAGTGCCGTCGTCGTCTTCGATGACCGGCGAGGGCACGCTCGCTCCGTCGTGCGCCTGGGTGGGATCGGGTGGGGGGGCTTTCTCGGAAATCACGCCTGGATTCTCTCCCTGGGCAGACCCGGAGCCTTTCCCGGTGCGACGGGACAGGTCGGAATGGTTCTTTGGAGGCATTGGCCGGCCCTCCGATGAAGGAGAGCCATTACCCCCATCGGACCAGGGAGGCGTCGAACTTTATCGACATAATCTGTATGTACGGAGAAATCTGTCGGGGGAGGGGTTCGTGAGGGGGCGGGGGGCCTCCCCTCTCCGGCGGGGGCAGCCGGAGGGAGGAGGAAGCGGGGCGGGGTTCAGGCCGATTGCACCCGGGGGAAGAGGATGTTGTTCTCGAGATGAATGTGCTCGTGGAGAGACGTCTCGAGGGCTTCGAGCCCTTTCCATAGCGCGCCCCAGGTGGCGCAGGCTTCCTCGGGAACGGTGTAGTCGTTCGTGAGGGAGCGGAGCGTTCGGAGCATCTCTCCGGCATTTTCATGTTCGTACTGCATGACGGAGATGGGACCACCGGCCATCGCCCCTTGTCCGGCCTGGATCATTGGGAAGAGGATCTGCTCCTCCTTGGCCATGTGCTGTTCCAGGTCCGCGACAAGAGCGCTCAGTGTGTCGTGGATCCCCCGGAATCGCTCGGGATCCTTGTCACCGTGGACGTCGAGGACCTTCTTGGCCATCGCCTTCAGTCTCGGCATCTCTTCGTAGAGCGGCTGGTGGTACGCGGTGAGGATATGGCGGATGAGGTCCGCGGGGGCTGCGTCCGCCCAGGATTCCACCGGGCTCCCCGAAGTTTGTACCTCTTTCTTAATCTCTTCGATGACTTGCTCCGGGTTCAAGCCCTTGTCCGCGCAAGAGGATGCGAGAGGACGATTGCCGCCGCAGCAGAAGTCGATCTTGTGGCGAGCAAACACGCGCGTGGCGAGGGGATACTGTGTGGCGATGTCCTTGACGATGGTTTCCGGCGTGATGGTCATGGCGAGGAACTCCTCTTGTCAGTGGGTTGGGATGTTTCGGAAATACGAGATGGGGGAGCGAGGAGTCGAAGAAGGCTCTCGATCCACCGCTCTCTCGCGGAATGTTCTTGAATACGCAGGCTGCCATGGGCGCCCCGCAGGCCGACGGCCGCCAGCACCGATCCCATCACGATCATGACGGTATCTTCGATGGGGATGTCACCGCGAATGTGGCCCGCTTTGGCCGCCTCCTCGAGGGCTCGTCGTAGGAATTGACCGGATGCGCGGACCAGGTCCGCGAGGCGTTTGTTGGCGGAGGGGGAGAGGAGGGATTGAGCTTGATCGGAGAGGAGCAGCCAGGCGATCCCGGGCTCGCGGCGCAAGAGTTGCACTCTCTCCCGGATCATCTCGATCCAGCGCAGGTCGGCGGGAAGCGCAGCATCGGGAAAACTCGCTGAGACGCGTTCGACCGCCACCTCGACAGCGTACTCGATGATCTCCTCCTTGGAGCTGAAATGGCGAAAGAGCGCACCGGTCGAAAGGCCCACGCGGTCGGCGAGCGCTCGCGTCGAGAGATCCTGGGGGCCGTTCGACCCCAGAATCTCCAGTGCCGCTTCGGCGATTTCCAATCGGCGAAGCCGACCCGTCTTACGTACCCTTGTCGCCATATGAAGTAAGTAACTGATTACTTTCTATTGCTCAAGGCCTCCCGGGCTCCTCCCCGGGGGGGGCGCTTCTCCCGGTTTTCTAGGCAGTCGCCGCACCAATCTCCTTCAGGTTCGAATCCGTGTCCGCCGATCACAGAGAAGGCACACAGGGATGAAAGGGTTCAGTCATATGCCGGAAAGCGCATCGGGTACGGCTTCCGTCCAACACTTGGCCGGCAAGTACCTCACGTTCCGACTGGGATGCGAAGAGTACGGTCTTCCCATCCTCGCGGTGCGGGAAATCATCACGATGTTGGACATCACGCCGGTCCCGGGGAGCCAGCGGCATGTACGGGGGGTCATCAACCTCCGCGGCAAGATCATTCCCGTCTCGGACCTCCGGGTCGAGCTGGGGATGCAGGCGGCGACCGAATCCTCGGACACGTGCATCATCGTCGTGGATCTGATTCGCGAGGATTCCGTGGCCGAGATCGGCATCCTCGTCGATGCCGTTTCGGAGGTCCTGGACATCCAGCCGGAAGAGCTCGAGCCGCCCCCCGTTTTCGGCGGGGACATCGACACACGCGCCCTGACGGCCATCGCACGCTGCAATGGGGAGGTCAAGTTGCTGCTCCATATCGAACGGGCGCTGAAGCTTTCGATGGACGACGGCTCGACCGAGAACGACCGGATCGATTGAGAACGAACACACAGCCACGAGGGGTTTTGACATGACGACAGCAACCAAGAAGCAGGGGTTTGATTCGGACCAGATCCGCCAAGCGATCGAGAACGCCGGCCTGGCGATCATGATCGTCGACAAGGACCTGAAGATCACCTACGTGAACCAGGAGACCATGCGGCTTTTCAACGAGCACCGGGGGGTCTTCGCCCAGAAGTACCCCGGTTTTGCTCCGGAGGGGATCGTGGGGACTTGCATCGACGTTTTTCACGCCAATCCGCAAAAGCAGCGGCAAATCCTCTCCGATCCCGCCAACCTTCCCCACAAGGCGGATATCGAGATCGGCGAGATGACATTCGAGCTGAATATCACGGCCATCCTCGACAAGGCAGGCACTCATACGGGGAGCTGCCTCGAATGGAAGGACGTCACGCAGGCCAGGCGTGACGCCCGGAAGGCATCCGAGCTCTACTCGATGGTGCAGGGTGCGTCCGCCATGTTCATGACCTGTGATACCGATCTTCGGATCACCTACTGCAATCCTGCGGTCCTCGCGATGTTGCGGAAGTATCAAGTCAAGATTCGCGAGGTGTTCCCGGCCTTCGATCCCGAGAAGCTGATCGGTCAGAACATCGACATGTTCCATGTGAACCCCAGCCACCAGAGGCGGATTCTGGGAAATCCGTCCGCGTTGCCTGTGTCCTCCGAGATCAAACTCGGGGATCTGAGCCTCATGGTGACCGCGACGGCGCTGATGGATGAGCACGGACGTCACATCGGAAGCGGTGTGGAATGGACCGATCTCAATGCCCGGGAGGACTATCGACGAGAAGTCGATCGCCTCATCAACGCCGTGCGCTCAGGCGAGCTGACGGTGCGGGGCGACCTCGAGCAGCTCGAGCCTGCCTATCGGCCTATGATGGAATCCGTGAACGCGCTCATCGCCATTCTTGATGAGACGGTCGGCCGAGTCGTTCAGCCGGTCAAGGAGGTCGCCGAGGCGGCCGGCCAGATCAGCGAGGGCGGTGACAAGCTCGCTCTCGGCGTCAGCACCCAGGCGGCGAGTCTCGAAGAGATCTCCGCATCCGTCGAAGAGCTGTCGTCCATGACGTCTCAGAATGCCGACAACGCTGCCCTGGCCAGCACCCTGGCTGACAGCGCGCAGGGGTCCGCGAATAAGGGGCGCGAGACCATGGAGAGAATGAAGTCGGCCATCGGCGCCATCAAGGAGTCGAGCGACGAGACCGCGAAGATCGTAAAGACCATCGATGAGATCGCGTTCCAAACCAATCTCTTGGCGCTGAACGCCGCCGTCGAAGCGGCGCGGGCCGGTGACGCCGGTCGCGGATTCGCCGTCGTGGCGGAGGAAGTGCGCTCTCTCGCTCAAAGGAGCGCGGACGCCGCCAAGAACACGGCTCAGCTCATCAGTCAGGCCCTCACCAACGCCGAGGGGGGAGTCCAGATTTCGAGTGAGGTGAGCGACATCTTGATCGAGATTTTCGATGGCTCGACGAAGGTCAACGATCTCGTGGCCGAGATCGCCGCCGCGAGCAAGGAACAGTTCGAGGGTATCAGTCAGATCAATCAGGCGGTGGATCAGGTGAATCGGGTGACCCAGGAGAACGCCGCCAGCAGCGAAGAATCCGCCGCCTCCGCGAAGCAGTTGACGGACCTGGCTCGGGAGCTCGATGAGGTCATCAGCCACTACCACGCATCTGCGGAGCAGGGGATGGGGGGCCGTGCGGCAGCCGCGACTCGCACCCCTCGGCCGCAAAGCGCTCCGGCCGATACAGTGCAACGGCCTG
>DRQF01000162.1 GCA_011369445.1 Planctomycetota bacterium | reverse complement strand
CGGGATTCCTTTCACCGGGACATTGAGCTATTCGATCTGGCTTTCGACGAACAATTTCATCTCACCCAGCGATCTGCAGATCCAGGCGGTGACGAGCACGAGCCCGGGCGGCCTGGGTGTCGTCAGTCTGAACATCGTTCTTCCGAACAACGTTCCCCCGGGGTTCTATTTCCTGGGACTGGTGGTCGATCCCGCCCCCGGCGAATTCAACACGAGCAACAACGTGGTCGCCAGTTCGTCCACGATCCAGGTTCTCCCGGGTGGGGCGCCCGATCTTGTCGCCAACTCCATCACCGGGCCGGCCACCGCGACCCCCGGCAGCACGATTCAGGTGACGAGAGACGTGAGCAATCAGGGCTGCGCGATCACAGCACCCTTCACCTACAACGTGCGCATCTCCGCCGATCAGATCATCGATGCGGGCGATCCCGTGATTGCGGCGTTCTCGTCCGTCACCTTCGGGGCGCTGAACATCAACGCCAACTTGCCTCAGAACTTGGCCCCCGGAACCTATTGGTTGGCGCTCGTGGTCGACCCCGCCTCCGGCGAGGTCGCCACGTTCAACAATCAGGTTTTGGCCGGGAGTCCCCTTTCCGTGGGCAATCCGTTTCCAGGCTCCGGAGAGGACATTCTTCTCGAGACGGGCGTCAACGGTGCGCCCGACAGCACCCCTTTGAAGACGGCGATGCCCGGAGACACGATCCAGGTGGCCATCAGCTCACCGGGAGGCGGTCTTTCCAACACGCCGCCCCTGTTGGTCGGGCAGGTCTACCCGACCGGAGGGGGCGGCCCCGCAAGCCCCCCGGGTTTCCCGGAGGTCTACATCGATCCAGCCCTCGCCCTTTTGATCCTGAACGGGACGGCTCCGACGCCGTTCGGCTCGATCGTCATTCCTCCGGCGGGCAGTTCCCTCACGCTGACGTTTGCCTACCCGGGAGGCCTCTCCGGCTTTACGGCACGCGTGCAGGCCTACGCCGTGACCCCCACCGCCGTGAACGGGTTTTTCGCGGCCTCGGCGGCGCTGGAAATCGAATACCCCTGAGCCTCAGCGTCTTCGAGCGCGCTGCGGGGTTCTCGAACCGTCGGGGAAGTATTCGTCGAAGTACCCGATCATCATCTCGTCCGTGCTCTGCAACCCCCATCGGACTTGCCGTCCGGCCATCTCCTTGGTCAGCCAGGGGTTTTCGGTCGTGTTGTCGAAGTCACCGAAGCACACCAACAGCGTGCCCTTGGGCATCAGTTTCGGCTCGGCCAGCGTGTACGTGTTCTGCCAACCGAAATCGTAGTTGGACACCCTGAGCAGCACCTCCGAACGACTCGCAGCCTGAAGCCTGTGGAGGGCCTCCTTGTCCCGCTCTGAATCCACCCGCTCGAGCAACATCTCGAGAACCGCTCGGCTGATGTGCCCCATCCCACGCAAGATGCCCGTCTTCTCGTCGAAACTGAATCGGGGCCGGACGTCCGCCCTCAGACCGTCCAGGCGAATGGGGCCCTCGAGGTGCACTTCGCTCGGATAATGGGCCTCGTATTCGAAGGCGCGTCCCCTGTAATGCATGTGGGGCGTGAAGCTGAGAATCATGGTGTCCCGCTCGAAACGGAAACTCGAGAAGATGCGCCGTTTCGCATGGGGAGGAACGACCAGCAAGTCGTCCTGGCACGCCGCCTCCGTGAAGACCTCATACTTGGGAGGGCGTTTCGCAAAGCGAAGCCCGATCCGACTTTGATCCGTCGTGGCCCGCCCGACGGGCTGGTAATGGATGGTCATGATGATCTGATGGCCCGCAGGAATCCGCTTGGCCATCCCGTCAGGGAACACCGAGGGCGCCTCGCCGGGCACCATCAACGCGAAGTAGCCGTTCTTTCCGCCGTCGAATTCCTCGTACCACTTCTCCGGGTCCAGGTGCTCCAGATCGATCAGAAAGAGCATGATGTGATGAACGACCTCACGCGCGCCGGGACGGATTTCGATGCCGGAAACCCAACGATCCTCCTTGAATCCCGGATCGATCAAGACGTGATGGTAGGGAATCTGTCCGTCGGCGGGCACGGTGAAGGGTTCCGGCATCGTGAGCACGACGTCCGGCTTCCCCATGCGCCACCCCTTGGCGAAACTGCGAGGGTGGGGCCGATCGGCGACGTTTCCAGCGGGCATACCGGCCGCGACCCAGTCGAGGAGCGTCTGTTTTTCCTGGGGGCGCAGGCTGCGGTCATTCGCCCAGTGGCCGAAGTTCGGATCCGCCTGCCACGGAGGCATGCGTCTTTCCGCCACGACCTCCGCAATCATCTTTCCCCAGCCCGCCGCGTCCTCCCAAGTCAAAAGTGGGAAGGGTCCGATCTCGCCCGGTCGATGGCAATCCTGGCAGCGGCGCTGGAGGATGGGTTCGACGTCGCGATAAAACGTCACCCGGGCGTGGGGATCGCTCCTTTCGAATCGGCCGATGTGGCAACCGGGCGCCACCGTCGTCTCGACGGGAGGCGTTCGCCCTTCGAGAAGAGCGGCCAGGGCGTCATGCAGAAACAGTTTCTCGGGATGGGCCTTCCCCTTGCCCGCGGCCATGCCGCTCTCGAGGGTGTACTGATCGTCCACCGCTCCGTGAAACCGCAGCCGCCCCTTCGAGTCCACGACGAAGACCTCCGTGCACCGGATGGCCCCCAACCTGTCAGCCAAGCGATTCCCCTCGTCTCGAATCAACGGAAACCCCAATCCGCCTCGCTCGGCGAATTTCCGGATGTCCTCGATGTCGTCTTGCCGATTCGAATCCACGCCCAGAAACTGAACGCCCCGAGGCGTGAACTCCTTGGCCAAAGCCTCGAGCTTGGGAGCGTAGAGCTTGGAGATGGGGCAGCCCACGCCGAAGAAGCATACGGCCGTCAACTTGCAGTCCGCGCCGCGGGCCGGGAGCGACCGAAGAGCTCCGTCCAGATCCTGAAGCTCGATGGACTCGAGCACATCACCCACCTCCAGGGGCGCATGGGGTTCCTCCTGGGCGGAAACCGACTCGATCGCAGCGAAGGACGCCAGGCAGACGAGGAAAAGGAACGACTTGCAGAATGTCATGGGCACCGAGACTCCGTGGACGGCCGACCTGAGGATAGCCCCTCTGCGCTCTCTCATCGACATTTGTGAGGATTTGAACTGAAGGCTCGGGTCCGCCATGATGCGAGCATGAGCGACCTGCCCCTTCCGAAGAAGAACGAGGCCCTTCTTGCCCTCAAGAAGGCCCTTCGGTGCTGCCCCGAGTGCGGACGCGTCTACGAGGATGTCTTCGCCAACAGCCATAGGACCGACCCGGAGGATCCGGAATCCGTCCGTTTCTACTTTCAGTTCGTCCACGGAAAAAGCGAATGCATAGCGCACACCCACGCCGGCGAGTTCGCCACTTGGCTCACCGCAGCCGAGGCGCGGGAAGGCTCCGACCCCACGACATGACTTCGCACGGCCGCAGGATCAAGTCTTCCGACGACGGCGCTTGATCGTCTCCATCTCCTCGAAGAACTTCGAGAAGGCCTTGATGCCCCCGTAGGCCTGCCCCCAGTCGAAGTTCTCATTGGGTGCGTGGTACCCGTGCTCCGGAAGAGACAACCCGAGAAACAGGACCGGAGCCTTCAGGACCTTCGCCATCGTGGGCACGGCGCCGATCGAACCGCCTTCGCGCACGAAAACAGGCTCCTTGCCAAACCCGAATTGAACTGATCGACGGATCATCTCCGCGAGGGGCCCCTCCGACACCCCCTTGTAGGGATTCAGCGTCGACTCGGGAAGGACGCGTACATCGGGGTTCTTTTCCTTCACGAACCGCTTCAACGCCGCGATGATCTTGCGGGACTTCTGGTTCGGGACGAGCCTCATCGAGATCTTCGCCTCCGCCCGGGGAGGAACCACCGTCTTCACTCCCGGCCCCTGGTATCCCCCCACGATCCCGTGGACTTCGAGGGTCGGCATGGCCCAGATTCGCTTCATGATCTCCAACTCGTCCTCGACACGGAGGCTCTTGAAGCCGTGGTCCTGTTTGAACTTCTCCACGGAGAATCCGGAATCCTTGAACTCCTGCAGTTCCTTGCGCGTGGGCTTGACGACGTCGTCGTAGAACCCGGGAATCTTCACCTTCCCCGTGCGCGCGTCGTACATCTGGGAGATGAGCTGGCAAAGCTCTCCAATCGGGTTCCGCGCGGCTCCGCCGGTCGTCCCGGAATGTTCGTCCGTGGTTCCCGTTTCCAAAGTCAAGATGAACCCCTGCAGACCTCGCAGTCCGGCGGGACAGGCAGGCTTGTCTCGGGAGATCCAGATCGTATCCGAGACGACGATCGCGTCCGCCTGGAGGTGCTTCTGGGCGGCCTTGATCCCCGCCTCGAAATTCGGGCTGCCGATCTCCTCCTCCAGTTCCCAGAGGAACTTGATGTTGACCTCGACCCCGGCATCGAGCGCGTGGCGAGCCGCAAACATGGCGGCGAGGGCCGGGCCCTTGTCGTCCGTGGTCCCCCGGCCCCAGTAGGTGCCGCCCTTGCTCACGAAAGTGAACGGATCGGTCTTCCATTCGCCAGGGTCGCCGCCGGGTTGGACGTCCATGTGGTTGTAGACGAGAACGGTCGGAGCCTTGGAGGAGACCTTGGCCTCCGCGAAGACGATGGGGTTTCCCGGCGTCCGGAGTACTCGCGTCTTGAAGCCCATGGCGTTCAAGGTGTGAACGCTGGCCTCCGACATGCGAAGCACATCGGCTTGGTGGGCCGGGTCCATGCTGACGCTGGGGATCTCGACGAACTCCTTCAGCAGAGCTTCGAAGCTGTCTCGTTTCGACGCAGCATAGGTTTCGACGCTGTGCTTTTGCACCTTTTCGGTCATGTCGCCCTCCTTGGCGTGCGGCGGCCCAAGGCCTTCCGCGGGGCCGAGGATACCTTGGCGGACCGACGCCGGATTGTTAACCCCTTTCTGCGGGGAATTTGGGGTCGATCGACCCGATTTCCCGGATTTCCGAGGTCAAGACGGTATGCGCAAATTCATGCGGGCCAAGATCCACCAGGCTCGAGTCACACAATGCGATCTGAATTACGTGGGGTCCATCACCATCGATGAGGAGCTCCTGCGAGCCGTCGACATCCGGCCCAACGAAGCGGTCCACGTCTACGACATCGACAACGGCTCCCGTTTCGAGACTTATGTCATCCTGGGAAAGGCGGGCTCCGGGGAAATCGGGGTAAACGGCGCCGCCGCCCATTTGACCGCACCCGGGCACCGACTCATCGTCGTGGCCTTCGAAGGCCTCGAGGAAGACGCGATCTCGAGTCACGTCAGCCGAGTCGTGGTGTGCGACGACGAGAATCGCATCATCCAACGCCTCCGCCACCCGAGCGCCTTCCCCGAACAATGACCGAGGCGGCAAGCCGGCAGGCTCGCCCCCTCGTCAATCCGGTCAACCGTCGTCAGGGCTCGTATCTTTGAATCAACATGACGACGGGCTCAGGCAGAGTGTCCGCGTCGTCGTACATCGACACGAAGGCCTTCGCGGCCGCCCCATTGCCCTTGCGGAGGGCGTCGACCCAACGGGGAGGCACCGTCTGATAGAGCAACCGAGCAATGATGAGGCAGGGAGCATCGGCCGTCGCCAGCTTCGCTCGATAGTGGACCGTGTCCGACCCCCCGGTGAAATCGCCATCCGCCTCGACACCCACGGGCTTCGTCACCTTGGCGTGGGGGCCGCGCGAACTCCATCCCTGTGGAAGAATACGATTGTCCTTGACGAACCGAACCATGGCCAGCGGCGACGTCGTCGGCTTGCCTTCGGCATCCACCGGAACAGCCTGATACACCTGAACCTTGGACGGGTCGTCGATGACGTCGTAGTGGGGAATCGTTCCCTCGTTTTCCACTCCGTAGATACGGCCGTCCTCGGTGAACCCTCCTGAGAGGAATACGGTCTCCCCTCCCTGCCGTACCTCCACCTGCAGAATGGCCCGGCGGGAAGGATATGCCGTTGGAAATTTGTGACCGGACAAGTTGGTCACCTTGAGGTCGAATTCCAATTGGCCGTCCTTCGCCGTCAGACGGCTCATGGTCAGCTTGGCCGTCCGATACTGCAAAAGCGCGCGCGAGGCCGTTGCACTCGTCTGGAGAGAATCGAGAGGGGCGGTGACGTTCAAAGCCTCCGCGTTCCCGCGGATCAGGTCCAGCATGAAAGCGTTCGGTCCCACGAAGACGTGCCCACGCAGACCGGGGCGAACGAGAATGTTGAAGTCGAAGCCCCCGGGATTGTGAGCCAAGCGCGAAGCGCCGACCGGCGGCATATGACATTCCTGACAGCTTTTCTGCCCCCTCGAGGACTCATCCAGACCGCCGAAGGTGCTGTTGCGCCATTCGAGATAAGGGCTCTGCTCGTGAAAGATCGGCTGGTCCTCGCCCGCCTGAGTGGAGAGGGTGTGGCAGGCCCCGCAAAGGCCGCTTCGTCGGATGTGGCCCCCCTGCTCCGGAGTGAAGGCCGAGTGCATGCGCATGGGCCCCGTGGTCGGCTTGGGGAACGGCCCGAAAATCCTTCGCCCGACCCGGATATCCAATCGCCCGTCGAAGCTTTCCTCGCGCCCCAGGTTGTCGGGACGGGTCTGGTGGCAGACCGTGCACGAGACACCGTCCTCGGCCAGGGGATCCCCATGGGCGGCGGACATCGTGAGTCGCTCGCCTTGTCCCGCCAGACGGAGACTATGGTGGGCCATCGGCGCGTGGCACCTGAGACAGGTGTCCTCGATGACGTCCTTTTGCTCCGGGTACAACTCGGTCTCTCGCTCCACCTGGGCTCTGTAATACGGATCCCGGAAGGCCTGAGCCATCATGGAGCCCTTCCACAGACCGTGGGGAGAGACGTCACGTCCCAACGCGTCGCGGAGCGCCAGGGCCCTGTCAGAGGCGGAATGGCAAAGCGCGCAGCCATCTGCGGTCGCGAACACGGCATTGTGTCCCGAGGGCCGAAAACGTCCTCGTCCCCAGGTGGGACCATCGGGGAGCTGTCCCCAAGTCAGGGTGGAGAAGAGGAAAAGCACGAGTGTGATCTGGACAGAGCGGTTCATGGATGGATTCCCCGTGGTTGTGAAGGCCCATTCTCCCCGCGCGACGTCACCGGATCAAACCCGCCCCCTGCGGTCGAGCGTCGCAGTGGCCCTCGAATGCCACCCCCGTCACCACTTCCAACGCGAGCGGGGCTGGCGGCCCGCCGATCCCGATCGTCAGACGGCAAACGCCCCCAGAGAGGCAATCCAGCAGAGCAACACCCCCGCGGCGCCCCACCCCAAGCGCTTCCACGCTCCTTGGGATCGGGCCCTCATCCAAAGCGCCACCGGAGCCCCGAGCGGAAATGCGAGGGCCAGCACCCGCAGATCGGAAAGAAACGAGAAGGCGTAGAGGTAGGCGAAACCCGTCACCCAGGCGTGGACGGCGGCGATGCCACGCACTGACGTGTGGAGACGGCCCTGCCACGCGCCGAGGAACAGCCCCCCCAACACCGCGGCCCAAACCGACAGGATCTTACCGGCGAGGGCACTGCCGGCGCTCCCGAGAAGCAGACCCGTGATGGCGGCACACCCGGAGAGTCCCAGCAAGTAACCGATACCCCGAGATCCACGAGCCTGCACGCCCAGGTGGAGACGATGGAGGACGAACAGGCCGAACAACAGCCACAGTCGGTGCCGTCCCTCCAGCGAGGGCCAACGGGCGTCGGCCACCGGCGCCGCCATCGACCAGATCAACCCCGCGGCCAGCCCCGCCTCCAGCAACCAGCCGATCCACGCCCGCCGGCGACGGGCCACTGACACCCCGAGCAGAGGAGTCACGATCAACAACAAAGGCGACCACCACGCCAGCCAGTCATCGGGCGGCCAGACGAATTGATCCTCCCATCGAGGATCAGGAACGGTCGGCCATTGGGAGCGATACGCGATGGCGAAAACGACACCGGCTCCCAAGAGAAACGGCAAGACCGCGCCGAGAATAGACGCGGCTCTCGCCGCCCGCGCCTCTCCGGGAGTATCACTGACGAACTCCTCCTCGGAGGGAGGCCGAACGGCGAGCAGGCTCCTCAACATGCCGAAGGCGAGAAGAGCGGGGACGAGAAACGCGAACACGACTTCCTGAGCCGTCGTTCCAGCGACCGCGTCGCGCAAAGCGGACTTCAGCGCCTCCAGGACATCGAACATGGGGGAACCTACTTCTTCTTGACGCCTTCGACGCCGACGATGAATCTCATTTCGTGCCCCAGCATCTGATCAGGATAGGTCTTGATACCGAAGTCCGCGCGGTTGATCGAGAATCGCACCTCGAATCCGATCCGATCCCCCATGCGCGTCCTCCCCTGCCCCACCTTCTCCACCGAGGCCTTGAGGGTGCGCGTCACGCCGTGGAGCGTCAGCTCTCCCACGACCTCGTAGGTCCTCTTCGCCGTCTTCTTGATCGTCGTCGAGGTGAACTTGATGTCGGAGTAGCGAGCCACGTTCAGAAACTCCGGTCCGCGGACGTGCTTGTCCCGGCCGGCATCATGGGTGTCGACGCTGGCAGCATCGGTGACGAATGTGACTTTCGACGCCGCGAGATCCTCATCGCTCCATTCAACCGTCCCTGTCGACTTGGTGAACGTGCCATAGAATCGGGAGACTCCCATGTGCCCCAAACTGAAGACGACCGTCGTGTGCACCGGATCGATGTCATAGGCAACAGCCCGTGCTGGTGGCACCGAGTCCTCCGTGAACTCGGTCGGGACGGTGCGATTCGCTCCGGACCAAGCCAGTCCCGCGACGACGAGCAAGGGGATGAGTTTCACCATTTCGGATCTCCTTCCGTGGAGTGAGTAAGTAGGTCAAGGCCGGGAGGAACGGATGTCGATCCTCCCCCCTTCATACTCATGCAACCCGGCCGATCCTTCGTTCATTCCACGATTTCCAGCGGTTCCGTGGGGCCCAGTCCGTCCGGCAGGAGTCTTTCTCCCCCGTGGAATCGACCGTTCCTTCGTTTCGCTCCCTTCGCCCGGTTATGATCCACCTCACCATGCCGGCGCTTTTCTTCAAGGTTGAGAGACAGTGAAACGACATTCTACGATCATGTTCGCGGCTCTGATCCTAGCGGGTCTTCTCGGGGCGCAGTCGACCGTTACGTTGCCGGCCGGCTTCGACGCGGTGGACGGCAATGCTCTGACGAGTTTTCCCCAGGACACCACCGCCGACCAGCGATGGCAGTGGCACTATGACTCCGCGCAATTCACGGGAATCACGGGCCCGATCCTGATCACCGGGATCCAGGTGCGAGCCTTCTCTCCCGGCGCGGCTGTTGCGGCGTTCAACTTTCCCACGTGGAACGTCACGCTCATCGAAGCGTCCACGGACTATCTGTCCGGAGCCCACGATCCCACGTTTGCCAACAACGTCCTCACCAGTTCGGTGGTCCGAACGGGTCCCTGGACGGGAGGCCCCGTATCTTCGACCGGACAAACCACCGCCGACTGGATCGACATGGGGATCACAGGTTCGTTTCTCTATGACCCGACCACCGGAAACGATTTCATCATTCAGATTTCAAAGTGCGGCGGCGGGACCGGATGGGGCGTACCCATGGACGGAGCCAGCGGGCCCCACGGAACCGTCGGAGGAAACCGCTACGGACACGTCTCCTCGTGCGGAGCATCCGTGTCGAATTTCAACAACGACGAGTTCGTTCCCATCGTGCGACTCCTCTACACGCAGGTCTCTCCATTGACGGACGACCTCTCCCTCGAGTCCATCGATGCGCCCCAGTCCAGTGGGAACCCGTGCGACGCTCTCTCGACGACGGAAACCGTCTCCGTGACATTCCGGAATCTGGGCAGCAACCTCGTCCCCTCCGGTACGACCATTCCCATCCAACTCGATGTCGACACCGGCGCCCAAACGGCCATGGAGTCCGTCGTCCTCGCATCCGACCTGAATCCTCTCGACACCGTTTCCTTCACGTTCGCGACGTCGGTCGACCTTTCCGCCCCGGGCCCCCACATCGTCGAGGTCACGCTCGCCTGGGCCCCCGACGGCAACGTGGCGAACGACCAACAGACCCAGACCGTCACCAGCGGCGGCGGCAACACGATCACGACCTTTCCATGGGTGGAAGACTTCGACGGTTTCGGCGCCATCGAGGGCAGTTCCATCCCTCCCGCGAACTGGGAGCAAGAGGTCACCGACGGCTCGGGGCCGGAGGCGGATTGGACCTTTCGTTCCAACGTCACTCCGACTCCAGGCACCGGCCCCACCGGAGACTTCGATGCCCCGGGCTCCGGTTTTTACGCCTACGTCGAGGACGAGGGCAACTTCGCGTCGGTGGGTCTCCTCAGCCCCTGTCTGGACCTCACGGGTCTTGCGCAGCCCACGTTGGTCTTCCGTCTTTGGAGTGAAAGCGCTTTCGGGCCGGGGTTCCAAGAGAACGTATTCAGCGTCGACGTTCTCACCTATCCGGGGGGCGTTGCAACGCCCCAGGTTTTCGGCCCCGTGGGGCACTTGGGCTCGGGCTGGCGCTTCCAGGTCGTCGACCTCACCGCCTTCGCCGGTCAAGTCATCCGCCTGAGATTCGCGGCTTCTTCCGACGGAGGAGGCACCGGGCATGACATCGCACTCGACCACGTGCGCCTGTTCGACCGCATTCCGGGGCCGGGGCAAGCCCCACAGCCTGGCTTGGCGACCCTGGACATCAGCGCCTCGGAGACTGTCGATGGGTTTCCCGTCTCCTCTGGCGAGAATGGCCCCTACTTCACATCGGCCTCGACCGGCGACACCATGACTTTCGTCTTCGGCGGCGAACCGAACCAGTCGATCCTCCTTCTGGCCGGCCCACTCCAGCCGGGCCTGACCGGGTTCCAGAACGTGGGACAGTTCGACATCGGCACGGGCGTCGACCCCATGACGCTTTTCCCCACGGGGGTCGTCCTGGTCGCCGACGGGACCCTCTCCACGCCCCCGCACGCGTTCTTCCGAACGACGTCGAACGGCACGGCCGTCTTCTCGGCCCCTCTCCCCCCCCTTCCTCCCGGACCGTGGACGACCTTTCAGGCCGCTCTCTTCACGAGCTTGCCATCCGTTTTGTCCCTGACGAATGCCGTACAAATCAACGTCTCGCCGTGATCTCGAAGGGGACGACCTGAGCCACGCGAAGATCCCCCGAAGGAGGAATCCGGGATGCGTCGGGAGGCGACTACGACTACAATGGATAGGCGCCGGGTCAGGAGACTCCGGACCACGCCGCAATCTCGTCAAGATGGGGAGCGAACGCCATGTCCGTGATCGACACCATTCACGTCCTTCGAGGCGACATCACCAAGGTTCAGGCCGACGCCATCGTCAATGCGGCGAATGAGAGTCTCATGGGTGGAGGCGGTGTGGACGGAGCGATCCACAAGGCCGCCGGTCCGGAATTGCTCGAGGAATGCAAGACCCTGCGGGGCTGTCCCACCGGCGAGGCCAAGGTCACCAAGGCCTACGGCCTTCCCGCCAAGTACATCATCCACACCGTAGGACCGCGGTGGCGCGGGGGAGCCGCCGATGAGCACCGATTGCTCGGACGATGCTACCGGCGCAGCTTGGAAGAGGCGGCGAAAAAGGGCTGCCGGCGCATCGCCTTCCCCGCCATCAGCTGCGGCGTGTACGGATTCCCGGTCGACCACGCGGCGAGGACAGCCGTTCGCGCCGTGACCAACTATCTTTCCGAAAACGACTTCTTTGAAGAGGTGGACCTCGTCTGCTTCGACGAGAAGACGGAACAAGCCGTGCGGCAGGCCCTTGCCGAGCGCAGCCAGGAACTGACGGAGGAAGACGAAGCGTCCTGAATAGGTCTCGACCTGGCGCTTCGGACGACGCTATGACCCACCGCCATGATCCCCTCCATGACGACTCCGGAGCCGATTCGGCCTCGGATGACGAGACGACCGCTGACGAGACCTTGATCCTCGATTCCGGCCATGTCTCGGAAGCGACGGGCACGCCGACCGGCGACGACGCGTTCGGTCCGACCTCCATCCATGACGCTCTCCTCCGCGAAGGGTTTCGGGTGGTCCGAGAGCTCGGTCGCGGTGGTATGGGCGTCGTGTACCTGGCTGAAGAAGTTCATCTCCAAAGAAAGGTGGCCATCAAGGTCCTCCCCTTCGCAGCGGGCCAGTCGCCGGACCTCCTCGCCCGATTCCGGCGAGAGGCCGAGGCAGCGTCTCGCCTTGATCACCCCAACCTCTGCGGGGTCCTGCGGACGGGAACGTCGGAGGGGCTGTGCTGGATCGCCATGCGGTACGTCCCCGGACGCAGTGTCGCGGAGCATTTGAATGCGCTGCGGGACGACGCCAGCTCGACGACGCCCCTGCGGACGTCGTCGCGAGGGCCCAGGCGTTACGAGGGCGCGGTCAAGCTCATGGAAACGATCGCGCGCGCTCTGCACTACGCCCACGATCGCGGGATCATCCATCGCGACCTGAAACCGGGGAACGTGATGATCTCGCCGGAAGGCCGCCCCGTCGTCCTGGATTTCGGGTTGGCGCGCGACCTCACCGCCGAGGACGGCGGCTTGACCCAATCCGGAGACCTCCTGGGCACTCCGTACTACATGTCGCCCGAGCAGATCCGCGGAGAAGCCCATCTCATCGACCGCCAAAGCGACGTCTGGTCGCTGGGGGTCATGCTCTATGAATTGCTGGCCCTCGAACGTCCCTTCGAGGCCGCCACCCGCGAGGGGCTCTATCGGGCCATCCTCTCCCGGGAACCTCGGCCGCTGAAGACCGTCGCCGCGGAAGTCCCGAAGGACTTGCAGACGATCGTGGAAACCGCCCTCGCCAAGGAGCCCCAGCGACGCTATGCGTCCGCGGAGGCCCTGGCCTGCGACCTGAGGGCCTTCCTCGACATCCGACCGATCTCGGCCAGGCGTCTCGGCCCCATGGGACGCATCTGGCGCTTCGCTCGACGGAGGAAGGCTCAGGCCGCCCTCATCGTTCTCTGCTTGGTCGCCGCTCCCCTCCTCGGAGTCCTGGGGGTCACGCGACTTCGCGACGCGGCCACACTGGAGCGGCTCACGCAGAAGGCCGAAGCCGCCCTCATCGCCGGTCTCGACGCACGGCGTCCGGAGGCGGTGCGGGGAGCCCTCGTCGAGCTGAAACAACTGGCTCCCCACCACCCCAAGCTTCATGAATACACCCGAGAGCTCGAGGCCTTGAGTCGTATCCAGGACGCGGCAACTCTCGCTCTCGATCGGGACAGCGACCCCGGCGGCATCCTGGCGCGCGCCCGTCTCGTTCCTCTCCGCAAGGAGTTTCCGGATCGGGTCGAGCCGGCCATGTTCCTCGCCTACCTCGCCCTGCTGGCGGGCCAAGAACAGACGGTCCGTGATGCCTTCGAAGGCCTCCCCGGTGCAGAGCCCTTCCTGCGAATCCTCGACGGAGGTGACGCCGGGCAGGAGCGACTGCAACAGGTGTTCTCGGCGCTCGTTCTTTCCGCCCGCGGACAACCCCGTCGCGCACTGCGGGTCCTCGAGCGGCACATGGAAGGATCCCCCACCGACCACTTGGCCTGCTGGGCGGCCGCCGAGCAGGCGACCCGCATCCAGGAATACCACACGGCACTCGCGCTTGCCGGTCGAGCCAGGTCGCTCATCGGGACCCTCAGCCCGGTCCAACTCGGTCGCTACTCCGTTCACCTGCGGCGCGCGGGTCTCGTCCAAGAGGGCCTTGCCGCCGCAGAGCAAGCCCTCTCGCTTTCTCCAGAGGATCCCGTCATTCGGCTCGACAGAGCCAACGCCCTGGCGGATGCCGATCGGCGTCGGGAATCGGCTGAGGCCTTCGACGCCCTCCTCGCCGACGTCCCCGAATTCGGCCGGGCGTGGTGGGCGAAATCCTCTTTGTCTCTCGAGGAGGGAGATACGGCCCGTGCCGTCGAAGAAGCCCGACGCGGCGTGCGGTTCGCGCCCCAGGACCCCGAGGCCTGGCTGGCTCTCGGGAATGCCCTCGTCGCGGACCATCGGGACGAGGAGGCCCTCGCTCCCCTGGAGAAGGCCATTGCTCTGCGCGGCGACTTCGTCTACGCCATGAATTCGTTGGCGTCCGTGTTGCGCTCCCTGAAACGATACGAGGAGTCGCAGAAGCTTTTCGACCGCATTCTCGAGTTGCGCCCATCCTACGCGGAGGCCCACTACAACCTGGGGCTACTGCATTGGGCGCGAGGGGATCACGAAGCCGCCGCTTCCGCATTCGCGCGGGCTCACGCGCTGAACCCGAAGGAGGCGATCTTCATGCTGAAGCTCGGAACCGTCGCACTGGACCGCAACCGCCCCGACGAAGCCTGGGACTGGTACAAGCGTGTGCTCGAGATCGATCCGAGTGAGAACGAAGCGTTGACGAATCTCTCCCTCATCGCAGCGCAGCGAGGAGATAAGCAGGCGGCTCTCGACTATGCCGAACGCGCCGTCAAAGCTTCCCCCAAGGACGTGGCATGCCTTCGCAACCTCGCGAGCGCCCAGCTCCAGGTGGGGCGGGTTTCGCAAGCCACGGCGACGACATGGGAGTCCCTCCAGTTGGACCCACGCAATGACGCCATCATCGTCACGGTGGGCGTTCTCTCCCAGCTGGAGGATCCGGAAGCCGCTCTGGCCGCGGCGTCTCTGCTGCGCGCCCTCCATTCCCCGCATCTTGCCCTGCTGGAACCCAACATCGAGGACCTCGTAGCCCGGGGCGTCGCGGCGAAGAGTCCCCTTGCCATTGCGTGGAGAGCGTCCGAGCAAGCCCGGAAAGGAGCTCTCACCCCGGAGAATGCGCAAGCCGCCCTGGAGAAGCTTCCGCTGGAGTTCGGCACCCCGTTGCCCGCACCAGGCACGCGAAACGCGATCATCCACCGAGCCCTTCTCCAAGGTGCCCTCGAGATCTTGCCCCGCATCACCGATGATCCGCCGAGGAAAAAACGGATCGAAGACCGCCTCGACGCCCTCGACAAAGCGGCCCGCGGGGCCACACGGGCCGCGCATCGCAAGGATCGCATCAGACGATGAGCACGCCCATCTCGGACGACTTCGGCAACCTCCGAGAGCGCGCCCGTGAGCTCGGCATCGGCGATGCGCGGCGCCACATCTTCTTGTGCTGCGTCGCCTCCCGCCCTCGCTGCTGCACCGCCGAGGAAGGCGCTAGGTCCTGGGCGCATCTGAAAAAGAGATTGAAGGAGCTGGGGTTGGACGGAAAGGGTGGCGTTCTCCGGACGAAGGCGGACTGTCTGCGAATCTGTCGAGAGGGCCCCATTGCGGTCGTCTACCCCGAGGGAACATGGTACGGCCGGTGCACACCGGATGTTCTGGACGAGATCATCGAAGACCATTTGCTCCGAGGCGTCCCGGTCACGCGACACCTACTGACGCAAGGCCCCCTGAAGGGCGCGACACCGGATCGCCCTGGGGACGAAGGGGATTTGGGATAGAATCCCCGCGGCATCGTTCTTCCGACGATGGACTCCTTCACATCATGCTTGGAGAAAGGCATGCCTGATTCCGTGTTGGTCGCGAACGGTCAGGGTTTCTGGGGTGACAGCATCCTCGGCCCCGTTCGGCTCGTGAACGAGGGTCCCCTCGACTACCTCACCCTCGACTACCTGGCCGAAGTGACCATGAGCATCATGCAGAAGCTCAAGGGTCGCGACCCGAGCAAGGGATACGCGACGGACTTCGTGACGATGATCCGCCGTGTCATGCCCCAGTGCCGCGAGAAGGGCGTCCGCATCATCGCGAACGCCGGAGGAGTCAATCCCCACGGCTGTCGCGAGGCCGTCATGGCAACGCTTTCCAAGATGGGGATGAAGGGCGTTCGCGTCGGAGTCGTCGAGGGAGATGACATCTTGGAAGATCTCCCTCGGCTGATGGAAGGGGGGCAGGAATTCACGAACATGGACACGGGCGCCCCCCTCTCGACCGTCGTGGACCGGGTTCTCAGCGCCAACGTCTATATCGGAGCGGCCCCCATCGTCGAAGCTCTGGACGACGGTGCGGATATCGTGATCACGGGCCGGGCCACCGATCCTTCACTCGTCGTCGCCCCGCTGATCCACGAGTTCGGCTGGAACTTGGACGACTACGACCGTCTGGCCGCGGCCACGGTGGCCGGACACATCGTGGAGTGCGGAGCCCAGTGCACGGGCGGCAACTTCACGGGCTGGCGGAACGTCCCGGACCTGGCCCGGATCGGCTATCCGGTCATCGAAGCCCACCCCGACGGCAGCTTCGTCGTGACGAAACACTCCGGAACCGGTGGTCTGGTCAATCGTCAAACGGTCACGTCTCAGCTCGTCTATGAGATGGGAGACCCGACCCGCTACATCACACCGGACGTCATCGCCGACTTCACCTCCATCGAGCTGGAAGAGTCCGGCCTCGATCGGGTGTCCATCCAGGGGATTCGAGGCCTGGCGCCGACCCCCACCTACAAGGTGTCCATCTCCTACGCCGACGGGTACAAAGCCTCCGGACAATTGGTCATCGCCGGACCGGATGCCGTGGAAAAAGCGCGGCTCTGCGCGGAGATCGTCTTCGAACGGCTGGAGATGGACGACTGTCACATCCCCGAATCCCAGCGACTGGTCGAGATCCTGGGCACCAACGTTTGCCACGCGGGAATCGTGCCCGCGCCGAAGGAGCCCGCCGAGGTCGTCCTCAGGATCGGAGCCAAGGGGCACGATCGGGAGGCGATCCAGCGCTTCGGGATGGAGATCGTCCCCCTGGTGACGAGCGGCCCCCCCGGGGTGACGGGATTCGCCGGGGGGCGCCCCAAGGCCACCGAGGTCATCGGCTACTGGCCGGCCCTCATCGACAAGTCCCTGATCACCACCCGCGTCACCGTCGAGGAGGTTTCTTGAGCATGCCCCGCGTATCTCTTTCTCGCCTCGCCTATGCCCGTTCCGGAGACAAGGGCGCTGGCAGCAACGTCGGCGTCGTCGCCCTCACGCCAGAGATCTACGAGTTCCTGAAGAAATCTCTGACGGTCTCCCGAGTGAAGGAGCACTTCTCGAAGATCTGCATGGGCCCGGTCGAACGGTATGAGGCCCCGAACCTCCTCGCACTGAACTTCATCCTCCATGACTCCCTCGGTGGCGGAGGCTCCCAGAGCCTCAAGAGCGATGCGCAGGGCAAGACCCACGGGCTGGGAATGCTCTACATGGAGCTGGACGTCCCCGACGACTTGGGGATTCCCGACGCGGAATGACCAGCATCCTGGAGCGACTTCGAGACGCGGCCGCGGCGGTCCCCCGCCGCATCGTCCTCCCCGAATCGAAGGATTCTCGCGTCCTCGAAGCCGCAGAGACGCTGGCGCGTCGGGGCCTAGCGATCCCAGTCCTGATCTCGCCCCCGAGCGGTGGGTCCCTTCCCTTGGGCGTGGAAGTTCTCTCGGAGGAGGACGTCGTCGAGGACTGCGCCCGTATCTGGCTCCCTCTGCGAGAGGCAAAAGGGATCGCCGCGGACGCAGCCCGCAGCGAGCTTTCAGACCCGGTCCTTCTGGGGGCGCTCCTTGTCCGTCAGGGGCGATGCGACGCCGGAGTCGCCGGCTCTCTCTCACCCACGGCCTCCGTCCTGAGGGCGGGAATCCGCGCCATCGGAGTGGCTCCGTCCTTCCGCCTCGTGTCGAGCTTCTTCCTCATGGAGTTGGGACACCGGGTCCTGACCTATGCCGACTGCGGAGTCGTGCCCGACCCGGATGCGGAGCAACTGGCCGAGATCGCCCTGGCGTCGGCCGCCAGTCATGAACGCCTCACGGGCGAGGAACCCCGGGTCGCCCTGCTCAGTTTTTCGACCCATGGTTCGGCGGACCATCCCCGCGTCGACAAGATGCGGAACGCCCTTCGCATTCTTCGAAAGCGCGCTCCCCACCTGAAGTCGGGCGGAGAACTCCAGTTCGACGCCGCCTGGGACCCGCAGGTGGCGGCGCGCAAGGCCCCCGATTGCCCCGTGGCGGGGCGGGCCAACGTGTTCATCTTTCCGGACCTCGATGCGGGAAATATCGCCTACAAGATCACGGAAAGGTTGGCGGGCGCAAAAGCCTTGGGACCTTTGATCCAAGGGTTGGCCAAACCCTTCATGGATCTGAGCCGCGGATGCTCGGCCGATGACATCGTGGACGTCGCGGTCATCGCCTCCGTCCTGGCCTCCGGATAGCCGAATTACGCGGTCTCCGCTTCGAGCCCCCCCGTGCATCGAACCTCCATACCCACGCCATCGTTCTCTCCTATCCCCCAAGGGTCGGAAGATGCGGCCCACGGTGTCGTGCCAAGCTCACGGATGCCGTATCATCCCACCCTTGCAGGAGATCTGAATGGGACGCAAAGCTTTGGGTATCGGTTTTCTCATCGTGGCCGCGGAACTCGCCGTTGTCCTCGTGGCGATCCTCGTCTGGATTCCCAAGCGGCTGGACACCCTCGCCGCCAGACCGGACGATTCCACGGCCCGGCTCGAGAAGCGGATGACGGCGCTGGAGAACAGGCTCTCGGAGGTGGTCTTCGCCATCGAGAAGAGCCGCACGGACGGTGAGGAATCACGAGTCACGAAGGCCGACATCGCTCGGCTTTCCAACAACCTCGACGACATCGCGACGGAAATCTACGACTTCCAAAAGAGTGTCGAGCGCAGCTTCATGACCGTCCAGCGCAACATTCTCCGCCGCATCGGGAAGGGCGAAGCGCATTCCGCGGGCGCCTATCCGATGGACTCACCGAGCGCCCTGGCCGAAGCCCTCGAGAAGGACGGTGTCATCCTCGAGAAGGACAAGGGCTGTTGCCGTGTCAAGGCGGTCGCGTCGAACCCCAATCGCCCTCTCGAACTCGTCGCCGGAATCGAGGGGGGGAATCTCTACGAATCCCTGCTCGAGCTCTTCGCGAAACCCAGCGCCTTGCGGGCCGCGTTGCTGGCTCTCGGCGCCCGCCCGGGCGCCCCGGCTCAGCCCGAAAAAAGGCTCGGTCCCACCGGCTCGAGACTCTGGCTCTACCTCCGTTGGAAGGGACTGGAGAAGCCCATCCCCCTGGAGGAATTCATTCTGAACGCCCAGACCGGCAAGCCCATGAAAGACCCCAAGTGGGTGTTCTCGGGGAGCTCGTTCGAGTCGAACTTCCGGACGGGTGAGGAGTACTACGTGCCGGACGAATCCCGCGTCGTCATCGCTCTGACATGGAATTTCACCTATCAGAGCGTGATTGCCTGCGATCACGAGGATGCCGGCAACGAGTTCCTCTGGGCGGTCAATCGAGACAAGCTGCCGGAGGACCCTGCGACGCCCATGGAGCTTTTGGTGTGCACTCATCCCCTTCCCTGAACGCGATCGCATCGGTTGTGACCCGCACGGCGAAGGCACGCCGCCTGCTCCTCATGCGTCGCGCACTCCTCCTCGCCCCACCGATTCTCGGAGGCGCACTCCTGCTGGCCGTGCCGCCGCTACTCGTGGCTCACGCGCGTCCGCTTCCTCCCTCATTGCTCCGTTGGCAACTCCCGATCCTGATGCTCTCAGCGGCGGCCCTAATCGCTGGACTGCTCTGGAAGGATCGCCCCGGGCCCGAGGAAGGCGCTCGCGAGCTGGGACGGGTTGCCAACGACGAAGAGCGCCTGCTCTCCGTGCTGTTTCCGTGGCGCTCCAGCCCCATGCGAACCCTCGTGGCCAAGCAGGTCGCGCAGCGCTCGCCCACCTACGACCCCCGCCGGATGCCCCTTCCTCCGAAGGGCCCCATTCTCACGGCTCTCGTCCTGTTGAGTCTCGTGACCGGTTCGGCCTGGTGGGCCGCGCCTCGACGCACGCCCGTCGCACCGGGGCGCACGGCGTTGCTCCGTCGAGCAGCGGAATCCTTGGGGCTCGACTCGAAGGACACATCCCGCATCCTGCCCGAGGAGCTGCGCGGCGCACGGAGTCCAGACGAGATCGTCGACGCGGCCAGGCGGATTCTCGAGAAGAGCACCGCCCCCGATCCCCTTTCTCGAAAGGACGTCGAGTCTCTCGCCCGCGCCCTCGAGAGCGGAGACCGCCCGGCGGCGCGGGACCTGGCCGCTGACCTGATTCCTGAGATGACGCGCGTGGAGCTCAGTGACGACGCCCGAGCTCGCCTGCGCGAAGCTCTCGCGAAGGCCGCGGCAAGCGAGCCCGATCCCAGGATGCGCGCTGCTCTCTCGGCGGCGGCAAAAGGCGATCTCGGCTCCGGCTTGGCCGCGGCGCTCGGTCTCGGACGACCCCGCGCTGACGGCGGCCGTCGCCTGGATCTCGAGCGCAAGAGACGATTGGCCCTGGCGATCCTCCAAGCAGCGGGCGTCACCGGCCGCGCAACGGCGACCACGGGGCGGGAGCCGACACCGTCCAAGAACGCGCCCTCGATCCAAACTTTGCCCACGGCGCCGGCGCTCGTGGCCATTCCCGAGCGTGACCGGGGCATTGCGCAAAGGTACCTCGAGCTGCACGGATGGAGAGGTCCGAACCGGTGACCGAGATCTCCTATTCGATCGAGGACTATGACTTCGCCCTTCCCGAAGACCTCATCGCCCAGAAACCGGCGGAACGCCGGGAGGGGTCGCGCCTCATGGTGTTGAATCGCGCCGAACGCTCCTGCCAGCACACGGTGTTCTCGGAAGTTCTCTCCTTCCTTCACCCCGGCGACGTCTTGGTCCTGAACCGGACGCGGGTGATTCCGGCGCGGGTCTTCGGGACGCGGAACGCCACCGGGGGAAAGGTCGAGTTCCTCATCCTCGCCGCCGAGCCCGAGGGGATCTGGCGCTCCCTCGTGAAGACGCGCGGCCGGCTTCGACCGGGGGAAGCCCTTCTTCTCGGGAACGGTGAGGTGGCCCTCGAGGTTCTGGAATCCCAAGGCCGGGGCGCATGGCGCCTCCGCGAGACCCGGGGTTCCCTTCGCGCCCACCTCGAGTCGAACGGAAAGATGCCCCTGCCTCCCTACATCAAAAGAGATCGCACCGCGGATCCACTGGCCGACCTCGATCGAGAGCGCTACCAGACCGTGTACGGGGACCAGCCCGGCGCTGTCGCTGCCCCGACCGCCGGTCTGCACTTCTCAGAGGCGCTCCTCAGCTCCGCGAAAAAACAAGGCGTCCGGATCGCTCGCGTCCTGCTCCACGTGGGTTTGGGGACGTTCCAGCCCATACAGACCGAGGACATCCGCGAACATGTGATGCACGAGGAGTTCTTCGAGGTCTCCGAGGAGGCCGCCCGGGAGGTCAACGCCGCGAGGTCCAGGGGCCGACGGGTCATTGCGGTGGGCACGACGTCGCTTCGTTGCCTGGAGTCGGCGTGGTCTCCATCCGAGAAGCGGGTCGTCCCCTCTCGAGGCATGACGGGCATCTTCATCCACCCCCCTTTGCCCGTAAGATCCATCGACGGGCTGTTGACGAACTTTCACCTCCCGAAGAGCAGCCTCTTGCTCCTCGTATCCGCGTTCGCGGGGAGACAACGCGTTCTGGATTCCTATCGACGAGCCATCGAGGAGAGATACCGGTTCTTCTCCTACGGTGACGCGATGCTCATTCTCTGACGCAGGAGATCATGGATGGACGTTGCCAAGAGAATCGAGGAACTTCGACGGCGCCTCGAAGAGCTCTCCTACGCCTATTACGTCCTGGACCAACCGAGGGCCTCCGACGCCGAGTACGACGAACTCTTTCGCGAACTGGAGCGTCTCGAAGCCGAGCATCCGGAGTTCGACTCCCCCTACTCGCCGACCAAGAAGGTCGGGGCCCCCCCCGCTTCCGGGTTTCGGGAGGTCCGGCATCTGGAGCCCATGCTCTCCCTCGCCAATGCCCTCACCGACGAGGACATCGTGGACTTCGACCGGAGGATCAAGAAGGACTTGGGACTCGATGGGGACGTCGTCGAGTACGTCATGGAGCCCAAGGTCGATGGGATCGGAATCAGCCTCACCTACGAGGACGGACTGCTGACCTTGGGCGCGACGCGGGGGGACGGATATCGGGGAGAGGACATCACGGACAACGTGAAGACGATTCGCAGCATCCCGCTCCGCTTGAGGACCGAAGAGATCGCCCCGCCCCGACTGATCGAGATCCGGGGCGAGGCCTATACGGAAAAGTCCCTCTTTGAGGAGTTCAACGCCAAGCGGACCGAGGAGGAGGGCCGATACGCAAACCCCAGAAACTTCACGGGAGGTTCTCTTCGGCAACTCGACAGCAAGATCACGGCCTCCCGTCCCCTCGACGCCCTCTTCTACGCCACGGGTCGCATCGAGGGCGCGGACATCTCATCCCAGCGGGACCTTCTCGTCCACTTCAGAGCCTGGGGACTGAAGACCGCGGATCCGTGGATTCTCTTCACCCATGACATCCAGGAAGCCGTGCGGCACCACGCCCGTCTCGAGGAGGAGCGGGACCGCGTTCCCTACGAGATCGACGGCACCGTCCTCAAGGTCAATGACTTCCGGCTCCGACGCACTCTGGGGATCCGTACTCGATCGCCCCGATGGGCGATCGCCTGCAAGTTCAAGCCGCGTCAGACATCAACGCGCCTTCTCGACGTCGAGGTGAGCGTCGGTCGGACCGGAGCCCTGACCCCGGTGGCCGTTCTCGATCCGGTTCGCATCGGGGGGGTAACCGTCAGTTCCGCCAGTCTCCACAACTGGGACGAGATCAAACGCCTGGACGTGCGCATCGGAGATCGTGTTCTGGTCGAGCGAGCCGGCGACGTCATCCCCAAGGTCGTGAAGGCGCTGACCGGGGAGCGAAACGGCCGGGAGCGCCCGATTCCCGTTCCCACTCACTGCCCGGTGTGCGGAACCGCCGTCGAAAAAGACGAGAACGAGGTGGTCGTTCGGTGTCCCAATCGACACTGTCCGGCCCAACTCGAGGGCGCCATTCTCCACTTCGTGTCGAAGGACGCCATGGATATCGAAGGCATGGGCGAGAAACTCGTCCATCAGCTCGTAGAGACGGGAAAGGTCAAAACGATCGCCGATCTCTACGCCCTCAGCAAGGAGGACCTCCTCTCCTTGGAGCGCATGGGCGACCTCAGCGCCACGAACGTCTTGACTGCGCTGGAATCCTCCAAGACGACCACCTTGCCCCGCCTCATCTATGCCCTGGGCATCCGGCACGTGGGCCCCCATGTGGCCGAACTCGTGGCCGGACGGATTCAGGGCATCAAGGACCTCTACGAGATGGGTGTCGACGAGCTCGCGGCCATTCACGGCATCGGAGAAAAGGCGGCCCACTCCATCGTCGGCTACTTCGGTTCCCAGGAACATCGCGAGGTCATCGACGCTCTCTTGGCTGCGGGCGTCAAAGCGCAAACGACCGCACCCAAGGGTGACGGCCCCCTTGCGGGCAAGACCTTCGTCCTGACGGGCACGCTTGAGGGAATGACACGGAAAGAGGCGGAGAATCTCATCAAGAGAGCCGGAGGGAAGCCCGTCTCCAGTGTCAGCCGAGCCACGGATTACCTCGTGGTCGGCGAGAAGCCGGGGAGCAAACTCAAGAAAGCAAAAGCCCTGGGTGTCACGATCATCGATGAGAAGGATCTGCTCGAGCTGGCAGGAGGCCCCGATCAATGAGTTCTCTGGCCCTCATTCATCCAGATACGCGTTGAAGTCCTCGGCATCTTCGTTCACGTGCAGCAACTCGTAGACGTGGGCCGGGGTCTTGGCGTGAAAGAGCTGCTGGCGAATGGCCCGGTCTCCTCCGACGATCCCCACCAGTGAAGACAAGACCTCCAAGTGTCGCTCGGGCATGTTCCGGGGTGTGAGGAGCAAGACCACGCAGTGAATGGGACGGTCGTCCGGCGTCGCCCAGTCGAAGCCGTCCCGATTGATTCCCATCGCGCCCACGAGAAACTCTCCTTCATCGACCCGCGCATGGGGCAGGGCCAGCCCCATTCCGAGGCAGGTCGACGATTCCCTCTCGCGGGCAAGGATACGAGCGATGAGGTCCTCCCGGTCCAGTGAGAGACGTCCGGCCGAAAGAGCAAGGTCCAAAAGCTGGCGGATCGCGTCCTCCTTCGTCGGCCCCTTGAGATCGGTGGTGATGCATTCCTCTGCAAGGAAGTCCAACACGCGTGGACGATCCTTGCCCCCGTCGCCCGATTTCATGATCGCCAACTTAGTGAGGACCGGCCCCACGATTTCCGCCAGCAAAACGGACGTCAATACGACCGCCAGGAAAAGCGATCTCATTTCTCCGAAGACAGGATCCTCCGAGACCAAAAGGACGAGCCCCACGGCGAGACCGGCCTGCGGCACCAAGGCCGGACCCAGCCAGTACCGCACTCTGGCCGTGGCATGAGCCAGCTTCATTCCGAGCCAGGCCGCGGTGATCTTTCCCGAAACGCGAAGAATGAAGGTCGCAAGCGCCAGCAGGCCTCCCGGCACGAGGTAGGCGAAATCGAGCTCCATTCCGGCCACGGTGAAAAAGACCGAGAAGATGGCGTATTCGAAGTTATCGAAGACCTTATGTCCAATCTCCTCCTTGTCGGGAGTGAGGTTGGCGAGGGTCACGCCCAGAAACAGGCAGCTCAGAAGGACGGAGACGTCGAATGCGTCGGCCAGACCCACGGTCAAGAGTATCGCCATCATCGAAAGAGCGGTCAGACGATCCGTACGAACGACCTTCCGGGTCACTCCAATCAGGAGGAGTCCGATTCCACACCCCAGGAGGATCCCGTAGAGGACCTCCTTGGCGGGTTCGACGACGGCCGCGGCAAAAGCGTACCCCTCGTCCTCCATCAAGCTCGCCCGGGCGATGGCATGAGCCAGTTCGAAAAGGAGAATGCAGGCCAGATTGTTCAGGGCGACGGCCACGACCAACGTCTTGACGAACACACCCTTCGCATGGGTTTCCTTCACGAGGGCCAGAATCGTTGCCGGCGCGGTCGAGACCGAAATCGCCGCCAATAGGAGCACCAGCTGCCACGACTCGTTCGAGATGATTCGAAGACCCGAAAAGACGAGAATCGGCGTGATGGTCACCTCGAAGATCAACAGATAGAGCAGGCGTCTGAACGCCACCTGCAGGCGAGGAAAGACGAGGTGGCTGCCGACGGAGACGGCCATCAATCCCAGGGCGAAGTCGATCAACGGCTGAAGATGATGAATGTCATCTCTTGCCACGAGTCCGATCATTGCCGGACCGATGACGATGCCGACGAGGATTTGGCCGGTGACCGAGGGCAGCCGGACCAGTTTGGCCAACGTCCCAAACGCCGCCCCCGCGACGAGGACGACAGCCAGCAAAAGAAGCGGGTTCGCGGCAGCGTCAATCAAGGGCGTTAATTTCCTTCTTCGTGGTGGGAGGGAACACCGAAACCGTCGAACCTCTCCGCGGGATCCTCCAACCCAAGGCGCGTCCCGCTTGCACCGAACTCGACGGCCTCATACGCTGGCGTTGGTCGAAGATGTGTCGACAGCTTAACCAGTCATGGCGACAACCGTCGTGCCTCGCCGACACCACCCCGAGAGAACAAGGAGGACCCCCTCATGGCATCGAGAATCTGCCTGCTTTTCATCGTCGCAACCCTGATCGGTATTCCGACTTCCTGCTCCAGCAGCAAGGACCTGGCTCGCCAGGACAGCCCGGACGCGAGGATTCTGGATGTGGAAGTCAAGGATGCCATTCGTAGGTTCAAGGCGGCGGACCCGAGCATCGAGAGATTCTTCCAAGACTCCTACGGGTATGTCGTGTTTCCGGCGGTCGGCAAGGGCGCCGTCGGGATCGGAGGAGCCCACGGAGAGGGGCAGGTGTACAGGGGTGGGAAGCTCGTCGGCGTGGCGACCCTCTCCCAGGTGACGGTGGGGTTCCAGCTGGGAGGCCAGGAATACCGCGAGATCGTTTTCTTCAAGGATGAAGACGCCTTCAGAGACTTCACGGACAACCGTTTGGAGTTCAGCGGAAACGCTTCCGCTGTGGCCGCTCGGTCCGGAGCCGCTGCGACGGCTGACTATGAAAACGGAGTCGCCGTCTTCACCATGCCAACCGCGGGGGCGATGTTCGAAGCCTCGGTCGGCGGCCAGCAATTCGACTACTCGCCCCTGCGATAGAGGAATTGCGTCGGCCGGAGCCGGCGTTCAGCCTTCGGCTCCGGCGGTGGCTTCGCAGAGCGTCCTCTCGAGAGAGTCCCCGTCAAACGGCTTCCGCAGGATCGCCTGAGGCCTCAGTTCGCCGAGATGCCGATCGGCGTCCGGCGCCCCGAGCCCCGTCATCACGACGATGGGGACATGGAACCCCTTCTCGCGGGCGGCCTTCATGAAGGCCGCCCCGTCCATCCCCTCCATCGTCAGATCCACCAGGATCACATCCAAGGTCTCATTCTCTGCCTCCAGGATTCGAAGTCCTTCGCTGCCCTCGCGAGCGGTCAGCACATTGACCCCGCGACGAACGAGAATCTGTTCCACCACTCGCAAGACACTGGCGTCGTCCTCGATCACGAGAACCCTTTTCGGAGTGCTGCCGACGATGGCCCGAGAGATCTTGGGCGCAGCGGGAGCCGCGACACGTCGAGCGGGGAGGGAGATCCGCACGAGGGTCCCCCCCTCCTCGCTCGCCAGCACTTCCAAGCGCCCACAGTGAGCCGCAACGATACCCCGCGCCGCCGCCAAGCCCAGCCCCCTGCCGGTCGCCTTCGTGCTGAAGAATGGCTCGAAGACACGGTCCCGATCCTGCTCGTCGATTCCGCAACCATCGTCATGCACCTCGATCACGAGGACCGCATCCTCACTCCCCTTCGAGGTCTTCTCGAACCGCGCCCGGACGGTCACGCTGCCGCCGCGCACTCCGAGGGCCTCCTTTGCGTTGCGGAGGAGGTTCACGATGACCTGACGGACCTGAACGGGATCGGCCTCGACCGGGGGCAAGGACTCCTGGACGTCCTCGTTCCACGTGATCGCATCTCCGTCCGCCTTCACCAGCCGAAGGGCCTGGCTCACCGTGGCGGCCACATCCATGACGCGATGAATCGGACGGCTCTTCCCGGCGAACATGAGCAGTTGATCGGTGAGTTCGGCGGCACGTCTGGCCGACACCTGGATGTCGTCGATGGCCTGTTCTCGATGGCGTGCCTGACGCGAACCGTCACGCAGAAGTTCCGAGTTCGCGAGAACGGTCATCATGAGATTGTTGAAGTCGTGTGCGACTCCCCCCGCAAGCACGCCCAAGCTCTCCAAATGGCGCGACCGTTGGGTCGCGCGCTCCGCTTCACGCAACTCCGTGACATCGCGGGCGATTCCCATCACTCCGCAAATCTCCCCGTTCTCGTCGAGATAGGGGTATTTCTGGACGAGGAAGTGGAGAATCTCACCAGAAGGTCGTTGAACGTAGCTCCGCTCGCGAACCACTTTCACTCCGGTACGGATCACCTCGAGATCCGTGCTGCGATTCCATCGGGCCTCATCCGCGGTGAAGACATCGTCATCCGTGAGCCCCATCATCTCCGACGGGGTGAGCCCTCGCCCCTCGGCCTGGGCTCGGTTGGCGAACGTGTACCTCCCTTCCAGGTCCTTCGCGAAGATCGGATCCTCGGTATTCTCGACGATCGCACGAAGAAGAGCCGACTGGCTCCTTGCACTCGAATCCACCCGGTCCAACTCTATGACGAGTCCCGCCAAATCCGCGGCAATCGACAGCAACTGCCGCTGTTCGTCGCTCGGAGAGCGCACGGACATCCCCGAGACGGCGAAGGTGCCGAGGATGTTCCTTTCGCGGTCCAGAAGCGGGATCGACCAGCAGGAGCGTATTCCCAGTTCGCGGGCAAGCGGGCGCAGCGCATCCCAACGAGAATCGGTTTCCGTGTCGGAAACGATCTCCATCCTTCCCGAGAAGACGGCAGCCCCGCAGGATCCGCTATGCGGCCCCGGCCTGAGAGATTGGAAGAACTGGCGCTGTCGGGGATTCAGGGACGGGCCGATCGAGAGGTTGAGAACACCCTCCTCGGGGTCGAGGCGCATCACGGTCGCAATGCTCCGTGGTGAGATCTCCTCAACGAGATGACACAAGAGGCTGAGAGTCCTCTCGGGCGTGTCTCGCATCGTAATCGAGGCCAGAACCGCCTGCTGGAGTCCTACAAGTTGGTCCTTCATCAGGCCAATCTCCTCGACGCCCTCCCGAGATTGTACCCGACTGGACGACACCCCATTCTTAGGGTATTCACCTGAGGAAGAAGGGTCGGCGCCCGCCTCCCTGATAGTCTTTCCCCAGGGGTAGCCATGGAGCGCTTGGAAGTCATCGACTCCCACACGGAGGGAGAACCGACTCGGGTCGTCATCGCCCTGCCGATGGAATTGGGAGGCAGGACGGCCGCGGAGCGTCGCGACGAACTGGCCCGGCACCACGACGGGTTGCGCCGCGCCCTCATCCTCGAGCCCCGAGGACACGAAGCGATCGTCGGCGCCTACCTCTTGCCGCCCGTCTCGGAGCACGCCTCGGCACAGGTCGTTTTCTTCAACAACGAGGGCTATCTGGGGATGTGCGGGCACGGGGCGATGGGAGTCCTCCGAACTCTTCAGTATCTCGGTCGGATTGGCACCGGCCGGCACCGTCTGGAAACGCCCGTCGGAGACATTCAGGCGGAACTCCTTTCCGACGAGACCATCGCCATCGAGAATGTGAGAGCGTTCCGCCATGAGAAGGATCGCACGGTACGAACTCGGGAACACGGTTCTTGCAGGGGGGACATCGCCTGGGGAGGAAACTGGTTCTTTGTCGCCGAGCGCCCCGAAGAGGAACTTCGACTCTCTCGCCAATCCGAGCTCGTCGCTCTTTGCCTCGACATTCGAGACAGCCTGGAGCAGGCCGGCGCCACCGGCGAGGATGGCGCCCTCATCGATCACATCGAGCTGTATGCGCCCATAGCCCCGCGGACCACTCGAAACTTCGTCCTCTGCCCGGGGGGCGCATGGGACCGCTCCCCTTGCGGAACCGGAACGAGCGCGAAGTTGGCATGCCTGGCCGCCGATGGCGCTCTCGCTCCGGGAGAAGTCTGGACGCAGATAAGCCTGACCGGAGGCGTTTTCCGTGGGAGTTACGAAATCGAGGGCGAAGGGGTGATCCCCACGATCGTGGGCCGTGCCTGGATCACCGCCGAATCCACGCTCCTCTTCGAGGCGGACGACCCCCTCCGCGAGGGTTGGACCTCGTGATGCCGGCGCCGTCGCCGTGAATCCTTCGAGGTGGGATGTCGTCATCGTGGGAGCCGGCATCGTCGGCGCGGCGATCGCGGAAGCGCTCGCGGGGACGGATCGTTCCGTCCTCGTCCTCGATCGCAGTCGGGGCTTCACGGGAGCCACGGGACGCGGGATGGGGCACCTCGTCGCTTTGGACGGCTCCCCTCCCCAGCTCGAACTCTGTCGTCTCTCTCTCGATCTGTGGCGCCGGAAGAAGTGGCGCGAAGCGGTCCAGTGGAACCCGGCGGGGACGCTATGGGTCGCCGAGAGCAACGAGGATCTGGATGTGGCTCGCGCCAAGAAAGCGGCGTTGGCCGCGGGAGGCGTCGACTCCGACCTCGTCACGGCGGCGGAATTGCGCCGGCTCGAACCGCTGCTCGCCGAGGACCTTGCGGGAGGTCTCCTCGTCCCGTCCGATGCCATCGTGTATCCCCCGGCGGCGGCCTGCCAGCTGCTGGAGGACGCCGCGCAAAAGGGCGCGAAGATCGATCTCGGGGCCACGGTGACCCAAGTGGGAGGAGGGAGGGTTCGACTCGCCCGGGGAGAGGATTTTTTTTCGCGCCACGTGGTCATCGCGGCGGGCTGGGAGAGTTCCCATCTCGTCCAAGACCTGGCGCGGGGCCTTCGCGTTCTCCCCAAGAAGGGCGAGTTGGGAATCACGTGGCGGAGCCCTCTCCACGTGAGGCATCAGCTCGTGGAGCTGGGTTACATGCGAAGCACCCACGCCTCTTCTGGAGACTCCGTGGCCTTCAACGCGCAGCCTCGCCCGGATGGTCAGACGCTGATCGGTTCCACCCGTTCCCTGTCCGACTCGACCCGCCGCGTGGACCCGAAACGCTTTGCGCGCATGATGGAGCGCGCCGTCCGCTTTTTGCCCTTCCTCTCGCGGCAGTCGTTAGTGAGGTGCTGGAGTGGCTTCCGCCCCGCCACGGCCGACCATTTGCCGCTCATAGGCCCCCATCCCCGGGATCCCACCCTCCTGTTCGCCACCGGGCACGAAGGACTGGGTATCACGCAGAGCCTGGGCACCGCCCGGCTGATCGCCGATCACATCGGCGGGCGCAGCCTCGCGATGGACTGGACCCCCTTTCTCCCTGGACGCATCCCGGAAGGGTCGGACCATGAATGACCGCTCGCATGCGCCGAGGCCTCAGCCCTCGGAAGCCATCCGTCTCATGAACCACGCCGCGCCTTGGCCGTGGCGAGATGGGCGTGGTCGGCCCACCGGCCCGCTCTGCGGGATGGGTAGCTGCTTTTCCTGTCTCCTCCCCGACGACGACGGCCGCTGCCGCCGCACCTGCCTGCCACAGATGGGGAGCCATCCGAACACGCTCCGGGCCGCCCCCCGCCCCACCCCCTACGACGTGCTCGTCGTGGGCGGAGGCCCCGCCGGCCTCGAAGCCGCCGTCGAAGCCGCGAAACGAGGGCGCAGCGTCGGTCTCGTGGACGCTCGGGCGGCCCTCGGAGGACAGGTCTGGCGAGGAGAGGACGTCGACTCATCCCCGGCGAGAGAATTGATCGCCAAGGCGCGCGCGCTCGGTGTGAATGTCCATTTGAACTCGGAGGTCCTCATTCCTCTACCCGATCGAAGACTGGTCCTCCGCACGCCCCGTGGCCTCGAAGTCTTCTCCGGCGACCACCTCATTCTCGCCACGGGGGCCCGTGAGTTGTTCCTGCCGTTCCCGGGGTGGACTCTTCCCGGGGT
>DRQF01000161.1 GCA_011369445.1 Planctomycetota bacterium | reverse complement strand
TCGAGACGCCGGGCGACAACACGAACACCCAAGGCGTGTTCACGGTGATCGTCCCCACGGGCACGTTCGATGTGAGTTTCCAGCACGCCCCGGGCCAGCTCCTCGTGGATCAGCGGATCTTCGGAGTCACCGTGACCAGCCAGACAAACGTCGGCGTCCATCACATGCTCGCGGGCGTGGAGATCTCGGGCTTCCTTGTGGATCCCATGGGGATTCCCGTGGTCGACACCGACATCGACGCCCGCTCCCAAGCCGGCGACGTCGTCCAGTTCACCATCGACGATGTGACCGGGCCCACGGGTCAATTCAAGGTCGTCGTGGCCCCCGGGTCCTACCGCATCGTGGCGCGGCCGGACCCGAGCCTGGGACTCGTCGCCGCGAGTAGCCCCTACATCACGTTCAACACCAGCGGAACCGTCCCCACCTTCAACCTGCAGGCGGGGTTCCCGCTCTCAGGCACGGTGACAGCCTTCGCGGGCGGACTCCCGGAAGACGACTGCGCCGTCGTCCTCACTGTACCTGGCACGGGCCAAGTCATCGAAACACTGAACAACCTCACGGACGCCAACGGCGCCTACACGGTCCTCGCACCCCTGGGAACAGTGGACGTCACCTTCAAGACCCGCAAGGCGAGCCTCGCCCAGGATCAGACGTTCTCCAGCGTGGCGATCAGCGGCCCCACCACGTTGAATGCGAACCTCCCCATCGTCCCCATGTTCGTCTTCCTGGATGACCCCGCCAACCCGGACCCGCAGATCGTTCCGCCTGGCAGTCCCCTTTTCGTCAACGCCCTGATCTACAACCCGACAGCCTTCACGTCCGGCGTGTTTCTTGCGGTCGAAGTGGAAGACCCTTTCGGCAACGTCACGACATTGGTCAGCGGCGCTCCCGTCGTCCTGGGCCCCGGCGGCTACATCTTCGGTCAGTTCTTCCCCGTCACCCTTCCCCCTCTGAATCCGGCCCACGCGGGACTTCCCCACAAGTTCCGCCTGACGGTCACCGACCCCACCACGGGCGTGGAAGCGGATTCGGACGCCATGGTGTTCTTGCCCCAATGAAGCGCGTTCTCATCTATAGCCACGACACGTACGGACTGGGGCATCTCAGGCGATCCCTGCTCATCGCGGAGCGTCTCGCCGAGTCCTCGCCTCCCGTCAACGTGTTGATCGCGACCGGCTCGCCGAGGGCGCAGGCCTTCGAGTTGCCGAAGGGAGTGGGGACTCTGCAGCTTCCGGCGGTGCTCAAGCAGGCGGACGGGACCTACCGGTCCAGGGACTTGGACATCCCCATTCGCCGGCTTTTGAACATGAGGTCCCAACTCATCTTGAGTGCGTGGCGGGACTTCCGACCGGACCTCGTCTTCGTCGACCACGCGCCCATCGGCGTGGGCGGCGAGTTGCGCCCCTTGCTGGATGCGCTCAAGCAACGCTCCGGGGATCAACGTCTGGTGTTGGGCATGCGCGACATCATCGACGAAGCGGATTCGGTTCGCCGCAGCTGGCAAAGGGACGGCGTGATGGATCGACTGCGCGAGGACTACGACCGGGTCGTCGTGTACGGTTGCTCGCGTTTCCTCACCACGGCACAAGAGCTGGGGCTGAGTGAACTCAAGGACGGACTCGGTGAACCCAAAGTTCGCCACGTGGGCTACCTGGCTCGCCGGATGCCCAGAGTTCGGCCGTCGGGGCGCCTTCTGGTGATGGCCGGGGGCGGCGGCGACGGGCACCGATTGCTTCGTTCCGTTCTCACGACCCTCGAAGGCCGCTCGGCGCCTCTCCCGTTCGGCGTCGATGTCGTCACGGGACCCTTCCTCTCGGACCGCCGGCGACAGGAGATCAAGGAGCGGTGCGACGCTCTCTCCGGCGATGTCGAGTTCGTCGCGTTCGATCCGTGCATGGAACGCCGCATCGCGGCGGCGAAAGGAGTCATCTCCATGGCCGGGTACAACTCGGTGGTGGAAATCCTGGCGGCCCGCGTGCCGGCCCTGCTGGTTCCCCGAGAAAAGCCGAGACAGGAGCAGCTCCTTCGAGCCCGCCGGTTGGCCCCCCTCTCCGGCCTGGATTGGTGTCGCCAGCGCGATCTCGGACCGCAGGTCATCGAGGGGTTCTTCCAGAGGATGGAAGGTTCTCGACCGGAAGGACAGCTGTGTCTCAATGGGCTGAGACGCACTCGCGACGAACTCATGGCGCTCATGGAACTCGAACTGAGACGGAGAGCCTGAGTCATGCGCGTCGCCTACGTTCTCAAGAAGTTCCCCCGACTCTCCGAGACTTTCATTCTCAACGAACTCCTGGGCCTCGAGGAATCAGGCATCGAGGTGGAAGTCGTCTCGCTGCGCGAGCCCGACGATGAACCGCGGCACAAGGACCTGGCTCGTCTGCGAGCCCCCGTCCATTTCCTCCGCCGGCCTCGAAGCCCGGAGAGGATCCCTGATCAGGGCGATGACGCCCGCGATCTGATCGCGGGGCTCGAGCGCATCCCCGGCGGGAAGGGAACGCGACGGTGGGCGCAAGGTGCCGCCCTCGCTCGGCTGGCGAAACAGAGGGGATACGACCACATCCACGCCCACTTCATGACCGTGGCGGCACAGGTCGCCGCGGCAAGTCGCGTCCAAGGAGGACCGACGTTTACGGTGACATGCCACGCCAAAGACATCTTTCGACACGGGATCGACGCCGACCTGTTCCGGGCGGTCTCCGCGCGGACGTCCGGGATCGTCACGGTGAGCGACTTCAATCGGCGTTTCGTCGCTGACCGCTTCTTCAGTGGACGCGCGGACCGCATTCACCGCATTTACAACGGCCTTCCCCTGGACGACCCGAGTTTCCTGACTCACGCCACCAGCGCGTCGACCAGGTCTTCACAGCGGATCCTCGCCGTGGGCCGCCTCGTCGAAAAGAAGGGTTTCGATCTACTTCTGAAGGCGTTGGCGCAACTTCGCGATGAGGGGCTCGTGATCGGCTGCGACATCCTGGGTGACGGCGACGAATCGGGCGCCTTGCGGGAGCTGGCCCGCTCTTTGAACCTCGACGACGTCCACTTTGCCGGCCCCCAGCCCCGCGATGAAGTGCTGCGAGCGATGGGTCGAGCCGAGATGATGGTTCTCCCATGCCGCCGGGGCCGAGACGGCAATCAAGACGCTTTGCCGACGGTCCTCATCGAGGCGATGGCCATGGGACTCCCCATCGTCTCGACCCGCTTGGTGGGGATTCCCGAGATCGTGGAAGACACGGCCCAAGGCCTTCTCGTCGACCCCGACGACGTCGCCGGATTGGCGAATTCCATCCGCCGACTCCACGAAGACGCGGCGCTCCGACGTCGCGCGCAAGAATCCGGGCCGCGTCGCGCACGACGACTTTTCGACCGCAAGAAAACGCTCCCCCAACTCGTGAGCGTCTTCCGAGGGGCCATCCGGAATGCCGCCGCACGGGAGGAGTCCCGAGCATGAGAATCCTCTACGTCAATGGAGATTCGGGCATCGCGCCGGATGGAAGCAAAGGGGCCTCGATCCACCTTCGCTCCCTGATCGGCGCCCTGGGGCGCATTGGCCATGACGTCACTCTCTGCACCCGACGCCCCGGCTCGATCGACGCTGCCGTCCGAGTCGTCGAGGGTACCGACGTGGACACGTTGGTCACGACAGCGCGAGCCATCCAAGCCGACGCAATCTATGAGCGCTATTCCCTGGGACACATTGACGGTTTGCGCGCGGCGCAAGCCCTGGGTCTCCCCTTTGCGCTCGAAGTGAACGCCCCCCTCGTCGAAGAGGCCGGGCGGTTTCGACCGAACACCCTCAGTTCCCAAGATGCGACGTGGGAGTTGAAGCTATGGCGCGACGCGGATCTCGTTTTCGCCGTGTCGAGGGAGCTGAGGGACCATATTCGCAAGGTTCGAGGTCACGACAGGGGCCTCGAACACCTACCCAACGGCGTGGATCCCCGGATCTTTCCCTCTCCGGCGCCTTGCCGTCGCGAGGGCCCCTTTGCCTTGGGGTTCCTGGGCCACCCGAAGCCGTGGCACGGAGGCAAGCTGCTTCCCCAACTCGTCCAGGGACTGAAACGACGAGGGCTCGCCGTCCGCCTGAGAATCGTGGGTGGGGGGCCTGGCTGCGCGGAGTTGGCCGAGGCGATGCAGGCTCTGGGCTTGAGCGGCAAGTTCGAATCGACCGGCCCTCTCTCCCAAGAGACGGCCATCCGCGCTCTGCAGGAGACCGACCTCGGCCTGGCGCCCTACCTTCCATCGGAAAATTTCTACTTCTGCCCCCTCAAGGTGCTCGAAACCATGGCGGCGGGAGTGCCGCTCCTGGCAACTTCCATCGGGGATGTTCCTTTCTTGACCGGGGACGCCGCCAGGCTCGTCGCTCCGGGCGATCTCGAGGAACTCATCGACGCTGCCGCATGGTTGCTGGAGAATCCCCGCGAACGGGAACGGCTCGGTCAGGTGGGGCGGGCCCGCGTGTTCGAAGCGTTCACGTGGGACCAATCAGCTCATCGGGTCGTCCGCGCCCTCGAGGGAGACAAGGCCGCTCGCGCATGAACAACGTTCTGGAGCAAACCGCCTCGACGCTGGCCACGGCACGCGCCGCCTTCAGACACTTCGGTCGGTTTCTTTCCGATCAGAAGCCTCTCCTCGCCCGCGGCGCTCTCGCGACAGGTTTGGTCACGGCGGCCGAATTGGCACGGCCATGGCCGCTGAAACTGGTCGTCGACAGCGTTCTTCGCTCCAAGGGGACGCCACCGCCCGGCCCCCTGGCAGGTCTTTCCTCCGAGCAACTCATCTGGTTCTCGGGAGCCGCCCTCGTCCTCATTCCGCTGACAATAGGCTTCTTCACAATGGTGGCGCAGGTCACTCTGGCCCAGGTCGGGCGCAAGGTGACGACGCGCATTCGGCGGCTCGTGTGCGAGCACTTGCAACTCCTCCCGCTCAGTTTCCACCATCGCGCCGCCACGGGGGATCTTCTGGTCCGCATCTTCGGCGACGTCAACATGGTCCGCGATATCATCTTCGCGGGATGGATCTCGTTGATCCAGAGGCTCTTGATCTTCGGGTGCACGCTGGGATTGTTGATCTGGATCGACCCCGTGATGGGTCTGCTCCCGTTGGTGCCGATCCCGCTGCTCGCATTCTCCATGCGTCGCTCGACCCGCAGGATGCATCTCGTCGTGCGCAAGCAACGCAAGAAAGAAGGGGGGGCGGCCTCGCTCGCAAACCAGTTGCTGCGGCAAATCCATCTCATCAAGGCCTACGGCGCCGAGGAGCGCAGTGCCCGCCTCTTCACGAATCTCGCCCGCTCGGGGGAAAAAGCCGGCGTACAGGCGACACGCATTGCCGCCAAGGCGGGACTGCAGACCGAGGTCCTGACCGGCCTGGGCCTCGGCGCCGTCCTTCTCGTCGGGAGCCATCGGGTCCTGTCGGGGGACCTGACCGTGGGCGCTCTTCTCGTCGTTCTCTCCTACACGCGGGCCCTCTACAAGCCTTTGCGCAAGATGGCGAGAGACGGGGTTCGTTTGGCGAAAGCCGCTTCGTGCGCCGAGCGCCTCATCGAAGTTTTGGACCTTCCGCCTGAGAAGAAACTGCAAGGCGCCCCCGCCCCGTCATTCCGAGGTACGATTCGATTCCAGGGGGTGCGTCATCGGTACACGGAGGATCGCTTGGCTCTTCACGGGTTGGACTTCGAGATCCCGGCAGGCAGCCTGTGTGTGCTCCAGGGCGCCAATGGTTCGGGGAAGTCCACGACGTTGGGGCTCCTCCTGCGACTCCTTGATCCGACGGAAGGAGAAATCCTCGTGGACGGGACTCCGATCCGACAGTTTGCTCTCGACTCATACCGAGAACGATTCGCCTACGTCCCCCAGAGCGACCTGCTCTTCTCGGGGTCGATCAGAGAGAACATCCTTTTCGCGCGCCCCGATGCCACGGAGTCGGACGTCGAGGAAGCGGCCAGGGAAGCCTGCGTCACCGAATTCGCGACCAGCTTTCCCGAGGGGCTCGACACCGAGATCGGCGAAGACGGCGTGCGACTCTCCGGTGGACAAAGACGCCGCATCTCTCTGGCTCGCGCGGCTCTGCGGCATGCATCCATCCTGCTTTTGGACGAACCCCTCGAAGGCCTGGATCCCAAGGCGCGACGGGAAGTGGCTCAGGCCATCCGTTCCATCTCCCGAGGCCGCACGACCGTCGTCGTCAGCCACACTCAAGTCGAAGATCTGGCTCCGGACATGATCCTCGAGCTACGCGAAGGTCGGCTCTTGGGAGCCGCCGGATGAACGGAACTCTCGAGGGGCTGCTCGATCTGTTGTCGGAGCCGACCACGCGGGTCGAACTCCTCGCATCCTGGGGAATCCGCGTGAAGTCCGCGGAGGTGACCTACGTCCGGGAGGACGCGGGAACGCGCGCGGTGGTCGGCTTCTCCCTCATTCCCGATCCGGAGAGCGCATCCGTGCCTGGCTACGTCAAGGTCTATGAGAATCCGGAAAGAGTTCGAACGATCCGCGCCAAGTGGGCCACGTTGAGGCCGAAGACCACCGTCTTGGGGCCGGGCGTGCGCTTTCTTCCCGAGGATCGCGGTGTCTTCTTCGTCTTCCCGAACGACTCCAAGCTCCGTCGTCTCCCCGCGGTGGAGAACATGGAGAAGTTGAAGCGCAAGCTGACCGACTCTCGACTGCTCGGCCATCGGCGCGTGCGGGGTAAGAAGTCTTCTCTCACGGCGCTGCGTTATCGACCGGAGCACCGCTTCGTCGCCCGCGCGGACCTGGGACTCATCGACGATGCCACCGGGATGAAGAGCCGCGAGGACCTCATCCTCCGGGTTTTCCCCGATTCCCGGGGAGCCTTCCTCGATACGCTCATGCGAGATCTCGCAAGGCAGGTCCCCGAAGGCGTTCTCCCACGCCCCCTCGGCGTGCTGGAGAACGGAACGATCTACTTGGAGGAACGGGTCGAGGGGCGTGAGGCCGAGGAACTCCTCGCCGACATGGGGGTGTCGGCGCGTGCCCGCTCTCTCGCCCGGCTCCTCCATTCTCTCAACCGGGCGGGGCCGGAATGCCTGCGCCCTCTCTCTTTCAGAGAACTCACACGCCAACGCATCGAGGAAGCCCAAGCCCTCACTCGAGGCGAGAACGGTGAATTGTTCCGACAGCTCACTTCGCGCTTGATCGCGGCCATCCCAGCTCCCGGGAAGGCGGGCTACATCCACGGCGATCTCCACCTGAGACAGGTGTTGGTTCGCCCCGATGGCCGCCTCGTTCTCATCGACCACGAACGCGCGCGCCTGGGCGAAGGCGTCATGGACGCCGGGCACCTGTTGGCTGAACTCAGAGTCCTCCGGGATGAACGCCCCGCCTTGGCCGAAGGCGCGAACCGCTTCGCCGGAGCCTTCGAAGCCGCGTGGACGGCCGAAGCCGATCCGGAACAGGTCGACAAACTCTCTTTCGCCCGAGCCCTGGGCCTGCTCGCGGCGGCCGGGCGGCGGGCACGGAAGAACCGGGCCGACGAAACCGTTCTTCCCGCTCGTCCTCTTCTCGAGGAGGCGCTGGCCCTGCTTCCGGCCACGGCCCAGCCCTCCGAGGGCGACATCCGCTGGACGGCTCTTTTTCCCCGCAAGTCCGCCCCATGGCCCGCCCGAGGGCGCCTCTCCGATGGCCGCGAGGTCCATGGAAGCTTCGATCCTCGAACGGAAAGACTCACCCCCTGCCCGCCATGGCAAGACGGTGTCCTCTCGGCTTTGAAGACCTTCGAGGGTAAGGGGCAGATCGTCGCTTGGCGGCCCGGACAAAGAGCCGTCGTACGACTCGAGGAATCGCCTCCTCGCTTCGTCAAGCTTGGTAAGCCCAAGAAAATCCGCCATGCCGTCGACCTCCTCCGAGCGCTCGAAGGCCCCGAACCGAATCCCGCGGTACGCCTCCCTCGAGTTCTGCAGGACTCGGCAGAGCAGGGCTGGATGATTCTGGACAACGTCCCCGGGCGGTCGCTCCATGAACGGCTCCGTCTGGGTGAAGCCATCCCCTGGAGGACTCTCGCCCGCGGTCTCCGAGCGTTTCACTGCCATCCCGCAAGGGAAGCCATCGAGATCTCACCGCCGGAGGATCTCGACGTGTGGAGGAGCAGAGTTCGCTCGGCGTTCCCCGATCTTTCGGCCACGGTCGACGCCGCGTTTGCACGGGTCCCGGTCGCGGCACCCGGCCAGGACGCGCTCATTCACCGCGACCTCCACGACAAGAACGTCATGCTCGGTGACGACCACGACTGCGGGCTCATCGACATCGAAGGGGCGCGGCGCGGCGCAGTCGAGAGGGATCTGGGCAACCTCCTTGCCCACTTCGAGCTGAGGCGATTTCAGTGGCGATTGGCGCCATCGAAGCCCTCCGCTTGGGGGGACCATCTCCTTGATGCCTACGAGGACGTCGGTGGGACAGTCGATCATGATGCGGTGAAAAGAGAAAAGACCCGTGCGCTCTTTCGACTCGGCTGCGTCTATTCGTTTCGACGCCCCTGGTCCAAAATGGCCGCCGCTCTCCTCTCGAGGCTCGCGGGGGCGGGCGTGCTCCTCCTCTTGGCCCTGCTCGCCTCCTGCACAGCCTTCGTGCCCGCGGACGAGGAAGAGGATCTTCTGGCCCGGGCCATCCAGGAGGGGAAGATCCAACTGGGCATCGACTTCCTGGAGAAAAAGCAGACCGTCGAGATTCGAGGCTATTTCCAGGGCGACCGGTTCATCGCGAAGAGCGTCGAGGTGGAAAAGCCGGACAGGGAGGTGGAGGTCAAGGGTGACATCCGCGCAGCCGACCCCGACGAAGGAGTCGTCGTCGTGGGAAACATGGAGTTCCACGTCATCCCCTCGACGAAACTCCTCGGGATCAAGAAGGAAACGCTGGAGGCCGCGGATCTTCCGGCCTTCGTGGGCACGTTTTGCAAGGCGGAGGCCGTGGAACGGCGAGGCCGCCTGGAACTGCGAAAACTCCGACTGCGCGAGCGCAAGGAGGGTGAACTCGATCGCATCGGCGGCCGGATCCGTTCGATCGCGCACAAGCGGAGGCGGGTGACCATCGGCGGAGTCCCCATTCGCCTCGCGGATGACGTCCCCATCCTCTGGGACGTGCAAGGCGTCGAGGCGCCGCCGCCTGATCAGCGGGGGATCAGACCGCGCCAAGATCCTCGCCTCAAGGACATCGTCCGCGTCGACGACGAAGACCTACGCACGGGTAGCGGTT
>DRQF01000160.1 GCA_011369445.1 Planctomycetota bacterium | reverse complement strand
GGCTCTGACTCCGTCCGGCGAATCGGGATCGAGCCGCAGCCCCACGCGGACCCGGCTGGCCAGGTGTTTTTCCCCATTGCCGGTGAAGCCGCACCCGTGCATCCAAAGGGCCACGCCCATCCCGCGCCAGCGGCCGTCCTCACTCTGTTGAAACGCCTTCCTTTTCCGCTCGTAGCCGGAAATATCCAAGGCATCTTCCAACACGTCGCGTGCAGTGACGCTTCCACTCAGAACCTGACCGGTGCAGGTGGAGTCCCCTACCTGGAGAGCATTGCGCCGGCGAATCTCCGCGGGCGAGACCCCCACGCGAAGGGCCAGCAGGTCCATCATCCTCTCGCAGGCGAAAATCGTCTGGGGAGCGCCGAAACCGCGGAAAGCCCCGTTCGGCGGCGTGTTCGTGGCCACCACGCGCCCTCGAATCCGAACGTGATCGACGGAGTAGGCCGAAGTGGCGTGCAACACGGCGCGAGACAACACGACGGGGGACAAAGTGCAATAGGCGCCGCCGTCCAGGATCACTTCGGCGTCCAAGGCGAGCAACATCCCGCGTTCGTCCGCACCGACGCGCAACGCGACTTCGGCCGGATGGCGCTTCGTCGTCGCTTCCATATCCTCCTTGCGCGAGTAGATCATTTTCACGGGACGACCGGAGGCCAGCGCCAGAAGAGACGCATGGGCGGCAATCATGCTCGGATAGTCTTCCTTGCCGCCGAACCCACCGCCTGTTTCCGCCTGGATGACCCGTACGAGGTGGTCATCGTCGAGGCCCAACGCGACTTTCAAGGCTCGGTGGATGTAGTACGGACACTGCATGGAACCCGTGACCCGAACACCGCCCTCGCCATGGGGCTCAGCGATCATGCCTTGGGGTTCGATGTAGAGCTGCTCCTGATGCCCGACTTCGAACACCTCTTCCAAACGGAGAGGCGCGGCCTCGAGCGCCGTCTCCGGCTCGCCCTTCAGGATCTCGATCTCCTTGAAGACGTTGTTCACACCACCGACTTTGATCCGCCCCTCCAGGGCGTCCTCGGGGTCGGTCACCATCGGTTTCGAGTCGTAGGTGATGTGGATGTGATCGAGGGCGTCAACAGCCCGAGCGAGTTCCGACGCCGCCACGAGGGCGATCGGCTCGTGAAGATGACGCACCTCCTTCGAGGCCAGAATCGGCTGGTCGTCATCGATCATGGCGAGGACGTTGCGCCCCGGGATGTCCTCCGCCTTCACGACCGTCACGTCCGACCAATCGAACTTCGGGTCCAATGTGATGCTCACGATCTTGCCCCGGGGGATCGTGCTGCGTTTCGTCACTCCGTGGAGCATCCCCGCAAGGACGATGTCATCCACGTAGATGGCCCGACCGGTGACCTTCTCGAGGGCATCGGTGCGAAGAGGCGAAGAACCGATTTCATGACTTACGAGCGACATGCGGGCGGTCACTCTACACCAACGGGTTGTCGGCGGGTAGGCGGGGTGTTGGCTCCCGCGTTGCGGGTTGTCACCCTCCCCCGTGACCTACCTGATCCTCGCACTGCTGGCTCTCGGCCTGGGGCCCCTTCTCGATCGGATCGCGGCCCGCAAGGGCTTCGTGGCAGCTGCCATGGATGGTTTTACGTTCGTTGCCATGAGCGGCATCATCCTGGGACACGTCCTCCCGGAGAGCATCCGGCATGCGGGCTGGTGGGCCCTCGTTCTGGCGGTCGTGGGGGTCTTCGGCCCGACGATCTTCGAATCCTTGGTCAAGGGGCTCGCCGGAACGGCACACCGCGCGGCGCTCGCACTGGGCATCCTCGGCCTCATGACCCATGCCGTGGTGGATGGATTGGCCCTATGGACCGGCGCTCATGGCCTTGCAACGAGCCTACTCGCTCTCGCCGTGGTCCTCCACCGCATCCCCGCTGGAATGACGGTGTGGTGGCTCGTTCGGCCGTCCGGCGGCAAGAAGGTCGCCTGGATGCTGCTGGCGCTCATGGCCACCGGAACGTTGATCGGTTACGTCTTCGCAGAGCCTCTCGCTGCCCACGCGGACAAAAACATGGCGGGGCTCTTCCAGGGTCTCATGGGAGGAGCACTGCTCCATGTGGTTCTTCACCGCATCCGCCTGGGGACAGGAACATTCGGTGCCACGCAAAGGCGCGCGGGAGGGGTCGGTGGTCTTCTCGGAATCGCTCTCGTCGCCTGGATTCTCGCGGGTCTGGGGACCCTCCACCAGCATGCTGCCGTGGGGACAAGCGGTTTCGGAGACACCTTACTCGAGCTGAGTCTGGCGAGTGCGCCCGCTCTCGTGATCGCCTTCGTCCTGGCCGGACTCGTACAGGTTTTCCTCCCCAAGGCAACGGTGGGTTGGATGAAGCGCGGCGGTGCGACGACGCGCTCCCTCAAGGGCATGCTCTTCGGACTTCCCCTGCCCATCTGCTCATGCGGGGTCATTCCCGTCTACCGCAGCCTCGTCACCCAGGGCGTCCCCCTTTCCGCCGCGCTGGCGTTTCTCGTGGCGACACCGGAGCTGGGCTTGGATGCGATTCTTCTCTCCTGGCCGCTCCTCGGGGCGGACATGGCGATCGCTCGCGTGACCGCCGCCGCCATCCTCGCGCTCATCGTGGGGCGTGCCCTCGCCCGTTTCGGGAAGGACGGCTCCACCGCCGTGGAGTTGCCGGCCGAGGACACGGACGGTCCCTGGACCCATCGCCTGAAGGAGGCCTTCCGCGTGGGAGTCGTCGACCTGTTCGACTCCACCGGTCCGTGGATTCTTCTGGGCCTCGTCATCGCCGCCGTGGCGGCCCCCATCTTGGGCGAGGACATCGCACACGCCGTGCCCCGCTGGCTCGAAGTGCCGCTATTCGCCCTTCTCGGCATGCCCGTCTACGTCTGTGCCTCCGGTGCGACCCCCCTCGTGGCGGTCTTCCTCCTGAAAGGAGTGTCCCCGGGGGCGGCACTCGCCTTCCTGCTCACGGGACCCGCCACGAATGCCACGACATTCGGCATCCTCTCCGACCTCCACGGCAAGAAGGTCGCCCTGGCCTTCGCGATCACGGTCGCCCTCGTCACCATCGGCATGGGCTACGGCGTCAACGTGATTCTTCCCGAAGCGCACGGTTCGGTGCTCGCGGGCGCCGCCGACCACGACCACGGAACGCCCGTGCAGTGGGCGGCGCTCGGCGTTCTCGTCGCCATGTTGGTGGGCTCCATCCTCAGGCAGGGCTCCCGCGGCTTCGTCGGGCGTGTCCTGGCGTGGGCAGGCGAAGCTGAGGAAGGCGCCTCATGCTGCACCGCCGAGCCCGAACCGAAGAAGAGCTGCTGCCACTGACTCGGGGGGCGAGGGCAAAGAATCGCCCTCGACGATCGGTGAGGGGGACGCTCGCCGAGGGGGAACGGACCTACTTCTTGCCCTTCGAAGCCTTCTTACGAGTCTTCTTGATGCTGTAGGTCGTGCCGCGCCGCGTGCCCGAGATCGTCAGAGCGCCCTTCTTCGCCAGACGCTTGGCCGCCTGTCGAACCTGGGCGGTCGTCCCGCCGACGGCCTTCGTGATGACCTCAGACCGGCTGGGGCCGGCGTCGGCGAGGAATTCGAGGATCGCGGCATCGAGCGCATTGCGCCCCGACTCCAAGCGCGTATTGAACTTCGCCTTGCGCTTACGCCCCTGGGTCTTTGCGGCGACCTTCGTCCTCTTCGCCGTAGGAGACGCCACAGCGCCGGACCGCGACATGGCAAGTTCATCGAGCGTCGTCGCCATCAGTTGCGTTTCGAGGCCCCTCGCCGCCAGCTCTGAGACGAGAGCCCCCAACGTCGTGTCGCCGGGGAGCCCACTGACAATCTCTGTCAAGATCCTCTGATGCGCATTCGCCACAAGAGTGTCGATGGTCATTCCGAGATTGGTTTTGCGTGCCACTGTCTTTTCCCTCAAAAACTCAAGAAGACGATCAATTCCAACGATTCGTCATCAACGATGACAAACACGCATCAACATAAACACCACGAACGGTGTCAATTGATCGTGAAGAACTTTCGGACTGAGGAATTCGGCCCCCATTGGGATGCTCCCGCAGCAGCGGTCCCTGGAGGGATTTCCGCCCCGTTGTTATCAGGCGCCACGAATCGCGTGACCGTTTTCGAGGGAGCCTTGCCATGAGTTCCGCCTGGAAAGAGATCAAGGAGCTGCACCGGCAGACGACGCTGGGCGCCAAGGAGGGCGTGGCATTCCGCTATTTCTCCAGGCCCCTCGCCTCCTTCATCCTGTATTTCATTCGCAACGGTCGCATCACACCCAATCAGGTCACGATCCTGTCCCTGCTCGTGGCCCTCGCCGGGACAGTTTTTCAGGCCGTGGACCTCACTTGGCGCGGGCTGCTCGTGGGTGGCGCACTCTTCATGATGGCGCACATGCTGGATGCCCTCGACGGCCAATTGGCCCGTCTACGAAAAGCCGGGTCCGTCATCGGGATGTACTTCGATTTCTTCATTGATGAACTCAAAGCCTATTTCATCTTTGTTTCCATCGCGGTCCGCCTCTATCGGCAGGCCATGGAGAACTCCACTCCGGTCCTGTTACAAAAGACGATTGATGCGCTGCACCTGGGACCGGAAGGCGTCCTCTGGATCGGACTCGCAGGCCTCTTGGGGCTTTCGATCGGCATCTCATGCACTCAGTTCGTCAAACGGGCGGAGTGGAAAGAGGCGTTTCCCCCGGGAGAAGGAGGCGGAAGCCCAAGCCCGCTCGCACGGGCCGTCGGTCTGGTGGAAAAGGTCGGCAGCTTCGTGATCGACTACCCCAGCTACATCCTCATTCTCTGCATCGTCAACCACGTCGAGATCTACTTCCTCGGCTATGCGTTCATCGTTTGCGTCTACGCTGTCAGGGCCCTGTCGGGGATCTCGCTGAAACTCTGGCGGGTGAACCCCTACGGATAGGTCGCGGACTTCCCGGCGACACGCGCACATGATTTGATACACTCCGTCCGCCGCTCCGGAACCCCGTCGGAGCGAGGGAACAGGAGTGTCTCATGAAACGTCCCCTTCTTGCCTTTGCCCTTCTTCTTTTCGTCGCGACCGCCCCAGCCCAAGTCACAACCCAGGCGCGCGAACTCACCCTGGACGACGCCCTCAACCCGGGACGTCTCATGCCCCGCGGGCTCTTCGGCCTCGCCTGGAAGGGAGACGGAGAACACTACACGTGGCTCGCCCGTACAAGGAATGGGCTCGCCTGGTTGGAAGCGACGCCGGAGTCACCTGAACCGAAGACGCTACTGAGCGGAAAGGCCTTCAAGAGCATGGCCGAAAAGGCCGGAGCAAAAGGCCTCGCGTTCACGGCTCTCGCCGGAGCGGAATGGACAGGACCTTCCTCGGCCGTCATCGAAGGGGCCGGCGGTCTGTTCGAACTGGACCTCGAGCGTTCGACCCTGCGCCGTCTTCTCGACCTCCCCGACGACGCCGAGGCCCAATCGGTCTCGCCGGATCACAAACAGGCGGCCTACTCCAAGGACAAGAACGTCTTCGTGAGAAAGCCCGACGGGACGGTGTTTCAGGTCACGCAGGACGGATTCGAGTTCCTCACCTACGGCCTTTCCGTCTCGCGGGTGGAGTTCGGAATCAAGGACGGGCTTTGGTGGGATCCCACGAGCCGACGCCTTGGTTTCTATTCGGAGGACCTGCGCCCGATCCTCCCCTACCCGTTCATCGACTGGAAGCCGCGCCCCGCCAAGCACGTCCTCGGGCGCTACCCCATGGCCGGACAGGCGGGAAGCTCCGTCCGCGTGGGGGTCTATGACAGCCACACGGACGAGATCGTCTGGCTCGCCACCGACCCCACCGTCGACGAATACTTGACGAATGTGACCTGGGGCCCAAAAGGCGAGTCGATCTACGTCGCCCACGTCAACCGTGCCCAGAATGCCATGCAGCTCGTTCGCTACGACGCGACGACAGGCAAGAAGGTGGCCACCCTTTTCGAAGAGACGGACGAGCAGTGGGTGGAGCCCGAACACGGTCCCATCTTCCTCCCCGACGATAGCGGTCGATTCCTTTGGTTCTCACCCCGCGACGGCTTCAATCATCTCTACCTCTACACGGGCGACGGGCACCTCCTCCAGCAAGTGACCAAGGGCAAGTTCGACGTTGCCTCGTTCCTCGAGTGGCGGAAGGGTCACCCGGGGGAATTCTTCTTCACGGCGACGGGCAAGGACCCCCGAGACATGCATCTCTTCTTGGGCCGAATCGTTCCACCCAAGGCTCAGGTCGAGTTCACGAATCCCACCGACGCCAAGATCGCTTTCGAAGACGGTCAGACATTTCGCCAGGTCACGACGGAGCCAGGGCAGCACTCCCCCGTCATCTCGCCCAACGGAGATGCGGTCTTGGACACCTGGAGCCGCTTGGGCGCGCTGCCCCAGACCGACGTCATCGCGGTCGACACGGGCAAGGCCACCACCGTCAATCGCTCGCGCAGTCCTCTCACGGACTACGCGTTGGGCGAAGAGTCCTTCTTCCAGACGAAGACCGACGACGGGCAGGACCTCTACGGGTACATGATCGCGCCACCGGAGAGGCAGGAAGGGAAAAAGTACCCCGTTCTCCTCTGGGTCTACTCCGGACCTCACTCTCAATTCGTCAAGAACGAATTCATGGGAGGCTTGGGCGCATCGAATCTCTGGCTTCACTACATGGCAACCCACGGCTTCGTGGTCTTGAGGGTCGATGGCCGAGGCACTTTGAATCGCGGGATCGACTGGGTGCAGTGCATCCATCGCCACCTGGGCGACCTCGAAGTCAAGGATCAGGTGGCGGCCCTCGACAAGGTGATCTCCATGGGATTCGCGGACCCCGACCGGGTCGGCGTCCACGGTTGGAGCTACGGCGGGTTCATGACCTTGTCGCTGGTGACGAAAGCACCGAAACGGTTCAAGGCCGCCGTGGCCGGCGCGCCCGTGACCGATTGGCGCTACTACGAGACCGGCTACGGCGAGCGCTACATGGACCGTCCCCAGGAAAACGAGAAGGGCTATGATCAGGCCGACCCCGGACGGCACATCAAAGACCTGCAGGCGCGCCTTCTCGTCGTCCACGGATCGGGCGACAAGACGGTCGTCTGGCAGAACACGTTGGACTTTCTCGAGAAGTCGATTCAGGCCGGGAAGGACGTGGAGTACTTCGTTTATCCGGGTCGTCTCCACGGACTGCGCGGCAAGGATCGGCAGCACTTCATGAGAAAGATGACCGCCTTCTTCCAGCGCAACCTCTGACCCTGGAGCGGAGGCTTGAGCCTTCACCTGACGCCACACCCCGGAAGTCCTCCCTCCCCTTCGTGGTGAGAACTTGCCGGGGGCTCGGGTGGCGACCGAAGTCGCTGCTCTTATGGAATGTGGACGTCCTCGTCCGCTTCTTCGCGTCCACGCAGAGGGCGGAAAGGCAGGACGGGGAGGACCTCGTCAGTCCAGGTGAAGAGGCGCCCCGGCTCCAAGGGGGCGTTCAGCCGGCCAGCTCGAAGAAGATCTTCAGGCGGACGAAGTCCACGTCCTGTACGCGCACCCGGATGCGATCCCCTTCTCGGAAAACGCGCGTGCCGCGGCGGGTTCGAATCTTCAAGGTCGTACCCTCCAGGATCGTCTGACTACCGATCGTGCGGGCCGGCAAGTACCCGCGAATGTAGTCCTGGGTGAGGTCGACCTCGAAGCCCCCGCGGTTTACGCGGCCGACGACAGCCTCGAACTCCTCGCCGATTCTGGGTTCCATGAGCTGGCACAGTTTGAGATCGCCGATGGCCGTCTCCGCCATCTCCGCCACCTCGGCTTGGGTCGACGCATGGCCCGCCACGACAACGAGTTCACGAACCCATTCGCCCTCGCGAAGGGCGGACAGGGCACTTTCGCCCCCCGTGAGCGCGTCGAAGAGCATCCGGTGGACGACGAGGTCCGGATACCTGCGAATCGGCGACGTAAAATGCAGATAGTGACGGCGCGCAAGACCGAAATGGGCGGCTTCATCCTCCTCGTCGGCCACCTCGTAGGTGGCTCGTTCGAGCAGCCCCATCACCCTGGGGACCATGGACGCGGCGTTGGGAAGCGAGCGCACGAATCGCACCATCTGACCTATGTCTCGTCCCGTCAGTCGTTCCTTCTTCGGCACGCGAAGACCGAGTTTCTCCAGGTTCTTCAGCACCTCCGCTTGCTCCTCCGGATCCTTTTCCGGGTGAATGCGGTAGATGGTGGGAAGCCCCGCAAGCTTGAAAAAATCGCCGACGGCTTGGTTCGCCGCCAACGCCGTCTCCTCGATGAGCGTCTGGGAGAAGTACGTCTCCGCCTTGTAGACACCCACGACGTTGCCGTCCGCGTCGAATCGAAACTTCCTCTCGCCGCTCT
>DRQF01000159.1 GCA_011369445.1 Planctomycetota bacterium | reverse complement strand
CGAAGAACAGCCGCCACGCCCGGCCGAGGAAGCGGTGGATGCCCTCCACGCCGTGGGTGTTCCAGGGTTTCTCGGCCTCGATGGGTCCCATGAACATCTCGTACATGCGCAGGGCGTCGGCGCCGTGGTCCGCGACCACGTCGGCGGGATTCACCACGTTGCCGTAGCGCTTGGACATCTTGCGATTGTCCTCGCCGAGAATCATCCCCTGGTTCACGAGGCGAACGTAGGGCTCGTCCACGGGGCAGTGACCGATGTCGTGGAGGAACTTGGTCCAGAAACGAGAGTAGAGGAGATGCCCCACAGCGTGTTCCGCGCCGCCGAGGTACAGATCGACGGGCATCCATCGGGCAGCGAGGGTGGGATCGCACAGCGCCTTGCCGTTCTCGGGGTCGATGAACCGGAGGAAGTACCAGGAACTGCCGGCCGAGCCGGGCATGGTGTCCGTCTCTCTCCGGCCCGGAATGTCCGTTCCGGGAACCGTCGTCTCGACCCACTCCTTGATGGCGGCGAGGGGGGATTCCCCCGTGCCGGTGGGTTGGTAGTGCTCGACGTCCGGCAGCTCCAAGGGGAGCTGATCTTCGGGCAGGGGGTGGTAGGTGCCGTCCGGACCGTGGACGACGGGGATGGGCTCGCCCCAGTAGCGCTGGCGCGCGAAGATCCAGTCCCGTAGCCGGTAGCGCACCACCCGTTTCCCGAGTCCTTTCTCCTCCAGCCATGCGTTCATCTTTTCGATGGCCTCCTCCTTGCCGAGGCCGTCGAGGAATCCGGAGTTCACGTGAGGCCCTTCGCCGGGGTAGGCGGCCTCCTCCACGTTCCCGCCCTGAACGACTTCCACGATGGGCAGACCAAAGGTCCGTGCAAAGGCCCAGTCGCGCTCGTCGTGGCCGGGCACGCACATGATGGCGCCCGTGCCGTAGCCCATGAGAACGTAGTCGGCGACCCAGATGGGGATCTCCTTGCCGGTGGCCGGGTTGACGGCGTAGGCCCCGGTAAACACTCCGGTCTTCCCGGCATCGGCGCCGGAGCGCTCGATGTCCGACTTGGCCGCGGCGGCCCGAACGTAGGCTTCGACGGCTTCCTTCTGCTCCGGTGTCGTGATCGTGTCCACGAGGGGATGTTCGGGGGAGAGCACGCAGAACGTGGCGCCGAACATGGTGTCGGGGCGGGTGGTGAAGACCTCCAGTGCGGCGTCCTGCCCCACGATGGGGAAGGTGGCGTCGGCGCCTTCGGAGCGCCCGATGCGATCCCGCTGCATGGCCTTGATGGATTCAGGGAAGTCGATGCGATCCAGACCTTCGAGCAGACGGTCGGCGTAGGCGGTGATGCGAAGCATCCATTGCTTCATGGGTTTGCGGATGACGGGATGGCCGCCCCGCTCCGACTTGCCGTCGATCACTTCGTCGTTGGCCAGGACCGTTCCGAGGGCCGGACACCAGTTGACGGGCACCTCCGTCTGGTAGGCCAAGTCGTGCTCGAGCAGTTTCAGGAAGATCCACTGGGTCCACTTGTAGAACGAGGGATCGAAGGTGCCGATCTCCCGGTTCCAGTCATAGGAGAAACCCATCAACTTCAACTGGCTGCGGAAGTTGTCGATGTTCTGCTGCGTCGAGACGCGGGGATGGACGCCCTTGTCGATGGCGTACTGTTCCGCGGGGAGACCGAAGGCGTCCCAGCCCATGGGGTGGAGGACCTCAAAGCCCTCCATGCGCTTGAAGCGGGCCACGATATCGCTGGCGGTGTAGCCCTCGACGTGCCCCACATGGAGGCCCGACCCCGAGGGGTAGGGAAACATGTCGAGGACGTAGTACTTGGGCTTGTCGGAAAGTCCCTGGGTGGCGAAGGTCTGGTTCTCCTCCCAGAAACGTTGCCACTTGGGTTCGATGCGGGACGGGTCATAGGCCATGGGTCGGATCCTCCGTGCTGCGGAATCTACCGGAGCGGGGGCTCCGACTCAAAGACCGACCCCTCCATGTGGGAGCGGATGAAAGCGATCTCCCTCAGGATGCCCCGCAGGCGTTCCGCCTCCGCGTCCTCGGACTCAGGATCGACGAGGGCGTCCCAGGTGTAGGTCTCGATCTCGAATTGCCGGCAGAGCCCCCGTCCGCGGGCGGCCGTGAGGGCGTCCAGAAGCTCCTGGCGGGTGGATCGAAGACCCGGGGCGAATTCCTCCGCGAAGACGGGCACGTGGAAGTGTACCCTCGCCGAGAGGTCGTCCCGGTCGGGCAGGGCCTCCAGGTAGGGGGGAAGATCGGTGAAGCGATCGAGACCGCCGTCGCGGCGCCGCGCCACGACCTGGTGGAGGAAGCGGGGTTCGGCGAATCCCGCCAGAACCTCCAGCCCCGGCCGGTTCCGCTTCGGTTCATCCAGATGCAGGGCGGAGGAGAGCTGCATTTTCGCGAGGGTCAGGCCCGCGCCGGCGATGAGATCCAAGGACTCCTCGGGCGATTCGTATTCCACGGCGACGTGGCAGGTGTCGAAGCAGAGTCCCACGTGGCGGCGAAGGACGGCCTCCTCGGCGTGTCGCGAACCCAATCTGCGGAGCGCTTTCCAGCGGCGGGCGAGGAGAACGTCCTCGAACCAACGCACCGCTTCTTCCGTCGTCTCCAGCGTGCACAGGGGTTCGGGCTCGAGGGCGAGAACTTGAACGACGCCGGTCTTTTCCGCGCGCTCGTGAAAGCGAAGAGCCAGAGCTGCGATGGATTCTCCCGCGCGATCGTGATCGACGGGGCCGAAGGGTTTGAAGGAGAGCGGCACGGTGCTGAGGGTCTGGGGGACGTCCTGGTGGGGGAGGGACGCCATGAGGTGAGCTACGGCGCCGCTGTAGGCGGGGCGTTCCTTCGTGTTCCAGTCGGGCCGGTAGATGTCTTCCTTGAGGATCGTGTTCTGGAACGCGCCCTGGGGGAAGGCGTTGGCGGTGGGGAAATAGGCGCCCAGGGTCTGCAGGCGTTGCTCCAGTTCGCGGCGGCGCTTTGGGATCTCAAAACCCGCGACCGCTTTTTCACCGAACCGGGCGCCTAGGGGAACGGGTCCTTCTTCGCCCTTTCGTCTCAACGCATCGACGAGGGCTCGCCCCGGCCCGTCCAACGCCGCGAAAACGTCTTCCACGGACTCGCCGGGGAAGGCGTTCAAGCAATAGGTGAGGATCTCCAAATCGCGCATGACTGGGAGGAGTCTAACGCCGCCCCGCCCGAGGGGGAGCGGTCTTCCCCACGCCCGCCCAGCCCCTCCCTCCCCGCGTCACCCCCCACCTCGTGGCGCGGCCGCGCCACCGCCCTCACCCGGGCCTCCAATCCACGGGCTCGGGCTGGCGCGGGTTGACAGGCCTGCAGAACTAGGCGAAACTTTGCATCAGATTGCAGATTCTACGCCGCTGCCTTGGAGGACCCCGATGTCACAAGACGAAGTCCTGACCCTGAAGGAGGTCGCCGCGCTCTTGAAGATCGCCGAGAGGACCGCCTACATGATGGTCCAGCGTGGCGACCTCCCGG
>DRQF01000158.1 GCA_011369445.1 Planctomycetota bacterium | reverse complement strand
GGGAACGACTCGACCACTTGGTAGGTTGCCGTGTCGATCACCTCGATCGTTCTTTCGGCCGAGCACGTCACGTAGGCGCGCGAACCGTCGGCGTTGAAGACAATCCCGTGGGGACCCGCTGCCGTCGAGATCGTTCGACTGACGTCGAGGGTCTGGGGCGACCAGACGGTCACGCAGTTCTGGATGCTGTCCGTGATCCAATACTCGAAAGGTCTGCCCGGCACCTCGGCGACCGAGTTGGCGCCCAGACCGACGGGCGTCTCCCAGAGCTTCTGAAACGGCGAAATGGAATAGACGACCATTCGCCCCATGGGTTGATTGAGAGTGACGAGGACGTTGCCCCGGACCGTCATGGGGTGGATCGGACCCACCTCATGAAGGATGTAGTTCCCCTCCACATTGTCCCGGGGGATGTCGGAGTCCGAAAAGGTTTGGCCGGATGCTCCCGCCGCCATGAGGCAGACGACGAGCCAGAGGCCGATGAACGGGTTGCGCATGGCATGTTCTCCTGTAGCTTTGCGTACTACCGGAGAGAGCGAAACCGGCACTGAGATGCCTCGCTCCTTTTTGGGCTGCGTCACTCAGCCGCGGACGCCCCCCCGGAGCACCCGATGAAAATCGTGGAGAACGAGGTAGAGGCAGGGGAGGATGTAGAGCGTGAGGACCGTCCCAAAGGCCAAACCGTACACGATGGACACGGCCATCGGGATGAGGAATTGAGCCTGGAAACTCCGCTCCAGCATGAGGGGAGCGAGCCCCGCAATCGTGGTGATCGACGTGAGAATGATGGGCCGTAAACGCCCCGTGCCCCCGGAGATCACGGCATCGAACAGCCCCTCCCCCTCCCGGTGTTTCTTGTTCACGAGGTCGACGAGAATGAGGCTGTCGTTCACCACGATCCCGGCCAGGGCGACCCCTCCGATCAATGACAGGATCGTGAACGGATACCCGGAGATGTAGTGGCCGACGATGGCCCCTACGAGAGAGTAAGGGATCGCCGCCATCACGATGAGGGGCTGCGTATAGGAGCGGAAGAGGATCGCGATGATGGCGTAGATGAGGAAGAGTGCGATGGGAAAACCCACCTTCAGCGATGACAGGGATTCCCGCGTCTGCTTCTTCCGGCCTTCGAAAGCCACGCCGAGCCCCGGGAAGCGTTTCCCGATGTCCTCCACTTTTCGGGTGAGGTCCCCCGTAATCGCATTGACGTTGCCCTTGTCCTCATCCACTTCGGCGCGAATCGTCACGGCGCGCTGCTCGTCCACGTGGGCAATGCTGGCATAGGAACGCGATACGGACAGCCGGGCGACCTCCTCCAGAGGGGCGCGCCCCCCCGAAGGGGTTTGAATCCGGAGGTCCGCCAGATCGGCGGGCGTGCGCCGCGCCGATTTCGGCAGCAGGACTCTTACCTTCACCGCTTCATCCTGCTCTTGCAGTTCCTGGACTTCGAAGCCAAAAAGCGCATGGCGCACCTGGCTCGCAAGCGTGCGCGTGTCCAGCCCAAGAGCGCGGCCGACCGGGTTGAGTTGCAAACGGATCTCCGGCTTCCCGAGAACGAGATCGTCTTCCACCTCGACGACTCCGGAGTAGGTCTCCAGCTGTTCTTCGACCCAGGCGACCCCTTGGCGCAACGTCTCGACGTCCTCTCCTCGGACGAGGACTTCGATATCGGGTCCCTGGGGGCCTCCGCTTCGGGCAGCGAAGTGCAGCCGGGTCACACCCGCTTCGGGGGGCGTTGTTTCTCGAAGGTCGGCCAGAATGCGTTGTGCCGATCTCAATCCCCTGTCCTCGCGCTCCTCGGCCGGGAGGAGTTCGACGGTGATCTGCCCCACGGTGGCGGGATCGGCCGCATCGACCCGGCCACGGTCGCTGAAGGACGCGCCCACGACCGCAAAAGCGCTCTTGGTCTCCGGCATCTCTTGGATCCTAGCCTCGATGCCCTGAAGTACCTCCCTGGTCCTCGCTTCCGGCGTCCCGGAGGCCATCTCCAGATCAACGACGAGGGTTTCCGCATCCGTCTCCTGTAGCAGCACGAAAGGGACGACTCCGCCTGCGACGAGACCCAAGACGACGAGCGAGAAGGCCAAGGCGACCGCCAGCGAGACGTAACGCCAGCGCAGAGCAAACCTCAAACTGCGGCGGTAGAAGCGAGGAAGCCCTTCCTCGAACACCGCGTGACGAAACCGTCTCATGGCCCCGCCGAGCCCGCTTGCGGTTCGCCCTCCGGCGGCGGTCTTCAGGTGGGCCAGGTGAGCCGGCAAGATGACCAAGGCCTCGATGAGGGAGATGCTCAAAGCGGCGATGACGACGATGGGCAGTTCCTTCATGAAGGCACCGATGTCACCGGCGATGAAGGCCAGCGGCATGAACGCCGCCATCGTCGTGAGAACCGCCGCCACGACGGGAATGGTCACTTCGCCCGCGCCGAGAATCGCCGCCTCGCGACTCGACATCCCGGCGCGGCGACGCGCGAAGACGTTCTCACCGATCACGATGGCGTCATCGACGATGAGGCCCAGGACGACGATGAGGCCAAATAGAGAAAGCAGGTTGATGCTGGCGCCCATCCAGTCCATGAGCACGAATGTTCCGAGAAACGAGATGGGCATGCCCAGCGCAACCCAAAATGCGACCCGGATCTCGAGAAAAAGCGCCAACGCCAAGACCACCAAGAGGAGTCCCCAGCGGGCATTTCTGAGCATGAGGTCCAATCGCTGGGCGATGAAGCGGGAAAGGTCCGTCACGGTGTTCATCGTGAGAGCGCCGCCCCGCCTCTTCCCCCTGCTCGCCACGAAGTCCTTGACGGTCGCGGCAATTCGCAGGGCATCCTCTTCGGGGGCCTTGAAGACCGTAAGAAGGACGGCGGGCTCACCCGCGAAACTTCCCGACTCGACGCGATCCTCGAAGGTCTCCTCAACGCGAGCGATATCCCCGAGGCGCAGGGCGGGCCCATCGGCGGCGCTCTTGACCACGAACTGCTCGATGAGGAGAGCGCGGTCCCTCTCCCCCACCGTGCGCACGCCCACGTTCCCTCTATCTCCCTCGAGCGTCCCGCCGGGCGCATCGATGTTGAGGCCCTGAAGAACCTGCCCCACTGACTCGAAAGTCAGACCGTACTCCTCCAGCTTCTGCGGGAGAACGGTGATGTGGATCTCCCTTCGACGCCGTCCCGTCATTTGGACCCGGTTGATGCCCGGCAGGTCCAGAAGGTCGTCTTTGACTTTCGTAGCCGTCGCTTCCAGGCGGTGCTCATCCACGGGTCCATGGACGACGACACTGATGACGGGGAAGTAGGGGCGAACGAGGTTGAGCTCCGGTTCTTCGGCATCCGAGGGGAGTTCCGGAGTCACCCGGTCGACCTCCCCCCTGAGATCGTTGAGGACATCCTGTCGATCGAAGCCTCTTTGCACCTCGATGATGGTGGAAGAGAGCCCCTCGGTGATGCGCGACGTCATCCGGCGCACGCCGTCGACATCCCGAATCTCTCGCTCGAATCGACGGGTGACGGAATCTTCCAGTTCTTCGGGAGAGGTCCCAGGGACCACGACGCGCAGACTGATCTGTTCGGGTTCGAAGTCCGGAAAAAGTTCCTTCCTGAGAGTGAAGGCCTTGTAGAGCCCCCCGATGATGATGAGCCACATCAGGAGGTTGACCGCTACCGAGTTGTTGACGGAGAACCGGGAGAGTTTCATCGGTTCTCCGCCTCAAAGGGGCGGTCCTTTCGGATGCGCACCCTCACGCAGGAGGAACTCGCGATCTTCTCCAAGCCGTCCAGGACGACGAGGTCACCCGCTTTCAAACCGTCCTTCACGAGCAGGACGTCGGGCAACGCGCGAATGGGTTCGACGGGGGCCAGTTCGACGACGCCATCCTTCGCGTCGCCGTCGAGGCGCACGAGGTGAACCTTTCCATCCAACACGGAGGTGCGGGGGAGCACGAACACGTCTTCGAAGTGCTGCCCCGCCACGAAGCCGACGACGAAATCGCCCGAGGCGATCCGTCCGGCGCCCCCCTCCTCGGTGATCTCGGCGAAGGCGTCGAAGACCCTTTGATCCGGGTCGATGATGGCGGACGTACGGACGAGTTCACCCCGGTAGAGGACCTTCTCCCGTCCGGGACGACGAAGAACGACGTGGGCCCCCACTCCGACCTCGCCGTACACCCGCGCCGGGAGGGAAAGCCGCACCTCCAAACGGGTGGGGTCGATCACGCGAAACAGAGCGGTGCCGACGGAAACGTGGGTTCCAGGCGCGACGGACCGGGAGACGACGACCCCCTCGAAGGACGCCGTCACTTCGCAGCGCGAAAGATCCCTCTGGGCGCGATCGAGCCCCGCCTTCGCCGCGCGCTCGGCGGCCCGGTCGACATCGACCGCCAGACGAGCTTCCGCAAGATCCTCCTCCATCTTGATGACAGCGCGCTCGAGGGCTGTCGTGAAGCGTCGTTGGGCGTCCAGCTCCGACTGGGCCGAGGTTCCGCTGGCCACGAGCCTCTCCAGACGGGCCAATTCGGCCTTCGAAACCTCCCATTCCTTGCGGGCCAGTTCGAGCTGTCGCTCGATCCCCTTGATGAGACGCAGAGCTCTCAGGGTCTCTCCCTTGGCCTGTTCGAAACGGGCCAGCGCCTCGTCGCGGGCGATGACGTAGTCCCGGTCGTTCAGCTTCACCAGGACCTCGTCACTCTTGACATGAGCGCCCGCCTCCAGACTTGGCGCAATCCATTCCACGGTCCCGGCGATCTCAGCACTCACAGTGACGTCGCGGAGGGCATGTGCTTCTCCGTAGACGCGGTGTTCCTCAGTGAAAGCCCGACGAGCGAGTCGTTCCGCGTGGACGGTGATGAGGGGGAGAGTCTCGGTCTGCCGGGATGGCGGCTTTCTCAAGCGGGCCAGCATCGCGAAGCCCGCAACGCCCACGGCGCAGAGAGCGAGAATCAAAGCGAGGCTGATGAGTGTCTTACGCAGCATGATGATCGTCGATCACGGTATCCGGTCAGATCGAGAGCCTCAAACGATTCGCCCCACGATCAGGCCGCGGCGTCTTCCAATTCGGCCTTCAGCTCCTGCAACTTGAGATCGTAGGCGCGGGTGATGGCACGACGCCGCAACATGCCGATCAGCTTTCGAGGATCGTCCCTCGAAACCACGGGCAACTCATCGATGTTCTTCATATTGAACTTCTCGAGGGCCACATGGAGATCCTCGTCGGGGAACACCGTGATGGGGTCGGGCGTCATGATGTCGGCAGCGACCGCCAACTCGTGCAGGGTGTCGTCATAGAGTTGTTCCCGCACGTCGTGCGCGGAGAAGATTCCCACGAGATGTCCCTCATCGTCGAGGACGGGGAAGTAGTCGGCGTGAGTCTTGGACACGAGCTGAACGATGTCCTTCAACTTCGTGCCCACGGAAACCGTGAGGAAGCCTCGCCCCTCTTCCATGACGTCGGAAACTCGCATGCCTTGGAGCAGGGGTGAAGTGAATTCGCCCTTGTGGGCCGGAGAGAAGGCCCGGTTCTTCTCCTGCTTGTCGTAGATCGACCACTTCGACGTGAGAATGAAAGTGATGGCGCCGACCCACATGGCCGGCATGAGGAGTTCGTAGGAACCCGTGATCTCGCTCACCATGATGATGGTGGAGATGGGCGTGCATGCCGCGCCGGCGAAGAAGCCGCTCATTCCCACGACGACGAACGCGGACGGATGGTCGACGAAGCCGTATTGGTGGGCGATGAGCCCCACGGCTCCCCCGATGCCGCCTCCGATCACCATGCTGGGACCGAACACGCCACCACTTCCCCCGGTCCCGATCGTAAGCGAGGTCGTGAGGATCTTCCCGAAGGCCACGAGCAGCAAGAGCATGGCCCCCGTCCAGCCGACGAGATGTCCGTCGAAGGCGTCCTGGAGCAGCCCATAGCCGTAAGCCAAAACGGCGAGCGCCCGCTCGTCATCCATGAGCTTCCAGAGGACGATTCCCACCGCTCCCGTGAGCAGGCCACCCAGGGCGGAATAGAGCGGCGGCGGGCCGGGAAGGCGTTCCACGAAATGATCGATCCCATAGAACGTCTTCACGTAGATGATGATGACGGGTACCAAAGCCAAAGCGAGCAGGGTGTACGGCAAGATCTCGAAGATGTTGCGGAAGGCGGGGGGATCCGTGATGGCGAGCAGATGACTCCATTCGCCGAGCCAGCCACAGAAGACGCAATAGGCCACGGCGGACGCGACGAACGACGGGAGCAGGCAATCCGGCTCCAGATCCGCATCCCGGTACATGACCTCCGAAGCGAAGATGGCGCCGGCAAGGGGGGCGCGAAAAATGGCGCCGATCCCGGCACCCATCCCCGCCGCGAGCAGAATCCTTCGTTGCCGCGCCGTGAGCCCCATCGTAGTTGCGAACCACGAACCGAACCCGGCGCCGATCTGAGCGATCGGACCTTCGCGGCCACCACTTCCTCCCGTGCCGAGCGAGATGACCGTGGCCAGGGTCTTGATACCCGGAACACGGGCGCGCACGCGGCCGCCCTTGCGATGGTAGGCCTCGATGGCGGCGTCGGTTCCGTGTCCGCGGGCTTCCGGAGCGAAGGTGGTGCAGATCCACCCGCTGACCAGCCCACCCAGGCCGGGCAGAAGCAGCAGAGCGAGAATCGATATCTGGGCGGGCGCCGAATGCTCGAACAGCAGATGTTCCCCGGCCGGCCCATGGGGGGCGTAGCCCGCCACCTCACCCAGCACGTAGTGAAAGACGAGTTGGGAGAGGAACTCGAAGATGATGGCGCCCAACCCGGCAACCACGCCGACGACGGCAGCCATGGCGAGCATGGCGCTGGCGCTACGCCAGACTTTCCGGCGAAAACTCTCGGTCACGGCTAAGCCTTCGATTCTTTGGGAGGATCCTCCCCGGGGAGGGGAGTTCCGAACCGCTCTCGCAAGCTCTTCACCATCGCGTCGACGTCTTCTGGCGTCCCGGTCACTTTGATGATGCTCGCGTCTTCGTGGACCTCGAACCGGGATGGGTGGTCCTTGACCCAGGCTCGAGTGGCTTCCACGACGTCGGGTCGGAACTCGTCACCGTACTTCTTGAAGGTCTTCGTGTGCTTGACGGCTGCCATGGCGGGATTCTCCCCTCGTACCCAAGTCTCCGGCAGCCGGGCCCGGGAGGTTGTCAAGAAGATCCGCGGAACACCGGCTGGAGGCGTGAAGGTCGCATCCTTATAGGAGTCCCCTGGTGGCGGATCAATCCCAGAAAAGGCGGCGGGGGTCGTCTTCGGGGTCAATGCCCTTCTCGGCCTCTTCGGAAATCTTCTTCTTGACCTCTCCGAACAGGGCGTCGAGGCGCTCCTCGGTCTGTTCCACGTTCTTCAACGCCGCGTCGAACAGGTCGTTGCCCTTCTCCTTGCGGGCTTTCACCCTCTGAACGACGTCGTCGAACAGCTTCTCTTTCTCCTCGGGGCTGGCGTTCTCGAGATCGTGCCGGGAGGTGTGGGAAAGGACCTTTTCCCGGGAGACGTCGATCTCAAGGCGCCCGCCGCATTCTGGACATGTGACGCGAATGATGGATTTTGAAGACATAGGAGGATTATAGGCGACCAACGGCCCGGAGCCAGAGAGAGGATCGGCCCCTTCTCCCCCCATGATCATGCAACGACCGCAAGCCCCGGAGTGTCGGAAAATACGACAGGTCAGGAGTTTCCGTTTTTTCCTGTGGAGTGGGTAGTCCCCCGTCCGATAGGTGCGATGGACCAGAGGAGGAATACCATGCTTCGCATTTCCGACGCCCAATCGTGCGATGGGCTGACGTCGACTCAAGAACACGCGGCTGCCGGCATCGATTCGGACCAACCCCCCGTGGTCGAAACGACCCCGAAGTCCCAGAAGGAATTCGAGGACTTGGGACCCAACCACGCCTTCACGGTGCTCCCCTGGATCACCGAGGAGATCCGCTTTCATTCGGTCCTCGACCTGGGCTGCGGCGACGGCTCCGCGGTGAAGGCTCTCCAAGAGGCCGGTTACGAAGCTCACGGGATCGATCTCGACCCGACGGGGAGCGCCATCCCCCACGTGGAAGCCGCCGACGTCTTCCAGTGGGACTTCGAAGAGGGCTACTTCGACCTCGTGCTGTGCTGCAACATGGCTCAGTACATTCCCAATTCAAGGATTTCGGAACTCCTCTCCAAGATGGACCGCCTGTCGAACTCGTACATGATGATGACGATGCCTTCGATGGAGTCCCATTCGGAAGGTGCCCGCCCGGCCTCCTTCTGGACCCAGCGCATCGAGGATTTCGGCTGGCACATTCGGCTCCTGAGGGAAGATCCCGACACGGGGCACATGGTGCTCCTCTGCGAGAAACGGAACAGCTTGGCCGCCCAGATCCTGCCCCTGCTCAACGAGCAGGGCGGCGACGCGGGTCCCATCGACGAGGCGTCTGCGGCGAAGGCGCCCAGCCCCACGACGGCCCATCAACCCGCGATCGACCTCATCGACGAGGCCCTGCAGGCCTTCGAGCGCAACGACCCGGGAGGAGCGTTTCAGTCCATCTCCAGCCTGGCGGATCTCCTGCTCGGCTCCGGCGAGAATCTCACCGCCATCCACCCCATTTTCGCGAAGATCGTGGGGGCGATGGAGCGTCAAGACAACGCGTCGTTGGAGTTCCTCCTTTCGGAGGAGCTGAGACCGGCGCTCCAGCGCTGATCAGGTCTCGTCCTGGTCCTGGGCGGCGGCTTCGCGGGATCGCGCCGCTACCGCCGCCCGGGCCCGCGCCTCTTCCTCGGGGGACATCTCGATGGGATCGGGGGACTCGTCCTCGCCAAACTCCTCTCTCCAGGCCACATAGGGCTCCCATTCCCCGGACGACTCGATGAAGCGCCGCAGATTATTCCGTTCATGGCCGACGTGCGACATCATCTCGAGCGCCTCACGGAGCCAGTAGGAATCCCTGGCGCGCTTGATCACCTTGGTCCGCATCGCTGACAGAAGAAGGCGATTCATGTCGGCGTCGTCAGCCTCCAAATGGCGTCCCAGGGCGGATAGGACCTCGCCCGAGGGCACGAGCCCGTCGTTGAGGATCTGGGAGATGTGATTGCGCGACTTTCCGATCCGCAAGCTCAATTCCCGACCCGAGATGCGCTGGCCGACCTTCTCCTCGTAGGCGGACATGAGGTCGGCGACACAGTGCTGAAGGGGTGTGACCAAGATTCACCTTTCTGGCCCGCGGGCCGGCGCACTCCGTATCCAATAACGCGGCCCCAAGAATAGCCTTTCTCGGTGCTCCCCTCCAAGCATTCTTCCGGCGGGGCAACGATTCCGGGGCGAGCCCGGAATGCCTCCGAAGACCGCACCTATCGGGGGGGCGCGAGTCCTCCCCCATCGAGGCGCCCATCCGCGAACCGAAGCCCTTCCCCCCAACGTCACCCCGCGCCCCCTTTCATCCCCGTCATGCCCCAGGTCTCTCCTCTC
>DRQF01000157.1 GCA_011369445.1 Planctomycetota bacterium | reverse complement strand
GACCCGTCGCCGTCCTGGTCATTCTCATCCAAGCGGCGCTCATGGTCTCGCATGTCCGTGGTCGCATGGGGCGCTGGATCGCGAATCTCCGGCCCGTGATGTTCTCTTGGCGCGGGGCGACCGCCCTCCTCATTCTGATCGGCGCGTCGGCCCACGTGAGTCTTCTCGTGGCGGCGAGAGAATCCCCGGACTTCGCCCGCAAGAGCATCGAGTTTGCCCTGCAATTCCCTCTGGTCGTGTTCCTCGTCTCCCTCGACCTCGGTCACCTGGCTTGGATCGGCGGAGCCCTCGATGCGAGCGCCTTGGAGCGCTGGAAGAATCGTTGGGGCTCGCGGCTGCAACTGCCTTGCCTCCACGGTGAGGAGTCTCAATCTCCCCGACCCTGGGACCGGCGTGTTCCCTACGCCCTCGCCGCGGGGGTCTTGGTCCTCTCGGCCTGTCTTTCCTTCTTCGTTCTCGATGCCATGCCCCACATTCCCGACGGGGTGGCTTATCTATTCCAGGCCGAGTGTTTCTCGAAGGGAGAGGTGGCTGTCCCGGCGCCTCCGGTTCCCGACGCGCACCGCATGTATCTCATCGATGTCCAGGACGGTCGCCGTTTCGCGGTCACCAACCCGGGGTGGCCTCTGGTCCTCTCGCTGGGGGTTCTTCTCGGGGTACCCTGGCTCGTCAACCCCCTCCTCGGGGCGGTGTGCGTCCTCCTCTTGCATGCGCTCGCGCGCAGGAGGCTGGGGTGGGGGAGGGCTCACGGCATCACCCTTCTCATGGCGGCATCCCCTTGGTTTCTCTTTCTCGCAGCGAGCTTCATGACTCATCTCATCACGCTCGCGTGTGCCCTTGCAGCGGCGCTGCTCTTGGACATGGGGGGGCGGGGGCGCGCATGTCTCGCAGGTGCCGCCGCGGGCTTTGTGTTTCTCGTGCGGCCGCTCGACGCCTTGCTCGCGGGAGGGTTTCTGGGCGCACTTCTTCTGATTCGAGGAGGGCCCGGCCGCCTCGCGAGAGCAGCGACCTTCGCGGGGGGAAGTCTTCTCGTGGGCAGCTTGCTCTTCGTTTTCAATCGACTGCTCACGGGCGAGTTCCTTCGCTTCGCCATCAATGACTATCTCTTGAGGGAGTGGCCTGGCAGTACGAATCGTTTGGGCTTCGGAGCGGACGTCGGCAACCCGCCCGGGGGGTGGGGCATTCTCGACCCTCTTCCCGGGCATGGCTGGAAGGACGTCCTGCTCAACCTCAATCAGAACCTCTACAATCTGAACTTCGAACTCTTCGGCTTTTCCTGCGGATCGCTTCTGCCCGTGGTCTTCGCTCTTCTGTTCGTGAGACGTCGCGGCGACCTTCGGTGGGCCTGGGGCTTCCTGGCTCTCGTCGCCGTGGGCATGAGCTTCTACTGGTTCAGCGGCGGTCCTGATTTCGGCCCGCGGTACTGGTTTCTCATGTTGCCGGCCTTGGTCTGGCTGGCCGTCGAGGGGATTGGGGGCTTCGGCCGATGGCTGGGGGAGACCGGGGGCGTCCCTCGAGGCGCCACCGTGATGCTCCTTTTGGCGGGGTTGTTGCTCGGTATCACCCTGGGCGTCTTCTTGCCGTGGCGGACGACGCAACGCTATCGCAACTATCGAGGATTCCATCCCGGTTATCGACGACTGGTTCGGGCAGGGAGTCTCGGTCGCGCTATCGTGGAGATCGAGACGAACAGCGAGGGCGACTTCGCCTCGGCCTTCCTTCTGAACCCGCCCCGCCTTCCCGACGACGGCCCCCTGTTCGTGCGTCCGGGTTTCGAGAAAGAGCTCCGTCGCGCCTATCCCGACCGCCCCTACCTCCGCATCCGCGGCCCCTCCGTCACCGGCGCCGGCATCCAGCCTCCCCACTGACACCCCATGAATCCCACAGCCGCGGCCCCGCTTCACCTGGAGCCGGGGCGCCCTTTCTTCTGGAATGACGAGGTCTTCCTCGTCCTGTCTTTCCGCCCTCTGCGTTGCAGCGAAGAAGCGGACGAGGACGTCCACACTCCATTCCGCCCTCTGCGTGGCAGCGAAGAAGCGGACGAGGCCGTCGGCATTCCATGAGAGAGACGACTTCAGTCACCACCGGTGGGCCCGCTCTTCTTTTTCTCACGGAGACACAAAGAACGGCCGGAGGAACGGGAGTCGTTCCCCGTCTCGTCGGGAACTCCGTGCCTCTGCGTCTCCGTGAGAGTCCTCCTGTTGGAGTCGGGACTAGCCCCGGGTCGGTTCGGTCTTGGGTGTGTCGAGCAAGGTTCGGCGCGTGCGGCGGAACTCGGAGCTCCATAGCCAGCGACGCAGGCGGAAGACGCCCTTGAGGTCATCCCAGGCCGTGCTGACGATGCGCACGCGGCTGTCGTCGTCGTCGGTCCACTTCACGGGGACTTCGCCGACCTCGTAGCCCAGTTTCTCTCCAAGGACCAGAAGTTCGGTGTCGAAGAACCAGCCGTCGTCCTTCACCATCGGTACAAGATCGCGGACCGCCCTGCGCGTGGCCGCCTTGAAGCCGCACTGGGCATCACTGAACTTCACACCGAGAATCGTTTTCAGAACGAGGTTGTAGGTGCGCGAGATGATCTCGCGTTTGAGTCCCCGGGTGGTCTGCGAGTCGGGGAGTAGCCGGCTTCCCGTGGCGAGTTCGGCCGCGCCGGAGGCGAGGAGTCGGCACAAAGGCTCCAGGTAGACGAGTTCGGTCGAGAGGTCCACGTCGGTGTAGGCGACGATGTCGGCGTCGGAAGACGTCCACGCCTCTTTCAGTGCGCGTCCCCGGCCCCTCAGGTGGAGCCTCAAGCAGCGGACGTCCTCCAACTCCCGGGCGAGGCGTTCGGCGAGTTCGCCCGTCCCGTCCGTGGAACCGTTGTCCGCGATGAGAATGCGGGCCGGATAAGGAAAGCTCTCCCTGAGATACGCGAGCACTTCATGGACCGTCCCCTCGAGGACGTGGGCCTCGTTGAGCGTCGGGATGACGAGTTCCACTGTCGGATCGGTCAAGGAGTCGGTCTCCGATTCGGGATTCCCCTCATCATCCATCGACCACAGACGGCTTGCACTCGATGGAATCGACCCTGGGGCCTCGCCGCCACACCCACAGACAGACGAGGCCCGTGCAAAGGAGGAGGAAAAACGGCCAAATCCGCCAATGGACGATGTGCCCCGGGTCCGGGGTCGTGCTGCGCAGGACGTTGAGCCAGGGAAGCTGCAGCCCGTCGTGGAGCACTCGCCGCCACGATTCCGGCACCGCGTGCAGGGGAGAGGCCATCTCGGGCCGGGTGAAGCGGGTCATCGCGAGGACCCAACCGTGGATGACGCTGGGCGCTCCCACGAGGAAAAGTAGCCACGTGGGCATGCGAGCGAAGTGGTCCGCGAGGGCCAGAAACAGGAAGGGGACGACGGGAAGGAGATAGCGAAAGCCCGAGTTGAACTGCATCAGCGAGTATTGGTTGGCCGCGCAAAAGAGGAGAAATGCGAGGGTGAAGACGGCGACGAATACGCCTTCGCGACGGGGAAGGATCAGCTTTCCCTTCCGGTAGAGTGCCGGAACGAGCAGCAGCACGAACATGGGAGCGAAGGGGATGAGTCCCCAGTCGGGGCTCATGAGGTTCTCGTAGAACACGTGCAGGTCGGGCAGTGTCATGCCTCGAACCCCCATCTCCGTGTAGTTCACGGCGGGCATGTGGAATTGGCCCGGCAGAAAAGGGTTGCCGTACATCCACCACTGGGTCCAGAGCAGAAACGCCACGGGCGGGATCGACCCCACGACGAAAAGGAGGGACTCGCCGACAGAGCGAAGAAGCCCCCGCTCCTTGCGTCGCGCGAGGACGAGATAACCGTAGAGGACGACAAGAGTGAGGGCGCCCGCGTAGTCGAGGGCAAGGCCCGCCCCGGCGAGAAGCCCCGCGAAAAACCTCCGCCATCGGGTCACGGGAACGCCGTCTTCCTTCCAGAGGAGAAGGAATGACCCGAAGAGAACCAGGGCGAAGAACAGATTGTGATTGAGGTGGGCGGCCCGATAGAAAACGGGCGTTCCAAAGCCGAACAGGAAGGCCAGGCTGACCGCGCGGAGGCCTCGAAGTCCCCGTTTCAAGAGGAAGCCATAGAGCAACACCACCAGGAGAGCCGCCAAGGGCGCCTGGCATGTGAAGGTCGTGATGAAGGTGGCGGCGCCGAATCGCAGGTCCAGGCCTCGCTCTTTCACCTTCCGCAGAAACCCCGCCCGGTTCGGATACTCGGTGTCGTAGTAGACCGATTCTCCGCCTCCGGAGGGATGCTTCAGGCGATAATCTTCGAGGCGGTCGAGGACGGGATCGAAGATGAGGAGGCCGGGCACGGCCGGGAGGGAGCCCGCCACGTTGTTGCCGATGTAGGCATGCCCGTCGGTGTGACGGAAGATGTCGGAATGAAAGCCCAGATACTCGTCCACCTGAAACGTGCCGTGGTCGATCAGGGAGAAGGCCGGATAGTGCTCCCTTACGACGTTGGTCGAGAAGTGTAGGGTATAGACCAGCCAGCAGATGACGAAGATCCTGATCTTGGCGGACCTGAATGGTTTCATGAAGCGAGTCTCCGGTGGCGACGAACGAGTGTAACCCGCATCGCGAGGGAGATCCCCGATCGAGGAGCGCAAGCGCTGCTTTTCCCTGGACAGGCCGCACCGTCGCCGTTCTGGGCGCCACAGGATTCCTCGGTCGGTGGCTGGCGCGAGGTGCGGAGGCTCGCGGGGGAGAGGTTCACTGGATCGTTCGCGACGTGGAGCGGGCGCGCGCCCTCGGGGTTCGCACAGGGCTTCACCCTCGCATTCACGGGGTCGATGCCGGTGTCGAGGGCGAACTGGAGACTCTGCTCGATGCCCTCGCACCGGACCTCGTTCTCAACGCCGTGGGATATGGCGTGGATCCCCGCGAGAGGGACGAGACACTCGCCACCGCCTTGAATAGGGACCTGCCCGTTCGCCTTGGGCGGTGGCTCGCCCGCGAGACGGAGAGAAGCGTCGCGCGATGCCCCGTCCGCCTCCTTCATTTGGGCTCCGCTTTGGAGTACGGCGAGGTGGGGGGCGATCTTGCGGAAGATGGTCCCCGCCATCCGACCACCCTTTACGGGAGGACCAAGTTGCAGGGGGTGGAGGCCCTCTCCTCGAAGGCTACGGCGGAGAGTCTTCCCGTCCTCACCGCCCGCCTCTTCACGGTCTTTGGGCCGGGTGAGCACGCCGGGCGGCTTTTCCCCTCGCTCCTCGGGCTTGCTCGCGAGGCGGGAGGCTTCGACCTCGATCTGACATCAGGCAAGCAGGTGCGCGACTTCGCCTATGTCGAGGACGTCGCCCGATGTGCCCTCGATCTCTGCGACGTGGAGGCTCCCCCGGGCCACATCGTGAACCTCGCATCGGGCGTGAACCGGACCGTCCGGGATTTCGTCCTCGCCGTGGCCGCCGCCCTCGAGATCGATCGGGATCGTCTACGTTTCGGCGTCCTCCCTGTGCGTCGGGAAGAAATGGCGCATGACCCGGTGCGGCTGGTTAGACTGCGCGCTCTGGGGGTGGTGCCGCCCCCAGCCGACATCGCCGGAGCGGTGCGTCGGTCCTTGGAGTGCTGGGAGACGATGGGAGACGCCGATGGGGAGTCATAGACGAAAGAGTTGTCGCGTGTGCTCCGGATCGGATCTGCGAAGCGTTCTCGACCTGGGCGCGCAGCCTTGCGCCAACGCCCTCCCGGCCGATCCGAAGGACTTCGAGACGGAAGCCCGCTATCCCCTGGAGCTTTTCATCTGCGAGGGCTGTGCTCACCTGCAACTTATCGATGTGGTGGACCCCGAGGAACTCTTCGGGCACTACCTCTATCTGACCGGGACGTCCTCCACGATGCGCCGACACTTCGAGCGCTACGCCAAGGCGATGACGGAGCGTTGCGGGCTCGCCCCCGGCGCACGCGTGGTCGAGGTGGCGAGCAACGATGGGTGCCTCTTGGCCGGCTTTCAGGCCGAGGGGGCGCAGGTGCTGGGCATCGAGCCCGCCCGCAACGTGGCGGAGCAAGCGCGCGCGAGCGGCGTCGAGACCCTCTCCTTGTTCTTCGACGAGGACTGCGCCCGCACCGTGCGAGAGGAAAGGGGCGCATTCGATCTGGCGGTGGCGAACAACGTTCTCGCTCACGTGGACGACCCTTTGGGATTCCTGAAGGGGCTTCGACGTCTGGTCGAACCTCGAGGACGGGTCGTCGTCGAAGTCCCCTGGGCGGGTCAGATGTTCGACAAGCTCGAGTTCGACACGATTTACCACGAGCACCTTTCGTGCTTCCTCGCCGGACCGCTGGGCGCCCTCATTCGCCGCGCGGGCATGGCGGTGGAGGAATACTGGCACAAGCCCGTGCACGGGGGCACGTTGAGGCTCCTTCTGAGCCCCTCGGATGAGGGACAACACGCCGCGCCGTTTCGCAAGCTCGTGGAGACCGAGAACGCCCGAGGGCTGCACGACACCCGATCCTGGGAGGCCTTCGCTGAAAAGGCTATCGGTTTGCGCGACGCGCTGACCGATCTGCTCGAAAACGAGCACGAGGCGGGGCGCGTGGTTGCGGGATACGGTGCTCCGGCGAAAGGCAACACCCTTCTCAACTTCTGTGGGATCGGACCGGAGCGGCTCGCCTTCACGGTGGATAAAAACCCGCTGAAGGCCGGTCGCTGGACGCCGGGCTCCCACATTCCGATCTTTCCGCCCGAGGTGATCGAGGAGCGGAAACCGGACCTTCTCTTGATCCTCCCGTGGAATCTGGCCGAGGAGATCATGGAGCAGGAGGACTCTCATCGTGCCCGCGGAGGGCGGTTTCTCATTCCCATTCCCGAGCCCCGGATTCTCACATGAAGACGCGCGAGGAACAGGTGGTCATTCTCTGCGGCGGCGAAGGGACGCGTCTGCGGGAAGAGACGGAGTTCAAGCCCAAGGCGCTGGTCGAGATCGGAGGTCGACCGATTCTGTGGCACCTCATGCGGATCTATGACCACTACGGTTTTCGAAAGTTCGTGCTGTGTCTCGGCTATCGCGGGGATCTCATTCGTGAGTATTTCCTGGACTATCGCTGGCGTGATTTCGACTTCCAACTTGACTTGCGTTCCGGCGAGAGGAAGCTCCTGGCGCGGCAGCAGGATGCCATCGAAGATTGGGAGATTGTCTTCGCAGAGACCGGCGAGAGGACGCAGACGGGGGCGCGGCTGAAGGCGGTGGAGCGGTACGTCACGGGAGAGACGTTCCTGTGCAACTACACCGATGGACTTTCCGACGTGAACCTGAAGGAACTCGTGGACTTCCACCACCGGTGCGGCAAGACCGCCACGCTGACGGGATTCCACCCGAGATCCCGGTTCGGCGTGGTGCGGGCCGCGGACGACGGCACCGTGGAGTACTTTCAGGAAAAGCCCATCCTGGCCGAGCAGACGAGCGGTGGGTTTTTCGTCATGAATCGTGGCGTCTTCGGCTACCTCTCGACCGATCCGGGGTGCATCCTCGAGACGCAGCCCATGGAGGCGATGGCGTCCGACCGGGAACTCGCGCTCTATTCCCACGAGGGCTTCTGGTATTCCATGGACACGTACAAGGAGGCCCTGGCGCTGAACCGCATGTGGGAGGAGGGAAGGGCTCCGTGGAGGACGTGGGAATGAGGGGCCTTCGCCACCTTCGGAGGGACGCGTCGTGAGTTTCTGGCTCCGCAGAAAAGTCTTCGTGACGGGCGCCTCGGGACTGCTGGGCTCCCACCTCGTGGGGAAGCTCATCGAGAGGGGGGCGGAGCCCGTGGTTTTGCTGAGGGACTGGACGCCCGCTTCGGATCTCTTGTCGTCGGGCCGTCTCGAATATTGCAGCGTGGTTCGCGGGGAACTCGAGGACCTGGGGCTTTTGCTCCGCGCCCTCAACGAACACGAGATCGACTCGGTGTTCCACCTCGGGGCGCAGACCATCGTGGGCACGGCGCGCCGCAGCCCGCTGTCCACGTTCGAATCCAATATCCGCGGCACGTGGAATCTCCTCGAAGCTTGCCGGCTCCTTGGCGACGCCGTCGAGCGCGTCGTCGTGGCGTCCAGCGACAAGGCCTACGGTGAGCAGACTGAGCTTCCCTACACTGAGGCGACGCCTCTCGAAGGGCGATTCCCCTACGACGTCTCCAAGTCGTGCGCGGACCTCATCGCCACCTCCTACGGGAAGACCTATGGCGTGCCCGTGGCCATCACCCGGTGCGGCAACCTGTTCGGGGGAGGGGATCTCAACTTCAATCGGCTCGTTCCGGGGACGATTCTCGCGGCCCTGGAGGGGCGCGGCGTCGAGATCCGCAGTGACGGGTTGGCTGTGCGGGATTACTTCTACGTGGAAGATGCGGCGGACGCCTACCTCACGCTGGCGGAGACGATGCCCCTCGCGGGAGCCGCGGGTTGCGCCTTCAATTTCGGGAATGAGCGCCCTCTTTCCGTTCTCGACATGGTCAAGACCATCCTCGATGTCATGGGAAGACCGGAATTGGAACCACGGATTCTCGACGTGGCGCGCGGCGAGATTCGGCGGCAGTACCTGGATTGCACGAAGGCGCGCGAAACCCTCGGCTGGAAGCCCCGCTTCGGCATGGAGGAGGGCCTGAGGCGGACCGTCGCGTGGTACGAGAACTGGTTTGGTGATTGATCCCCTCGACGACGTGGAGATGGCCGTCGTCATTCCTGCTTGGAACGCGGCCGGAATGCTTTCCGTGAGTTTGCCCGTTGTCCTCCGCGAAGCGGGCACGTTCGATGTGCTCGTGGTCGACGCGGGGTCCACCGACGAGACAGCCGAGGTCGCTCGGTCCCACGGCGCGGAGGTGCTCCGTCTTCCCAGGCGGGCCGGGCCGGCCGAGGCCCGCAACGCGGGCGTGGACGCCAAGGACGAGGAAGTCATCCTCTTTCTCGACGCGGACTGCGTTCCGGCCGAGGGGCTGGTGCAGCGGGTCCGGGAGAAATTCGCCGAGGATCACACCCTCGTCAGCCTCACCGGTTCCTACGATGAGAGGCCGCTGCACCGGAACTTCTTCTCCCTCTACATGAACCTCCGCCACCATTTCGTCCACCACGAAGCGGAGCGGGAGGGAGCGACGTTCTGGGCGGGGCTGGGCGCCGTGCGGCGCGCGGCCTTCGAGCTGGCGGGAGGTTTCGACGAGAAGAAGTTTCCGCGCCCGATGATCGAAGACATCGATCTCGCGCAGAGGTTGAAGCCGTTGGGCCGGATGGAACTCGATCCCGATCTGCAGGTCAAGCACCTGAAGCGCTGGAGTTTCCTCTCGGTCGTCCGGACGGACATCGTGTGTCGGGCCCTGCCCTGGAGCCGTCTCATCGTGGAGGGGGGCGCCATGCCCGACGATCTGAATCTGAGACGGTCCCAGCGCGTGGCAGCCGTCGTAGCGTGCCTCCTCGTGGCGGGGGTCGTCCTGTCGCCGGTGTGGGTTCTTCTTGCCCCCTGGGTGGGCGGGGTCTGGGGAGCGCTGGCTGTGATCTCGCTCGTTCTCCATGCCCCGATGCTCCGCTGCTTTCGCAGGCTCGAAGGGTGGGGATTCGCCCTGAAGGCCTGGGCCTTTCATCAGGTCCACTTGGCCTACAGCGCCCTCGCCTTCGCCTGGGTGGTGGCCGTCCACCGAGCGCGCAGCCTCGTTCCGAGGAGAGGGGAGAGCACCTCGTGAACATCGTCATCCTGGGCGGCGGGCCGGCGGGCGTGGGCGCCGCGTGGAAACTCAGCCGCGAGCGGGACGTGAATGTCGTCCTCGTGGAGCGCAATGAAAAACTGGGGGGATGCGCCGGCTCCTTCGAGCACAAGGGACACATCCTCGACTTCGGCAGTCATCGACTGCATCCGGCCACCGCGCCGGAGATCCTTGACGACGTGCGGAGCCTTCTGGGCGACGATCTTTTGGATCGCCCCCGCCACGGGCGCATCCGCTTGGGCAAAGGTTGGCTCCACTTCCCCCTGAAACCCGTCGACCTCCTCCGGCACGCGGGGCCTCGTTTCCTGGCGCGTATCGGCCGCGACGTGGTGACGAAACCTTTTCGTCGTTCCCCGGCTCCCGGTGCCGCGGAGACCTTCGCCTCGGTCCTCGCGCGCAACCTGGGGCCCACGATCTGCGAGGATTTCTACTTCCCCTACGCCCGGAAGATCTGGGGGCTCCCACCGGAGCAGCTGTCCGCCGAGCAGGCCCGCCGCCGGGTCGCCGCCGGATCGATTTCCAAGTTGGTGCGCAAGGTGCTGTCCGCCGTCCCCGGGCTGAAGCCTCCGGGAGCCGGTCGCTTCTTCTATCCTCGGGGGGGCTTCGGGAGCATCACCGAGGCCTATGCCCGGGCCGCGAGGAAGGCCGGGGCGGAGATTCGCACCTCCTCCGAAGTGGTCGCTCTTCGTCCCGAAGGGCGTGGTTTCGTCGTGACCGTGGAGAGTCCGAGCGGCCGGGAGGAGATCCCCGCGGACGCGGTCTGGTCGACCATTCCCGCCGCTGTTCTCGTGCGCCTGCTGCCGGACACCCCTGCCGAGGTCCTCGAGGCGGCGAGCCGGATGCGATTGCGGGCGATGACGCTCGCCTACGTGGAACTTACCGTCGACCGCTTCACGGAGTATGACGCCCACTACTTTCCGGGCGCCGATTTGCGCATGACCCGCCTGTCGGAACCGAAGAACTATGGGTGCCGCAGCAAGCCGGCCGGGCGCACCGTCCTCTGCGCCGAGTTCCCCTGCACGGTGGGGGACGAGGTCTGGCTAGCGAGCGACGAGGAACTGGGGCGGTGGGTGGCCAACGACCTGGCCCGCGTGGGATTGTCTCTCGATGGGAAGGTGTCCGACGTCTGGTCCGCCCGACTCCCTGCGGCCTATCCCATCTACGAGGACGGATTCGAGGACAACGTGGACCGCGTGGACGCCCACCTCCTTGGCAAGGATGGTATCCTGAGCTTCGGCCGCCAGGGCCTCTTCGCTCATGACAACACCCATCATACCCTG
>DRQF01000156.1 GCA_011369445.1 Planctomycetota bacterium | reverse complement strand
GGATACGCCTCGCGGGGACGGAACCGAACCCCGACCCAAGGCTCGGTTCACGACGTCCAAGGCATCCTTGACGACAGCAGCGCCGTGCAGCCGTCTGTCGGCACCCAACAGATGAGCCTTCGCCTCGGCGAAGCGGCCGATCGCCGCCGCCGCGATGCCCATGTTGAAAAGAATCGGGCCGGCATCGTCACCCTCGGGCACGAGGACTTTGGCGTAAAGGGAGAGCGCATCTTCGAATCGCCCGGCGTCCTGAGCCGCCTTGGCCCTTGCCAAGACTTCGCCGCGGTCCGGACCACCATTCACGAGACAGAGCATGAGAACGAGAAAGGTCATGACCCGGTCTCCAGACTTCCGAACGCACGTTCGAGTTCTCCAACCGTTTGCGCCACCTCCGCCAGTTCGGGCGCTGCCAGACGCCCCCCTCCGTAAGCGGCGCCGGACAGATGCATCATGAGACCCGCCGCACGCCGGACCACGTTCTCATCCAGCCCCGTGGCTCGCAGACGATGAGAGAGTTCGGGGTCGACGATTTGCTGCGCCTGCCAACCCAGGCGGGCGGCCAGGTACTCCCGGTAAGCATTCAACAGTTCATCCGGCGTGTCCGAGGGAGCCTTCTGTAGGTGCCGGACCGCAGCGTGGACGCGGCGCCACGAGGGACTCCCCCACGTGCGCCGCCATCGTCGGGAAAGAACCAGTGCACCCCCGACGAGAAGGATCGGCATCACCAGCAGCAAGACGCCTCGAACGAAGCTGTCCGACACGCCTCCCCCGCCGGATGGAAGGCCGCGCAGGGCCATCGGTGGCGGTAGGAGAATCGGGGCCGCGGTCGGCTTCGGCGCCTTGACCGGTGACGTGTCCAACAGAATGGCTCGACTCCACGCAAAGGCGTCCCTGCGATCCACGGGAACGCGGCCGGAGAGGAAGTCCTCCCGAAATCGGGTCGCATGGGCGAAACGCGCGAGGGCGTTGGGAAGCCTGAAAACGCCCGGACCGGGGGCCCTCACACGGCGCCTCAGCGCCAATCGGGTGAAGGTCCTCCCCTCGACCGTGACGGTTCCCATGAGCTCGGATTTGACGACGTGACCGTTCAGCACGAGGGTCGGGCCCGAGCCGGACTCCCCCCGCTCGGAAGGGATGGGCTCCAAATCGCCTGGGGCATCCCACCACGGCGCACTCAGCTCCAGCGGAACTTCGAGAGGGCGACGGAAGAGCTGGAGCGCTTTTTCCGCGAAGAACACGGTGTCGTATTCGACGACGAGAACGAGGTCGAAGATGCGGCCGGGCTCTTTCCATGGTCCTTCCGGACGGAGTCGAATCCGCACGTGATCCTCCCCCACGGGGTCCCGGTCGACGGCGATCCTCGTCGCTGGCGCCTCGAGGACACCCGCTCGGCTAAGAATGCGAAACGGTGGGATCTCGAAGGCGCCCGGCCTCCAGGCCTTCAGGCGGATCGTCCAGGACACGACGCCACCGGAAGGAGCGATGGAAGGCCTGCTCACACGTGCTGTCAAGCCATCGAGGACGGGCAGAGGTTCCAGCCTCGCGTCTCGATCAATGCCGCGGCACTCCAATCGAATCTCGGTCGTTCGCCCCACCAGCACCGTCTTCGGCAGCGGGCCGTCCAGCCTGACGGATTGACCCCAGGCCGTCGTGCCCAGCACGGTGGCAACGAACAGGAGCACCCTCACCAGTCTTTCTCCACACGGTGCCGATTCGCACGCCGCAGGGTCTCCCTCGTGGCCTTTCTCTCCGCCTCCTTGCGGCGGAGGAGGCGACGCAGGCCAGAGAGCTGCCGTGCGCTCAAGCGCGTAACGGTCTGGCGCGCCTTGACGAGCCGGTTGCGCTTGATGCCCGGGGTCCGAGAATCCCGCGGAGCGGCCGGTCGAGGCCCCTGGCGGCCGACACGTTTCTTCTTCTTCGCAAGCGCTGCCTTCTTTTCCGAGAGGATGTTCATGCGAATCCACGCCCGCTCGGCATTGCGCAGAGCTCGACGGGAAGGCTCCCGCGCCGTCGCCGCTCGCACCCAGTGGTCTCTCGCGGACCGGGCGTGGAGGATTGCCGCGTCCCACGCCGGCGCTCCGGCTTCCGGCTGGAGCGCCAAATCCTCCGCCTCGAGACTCCGGGACCAGGCACACAGCCCGAGGATCTCATCCCTCAGACGCTGAAAGCCCTCGCCTCCCCACACAGCGGCGCGCTCCGCCGCGGCTTCCGCGCGATCCAGATGCCCCGCATCCCGCTCGAGGAGCGCCAAGAGGGCCTCCGCGTTCGCCAGGGCTCGCAGGTCACCCCGCGTTCGCGCTTCGCGTAGACGTCGTCCGACAACGCTGCGCCGCCCCTGCGGGGGCGGCGCCGTATCCTGGACCGCGGCCAAGGAGACGAACATCAGGAGTACTACCGAGCCCTTCCTTCTCATCGGCGTCCCCCTCCCCTCAGAGCCCACGCGACCAGGATGCAGAACAGCGCCCCCCACGCGAAGAACGGACGCCGCTGCGCCAACCGTTCACGTCGCTTTGCCACAGCCTGGTCCTTCCTCCACGACTCATTCCCCTCCCTGAAGAGACGGAGGAGCTCCCCCGGGGACGAGCCGGAGGATCGATACACGCCGTCCATCACATCGACGATGGCTTCGAGAGTATCCGGGATGAGCCGGGACACGACTTCGTCTCCCTTGCGATCCCTCACCCAGCCCCCCTCCGGGAGCGGGACCGGGCCGCCCGATTCCGTTCCGACTCCCAAACAGTCGATGCGGAGTCCCCGACGCGCCAAGGTCCGGGCCACGCTCCTCCCCTTGCCCACAAGGTCTTCCCCGTCCGTGATCAATAGAATCCGACCGCTTTCGGAAGAGACCCGGTCGAGAGCTTCCGCCGCCTTGGTCAGCGCGGCCCCGATGTCGGTGCCCCCTTTGTCGACGAGATAGGGGCCCGCGCGATCCACCATCGCGGCGAACGCATCCATGTCCCGGGTGAGGGGTGACACGAGACGGGCCTCGCCCGCGAAAACGACGAGACCCAAACGATGGCCGTGTGCGGTCGCCGCCAGCCGCCGGATCTCCCAGCGCGCGAACTCCAAACGATTGGGTTCCAAATCCGCGACCTCCATCGAGCGGGAAACGTCCAGGCACAAGACCGTGTCCGTCCCGGTCACCGTCGGCGGGGCCCCGCCCTTTCCCCACCGAGGACCGACGATGGCGACGGAAGCGGATGCGATGGCGCAGAGAAAAAACGCCGTCTCCCAACGACGCCTCGGCGTCGCGGCAAGCGAAGCGACGGAGGGCCCGCCCCAAGTCGACAGGAGTCTGTGCCTCCCCCTGGCCCGCTGGCGCAGTCTCAGAGCCAGGAGGGGGGCAAGGAGAAGAACCGGCCAAAAGGCGGCGTCATCGAAGGCCACAAGATGCGTCATGGCAAAACCTCGAGGGGCCCTGCCCGCAGGAGAGCCACGACCACGAGGACGAGGACGGCGGCCCAGAGAAAAGGAAGGGATCGGTCCTCCATCACCCATCGGGGACTCCGGCTGGGACGCCTTTCCAAAGCATCGATCTCGTGAAAGGCCTGAAGCATGGCCGCCAGATCGCCCGCCCGAAAAAGATCTCCTCCCGTCATGGTGGCGACTTCTTCGAGGGCCCCCAGATCCCTCGCATCGGCACCCGCCCCCGTGGTGATGATGTAGACACGGACGCCCAAGTCAGCCGCGAGCTGTCCCGCGTGAATGGGGGCGATCTCACCCGGTCTCCCCGCAGTCGCCACATTCTCCCGACCGTCGGTCACGAGAACGACGACAGGCGTCGTCGATGACGTCGCGCCCAACGAATCGACAGCCGCGGCCAGGGCCGCGCCGATGGCCGAAGCGTCCTCCGGGTGATCGGGAGCCAGCGGTTGGAGTTCGTGCAAGGCCACGGCGAGGGCCGTATGGTCGAGCGTCGGAGGGCAGATCAGATCGGGAAATCTGGCAAAAGCGACCAGGCCCACGGAGTCCTTCACCCGGCGCTCCAGAAAAGAAAGAGCGGCCGTACGCGCAACGTCCAGCCGACTGGATGTCGTCCCTTCGTCCTTCGTGGCCATCGAGGACGACACGTCCAAGCACAGCTCCATGTCGACACCGCGCACCGTCTGCGGGATCGCTCGCGGCGCCGCCGGACCGGCAGCGGCGGCGATCAGAAGAAGGACTCCGACGGCGAAGAGCGGATTCAATAGGCCCACCGCACGGCGGCGCCATGTCATGCGAAGGGCCGGATCTCGCCTCGACAGCTCCATGGGCGCGAATGGAATGGCCGCCTCGATCGTCTTCCTTCTTCGCCACACGAGAACCCAGCCGAAAAGGGGAATGACGAGCCAGAAGACCAGGGGGGTCGACCAGACCAGGTCTGTCATCCATGGAGGGATGGAGATCATGAGCCGGCCTCGTCTTGCGTTCGGTGCGCCCCAGTGGATTCGATCCAGTTTCGCGCGGCGAGGGCGAACCGCCGAACCTCCGCGCGTCGGGGAGAACGTCCTCGATAACGCCAACCAGACCCGCGACGGAGGAGGTCCACGAGTTCGGCCAATTCATCGCTGCCCAACCCGCTTCGTATCTCGCGGTCGCGTTCCAGTTCCGCATCCGTAAGGGATTCAATCGCCGCTCCGGTGCGTCGCGCCACCTCGGACCTCAGACAGGCGATGACCTCGTCAACGGTGTCGGATGGCCCTGCGCGTTCGTTCGCGAGGAAAGCCGCGAGCAACCCATCGAGACGCACGCTCGGCGACACCGTCGGACGGCTCCCGCGGCCGGCGGGACTTCGCCCTCCGCGCCACACACCCCACGCGCAGGCTCCGATCAGGGCCGCGCCCACGAGGAGAATCCAGACGACCGAAGGCGAGGGCGTCGCCAGGCGAAAGAGATCCTCACGGGACGGAGCTTCGGGAACGAACGGGTCCGAGCCTTCCAGAACCGAGGACACCTCGAATGTCCATGGTGCGGACGCGACCTCACGCATGATCCCCGAAGCGTCCTCCCGGACCCTCAGAACGATCCTCGGCAGGACCACCTGTCCCGTTCGAAAGATGCGCGCTCGATAGATCCGCACCTCACGGATCCATCGCCCCTCCGCGGTCCGCTTGGAGGACACGAGAGCAACATCGACGGGCTCGAACATGGTCAACGTCGGAGCTTCCATGGGGGCATCCGACTCCCAAGTCATGGTGACGGCGAGGGTGAATGGCTCCCCGAAACTCAAAGCCCTGCGATCCGGAAGAACGGTTACGGATTCCGTCATGAGGTCCTGGGCTGGGAATGCGGTGCAAAGAAGGATCGAGAAGATCATCCACCTCACGTTCGGCACCCTCGACGCTGGCGCATGGAGAAGAAGCTCAGAATCGGCTTGGTCACGAGATCACGTCCCGGCTCCCGCGTGACCGTGATATCCAACAGATCCACGTCGGCGCGTTGAAAAGCATTCCTGCACCGCCTCTCCCAGCCGAGAACGGCTTCCTCGTGGGCTCGGCGGACCTCTGGGTCGGTGGCGTCGAGCACCCTGATCTCATCGGTCTCCGGATCGACCAAGCGCAGCATGGCCCGGGGAAGGGGTCCCAGCTCCGGCCCCTTCAGCCGAACGGCGACGAGATCGTGTTTGAATGAGAACGGCGTCAGGGACCTCTCCCACCCCGCGGAGAGGAAATCGGAGACCAGAAAAACCACGGCGCGTCGGCGAATCACTCGCCCCGCGAACTCGAGCACAGCGGAGATGTCAGTGGCCCGACCGCTACCGCGCAGTGCGAGAGCGTCGCGGATGATCCTCAGAATATGCCTGGTCCCGCGCTCGGGGCGCACATACTTGTCAACGCCACCACTGAACGCGATGAGTCCGACCTGGTCGTCGCACTTGGCCGCGGAAAGACCTATGGAGGCGCAGACGCGCGCAGCCGCCTGCCTCGCCGTCCAAACCCCGAAGCCCGAACGCATCGAAGCCGAAAGATCGAGCAGGAACACGACGGTCAGTTGCCGCTCGTCGACGAATTTCTTGACATAGGGACGCCCCAGCCTGGCGGTGACGTTCCAGTCGACCGTACGAGGGTCGTCACCGGGGACGTACTCTCGAACCTCATGGAATTCGACACCGGCGCCGCGAAATGCGGAGCTGTAATTGCCGGCCATCATGTCCGTCACGCGCCGCTTGCTCACGACCTCGATGCGTCGCACCTCGGCCAAGAGATCCTTCAGCTCGATGTCCGCCATCACTTCCATGGTATTGCCGTGTCTCACGGGACGGGAACGGCATCGAAGAACTCCTGGACGAGTTCCTCCGATCCGACGCCTTCGGCCTCCGCTTCGTAGGTCGTCATGACCCTGTGTCTCAACACGTCCATGCCGATGGCCTTCACATCCTCCGGCAAGACGAAGGCGCGTCCTTCGAGGAACGCCATGGCGCGGGCAGCGCGATTCAAGGCGATCGATGCCCTGGGAGAGGCGCCGTAGAGGATGAGCTGCCGCAACCTGCCAAGCCCCACCGACTCCGGCTCACGGGTCGCGAAGACGATGTCGACGATATAGTCGATGATGCGGGCGTCGACGTGGACCCGATCCAGGGCGACTCGCGCCTCAATCAATTCTTTGGGGGTGGCCACCGCCTGGGCGGTGACGACCTGAACGGTCGGAGCCATCCGCCGGATGATCTCCTTCTCCTCCTCCCGACTTGGGTACCCAACGATGAGCTTCAGCATGAATCGATCGACCTGCGCCTCGGGAAGCGGGTAGGTTCCCTCGTGTTCGATCGGATTCTGCGTGGCGAGGACGAGAAAGGGCGACGGAAGGAAATGGGTTTCCCCGGCCAGTGTCACTTCGCGCTCCTGCATGGCCTCCAAAAGGGCCGACTGGACCTTCGCGGGGGCCCGATTGATCTCGTCCGCGAGAACGAAGTTCGCGAAAATGGGCCCTTCGTGCACCGTCCATTCGCCAGTCTTGGGGTTATAGACCTGAGTTCCGACCAGGTCGGAAGGCAGAAGATCGGGGGTGAACTGAATCCGACGAAACTTTCCGCCGAGCGCGGTTGAAAGAGCCTGCACCGCCAGCGACTTCGCCAGACCAGGGACGCCTTCCAGGAGGATGTGCCCATCCGCCAGGAGCCCCACGAGGAGCTTCCTCAGCAGCGCATCCTGTCCGACGATGACGCGCCCCACCTCAACGAGGACCCTTCCGAGGAAGGCGCTTTCCTCCTCCAAACCTCGGTCCTCGGCCGATGGCTCCAGCATGCTGTGGACTCCCTGTCGCGGATCTTTGAGACGGCCACCGCGCCGACCCACCGAACTGGCAACGCGCCGCGTTGCCGGGGGTTTCGGAGGGGGGTAGGATATCATTTCAGCATCTTCTGGACAGGCCGACGCAGAGAATCATTATGCCGCGCACACCCCACCTCGGAGGGCTTCTCGCTTCAGTCCTCATCACGACTCTTCTCGCCCCCGCCTCCAGCGGCCAGGTCGGAGGCGTCAGCCGCGAACAGATGTGGCCGGCACCCACTGCCGAGGACTGGAAACGCCCCTGTCTCATTTCATGGCAGCGGACTTGGTCCGATGCGGTCGCACTCTCGAAGGCGACCGGGAGGCCCATTCTCATCTGCGTCAACATGGATGGGGAGATCGCCAGCGAGCATTATGCCGGAATCCGATATCGAGACCCGGCCATTGCCGAGCTCTACAAGCCCTACGTGACGGTCATCGCGTCCGTCTATCGCCACAACCCCAGGGACTTCGACGAAACGGGGCAACGAATCCTCTGTCCTCGATTCGGAAGCGTCACCTGCGGCGAGCACATCGCCATCGAGCCTGTCCTCTACCAGAAATTCTTTGATGGCAAGCGCATTGCGCCCCGACACATCATGGTCGAATTGGACGGGAAGGAGACCTACGACATCTTCTATGCCCTCGACACCGCCTCGGTGTTCGCGGCCGTGGCCAAGGGCATAGCGGAACGCAAGCTGCCCACGCGTCCCCTGGTGAAGGGAGATCGTTCTCTCGAGGAGCGGGTTGCCAGTCCCGACAACGCGGATCGCACGGCCATCGAGAAGTCCTTCGTCGCGGGGAACCACGATCAGAAGCTCGCGATCCTCGAAGCCGCGGTCGCCCTGGGCGACAAGGCGCCTCGCGAGGTCCTGCGCCTGGCTCTCTTCGGACTCGACGAGGACTTGGCCCGGATGGCGAGGGACGCCCTCGCGAAGACGAATTCCCCCCGAAACGTCGAGCTGATCGCCGAAGCCTTGCAGGCTCCGCTTGGAGACGACGAGCGCGCCCCGCTCATTCAGGCACTCGAACGCCTGGGCAAGTCCTCGCCTCGCGCCCGGACCCTCGCGACGGTCAACAAAGGGCTCGGTGACGCGCCCGCGACCGTCGACTCCCAGCGTTGGGCGCAGGGCCTCCAAGGGGGCGGAAGCTATGCTCCCGCGCCTGGGTCGGACGTCTTCGCGCAAAGACTCGAATCTCTCGATGAGAGTGTTTCCTCGGGCGACCCCAAACGACTGCTCGATCTGGCGGAGGCGTTCCTGGCCCAGGCGGAATCCCTCTCGCCTGATCGGCCCGGCGCGCCCCTGACGATTCGAGCTCTGCTGAGTGACGCCCTCGACGCCGCGAAGAGGGCTCAAGCGGCGGGAGCGCAGGGTTGGAAGCTGGAGAGGATCCTGACGGCGGTGCACTACAACCGCGGTGAATTGCAAGACGCGCGCAAGCACGCCGTGGAGGCCATGAGAAATCCTCCGGAGAATCCCAGAAGTTGGGATTCCATGGTGGTTCTCGGCCTGTTCGCCGAAGCCCGCCGGGAGGCGATTCGAACGGCCGTACTAGCGGGCAAGGACTGGCCCGCCGCCTGGTTGAGGGACCTCGACGCGACCTACGACCTCCTTGCCAAGCATCCCCACGGGGACGACACCCAAGTGGCGGCGCACGTCGATTTCCTCACTTGGCTGAGAGCATGGAGAAAGGCCCGCCGGGCGCTCGTCCAAGGGCTGGAGCGTTTCCCCGCCTCACCCTTGCTCCACGACCGGTTTCGCCTTCAGGTGCTCCGGTCGCAGGGTTTCCGAGCTCTCGAAGGAGCCTACGCCCGCCTCCTCGCCCGACCCGATGCCCACCCGATGCTCCCCTGGTTCGCGGGATACGCCACCCTCGTCGCGGCGGAGTTCCACCGCCGGAAAAGCGAATACGAAGAGGCGTTGAAAGCGTATGACCGCGCCATCACACGATTCGAAAGGGCCATCGCGAAAATGTCCCGCGACGTCGAAGACTCCTCGCGGCATTTCATCGCCATGGCTCACGCGGGAAAGGCTCGCGTGGCCTACGAGATAGGCGACGACGCAGCGGCTTTGGAGGAACTCCTTGCCGCCTTCAAGACCCGGATGCGATCCGCCAACATCCTCGACGGTCTCAACATCTCGGCCGTGGACACGGCGAAGATGCTGCGGGCCCGCCTGCAGGAAAAGAAAGACACGACTCTTCTTCCCCGCCTCGAGGAAGCCCTCGGTCGACTGGACCCGGATCTGCTGGCTCTCCCGGCCTACGAAGGGAAGGGCCCCAGAGGGTCGCGTCCGTCCCGCAAGAACTGAAGGGACGAATTCAAGAGATTTCAGAATCTCACAGTGATCGTCTCATCGCCCGGTGTGACATCGGTCAGGACGACCTTGCGCCCGCGCTCGGGATCCAAGACAGTGAGGGTGTACCGGCCGGATTTCGAGAACACCTTCGGTCGAAAACGCCCTCCGTGAACGCGGAGCGTGTAGAGGATCTCATCGGACGCATCGTCTCGCACCTGAATCACCGGGTCGTTCAGTTCGGGGACGGCAATTGCGGGCAAGTAGGCCACAGCCGTCCGCCCGTCGTTGTCCTCCACACGAATCGTCATGGGCCACCCGGGGAACTGGTCCCCCGGCTTCGGCCGATTCACGTCCACCAAGAGTCGCCAACATTCCATGCGAATCGTCCCGTCACTCGGATCGAATCGCACGAATCCGTGCCCCGAAGCCTTGTCATGGAGAGTCTCCAGAACACCTGGCCGACGACGGGCTTCGGGATTTCCCACCGCGTACACCGTCATCAGGTTGCCGAAACCGTCCCGATATCGGCCCGTATTCGGGGGGGCTCCCGGGGCCCGACCTTCCACGGGGCGCCCCTCCTTGTCGGGAAGCCAGGAACGCGGATACCCCGCGGCGATACTGGGGACGCAGAACGAGTAGCCGGCATCCCCCCATTCCCGGATCCCGTGATGGACGATCGATGCCAGGTGTTGGTCACCAGCGATCGTGAAACCACATCCTCTTCGGATGGTCTCCAAGGCCCTGTTTCGCCCTGTCTGGGGCCAGCCATTCGAATCCAGATCGGCGACGAGAAACTCCTGCCGCGGACCGTGATAGTTGGCCAGATTGCACAGAATGGTCTGAGAGAGGACGACCTTGAAGTCCGCCCCCTTCCAATCCGAAGCCCAGTGTTCGAGAAACCGAAGTTGGCGGTCCCCCAATAGTTTCGCTCCCGGAACGTCCGCCGCCTTGGGATCGAAACCCCTATCCTTGACGTGATCGGCCCTGCCCTTCTTGGGCCAGACGGCCGCCGGACCGGATTTGAATTTCCGGTCCTCGAGAATGGCGAAACTCACGCCGCCATAGAGGAGATCACAGTAGTAGACTCCAATCCCCTGCTCCACCGGGGTCGGGTCGAAAGGGTCCGGGAGATGAGAGGTTTGCGTCCGCTGCACCGCGTTGACGAAAGCCGCCGGCTCGTAGTACCCGCCCAGCGCTCCCCAGATTCCCGGTTTCCAAG
>DRQF01000155.1 GCA_011369445.1 Planctomycetota bacterium | reverse complement strand
CCGTCCCGGTAGAGCTCGAGGAGATGGTCGTCGAGCAGCCGCATTCCGCGGCGCTTGCCCGTCTGGATCTCCGAGTAGATCTTGTAGGTCGCACCCTTTCGGATGTGATTCGCGATGGCCGAGGAGTTGATCATGATCTCGAAGGCGGCGATGACGCCCTCGCGGTCCGCCCGCGGCACGAGGACCTGGGAGATGACAGCGAGGATTCCCCCCGCCAACTGCTGGCGCACCTGCTCCTGTTGATCCGGAGGGAAGGAATCGATGATGCGATCCACGGTGCGTGCCGTCCCCGTCGTGTGGAGGGTTCCCATGACGAGGTGACCGGTTTCCGCCGCCGTGATGGCCGTCGAGATGGTCTCCAGATCCCGCATTTCACCCAGAAGAATGATGTCCGGGTCCTGGCGAAGGGCCCGCCTCATCGCCTCGCCGAATCCTGGCGTGTCGGTCCCGACCTCGCGCTGGGTGATGACGGATTTCTTGTGGGAGTGCCGATACTCGATCGGGTCCTCGATCGTGATGATGTGCCGATCGAAATGGGTGTTCACATAGTCGATCATCGTGGCGAGGGTCGTCGTCTTCCCCGAGCCGGTGGGGCCCGTAACGAGAATCAGGCCCCGGGGCTTCACGAGAAGGTCCTTGACGTTCTCCGGCAAACCGATCTGGTCGAACGACAGCAGCTTGCTAGGAATCAGGCGCATGACGATTCCGACCAGCCCCTGCTGCCGGAACACCGACACGCGGAATCGCGCGATGCCGTCGAGGCCCATCCCGAAGTCCACGCTGCCAAGTTGCTGGAACTCTTCGCGGAGACGCTCGGGGATGATCTGGGTGGAGATCGCTTCCGTGTCGCCCGCGGAGAGCAGATCCATGTCCAGATTCTTCAAGCGACCGCTCTGCCGCAAGACGGGGGGCCTTCCCACCGCGAGGTGCAAGTCGGATGCGTTCTGCTCGGCGCAAAAGCGCATGAGTTCATGAATATCGGGCATCAGAGATCGTCTCCCACTTCCTGGCTCACCACTCTCAAGACGTCTTCGATACTGGTCACGCCCTTGACGACCTTGCGGGCCCCGTCGGATCTGAGGGAACTCATTCCCGCCATGAGGGCCTGCCTGCGGATCTCCAGATGGCTGGCCCCCTCGAAGGTCATGCGCCGGAGGGTCGAGTCCATGCGCATGAGTTCGAAAACCCCGATTCTCCCCGAGTAGCCCGAGAAGTTGCACTTCTCGCAGCCGCCCGGCCGATACACGGGGCGCCCTCCCAACTGCTCCGGGGTGAGCCCGATCGTGAGCAGCTCCGCCGCCCCGGGTTCGTAGGGCTGCTTGCAGTGCTTGCACAGGACGCGCACCAAACGTTGGGCGAGGACCGCCACGATGGAGCTGGCGACCATGTACGGAGCGACGCCCATGTCGACGAGGCGCGTGATGGCGCTGGGTGCGTCGTTGGTATGGAGGGTCGAGAAGACGAGGTGCCCCGTCAATGCGGCCTGGATGGCGATGGAGGCCGTTTCCTCGTCGCGAATCTCGCCCACGAGAATGATGTTGGGAGCCTGCCGGAGCATGGCCTTCAGGATGCGCCCGAAGTCGAGGCCGATGGAGTGCTTCACCTGAACTTGGTTGACGCCCTTCAGATTGTATTCGACTGGGTTCTCCGCCGTGATGATCTTGACGTCGGGACGGTTCAGGTCCTTGAGCGCGGCGTAGAGCGTCGTGGTCTTGCCCGAACCCGTGGGGCCCGTCACGAGGAAGATTCCGTTGGGACGACTGATGATCTTCTCGAAGCGGGCCAGATCCTCGCCCTCGAATCCGAGCTTCTCGAGACCGACGAGCCCTTCCTGTTTGTCGAGAATACGCATCACCAAGCTTTCGCCATTGACCGCCGGGAGCGCGCTGACGCGCATGTCGATCTCTCGCGAAAGCACGCGGGTCATGATGCGGCCGTCCTGGGGCTTCCTCTTCTCGGAGATGTCCATCCCGGCCAGGATCTTCAGTCGAGAGATGACGGGGCCCTGAAGGTGGCGAGGGTGCCGGTCCACGGTCTGGCACACGCCGTTGATGCGATAGCGGATACGCAGATTGTCGGAGAAGGGCTCCACGTGAATATCCGAGGCCCGCTGCTTCACCGCGTCCTCGATGATGCGATCCACGAGCCGGATGATGGGGGCTTCCTCGTCCTCGTCGTCGGAGGCCTTGGTGCGAGCGGGTTGCTGGGCCAGGGATTCCTTCTCGACGGCGTAGTAGCGCAAGAAAGCGTCCTTCAGCCCGGATTCGGACGCCACCGCCGGCCGAAAGCTCATGTTCAAGAGGAAACGGAGATTCTCCAGATTGAATGCCTGGACGGGATCGGCCATCGCGACGATGACGTCGCCCTGGTGGACCTTGACGGGGATGATCCCGTACTCCTCCGCCAGGTGCGCCGGGATGAGATCGATCACGTCGTCGGCCACGCGACCCTTTTTCAAATCCACAAACGGAAGCTTCGCCTGGCGAGCGAGGGCGCGCGCGAGTTGGTCATCGTCGATGTAGCCCAGTCGGATGAGCGCTTCGCCAAGCTTGCAGCCGGCCTCGCCCTGGAGGCGCAGAGCCTCTTCGACCTGGGACTCCTCGACGGCGCCCTGGCTGACGAGCAGAGCACCCAACAGAGGCCGTGACGCCATGTATCCTCCTCATTCGTGGATGGGCGAGCCACGCCGGGCCCGCCTGGAACCCGTCCCATTCGGGTCCGGTGGGAGTTGGATTCTACCGGCTCCCAGGCCATCCGGGAAGGAATTCGGATTGGAACGCACTCGGCCGGACTCCCGCCGGGTTCGCGTCGCCGGAAGCGGACCCGTCATCGCTTGATTCCCCCCGGCCCCCTGTTACTGTCCGACGCCCTTCAGGGAATACGGGATGAGGTGCTTCAAACTGCTACGACTCACCGCGGTCGTCCTCTCGGCGATGATCTTCACGTCATGCGTCACGACGGTCGATTCCGTCGAGCCCCCTCCCGGATACTCCCTGCGATCCCCCCGCTACGCGGCTTGGTACTTCCAGTGGGCGCTCGAGAAAAAGAGCCCGCGCCACGTCTGGAATTCGCTCTCCCATGCACTCAAGGCCCGCGAGAAACTCAGCTACTCCGACGTGGAGCTCTTCTTCGGCCGCATCGAGGAAGAAATCGGTCGGTATCTCGGCGACGCTCTGGAGGCCGAGGTGGTGGATCAGAAATCCCTAGGTCCCCGCACACGACTCGTCACATTTGCCTCGGGGGATCATCGGGCCACGATTCGCTTCGTGCTCGAGACGAGCTATGAGTTCGTCCCCGCCAAGCCCGGCTTCGACACCTTGTTCAAGCAAGCGCCGTCGATGTCGAGGATCCTTCGCTACGAGGACGATGCCGCCGTCCTGACCCTCCCGGGCATTCCGTCGAAATACGACCCCGAAGACCTGGAGAGAATCGTCATCGAGAACGCGTGGCATATCGACGGCGTCGTTTCCCACAACCTCGATGAGCTTCAAAAAGCCATCGAGTCCCGACCGAAGCAATAGAATTTCCGAGGACCAGACATGGCGACGAAACACGTTTACCACTTTGGCGGAGGCAAGGCCGACGGCCGGGCCGACATGAAGACTCTCCTGGGCGGCAAGGGCGCCAACCTGGCGGAGATGGCGAACTTGGGCATTCCCGTGCCTCCCGGTTTCACCATCGACACCAAGGTCTGCGCGTACTTCATCGAACACCGAGGCAAATACCCCGAGAAGCTCGAATCCCAGGTCCGATCCGGCATCCGGCGCATGGAGAAGCTGACGGGCAAGAAGTTCGGCAGTCGCACCAATCCCCTGCTCGTATCGGTGCGCTCGGGCGCTGCCATCTCGATGCCGGGCATGATGGACACGGTGCTCAACCTGGGTCTCAACGACGAAACCGTCGAGGGACTTGCCAAGAAGTCTGGCAATGAACGTTTCGCCTGGGACTCCTACCGGCGATTCGTCCAGATGTATGGCGACGTGGTTCTCGGCATGAAGCCGGAATCGAAGGAGGAAGAGGACCCGTTCGAGGTCATCATCGAGCGCGTCAAGAAGAAGCGGAAGGTGACCTTGGACACGGAACTCGACGTCGACGACTTGAAGTCCCTCGTCAAGCTCTTCAAGGACGCCATCAAGAAGCGGACCAAAAAGCCCTTCCCCACGGACCCTCAGAAGCAACTTTGGGGCGCCATCGGCGCCGTGTTCAGCTCCTGGAGCAATGACCGCGCCATCGCCTATCGAAAGATCAACGGCATCCCGGACGATCTCGGCACGGCGGTCAACGTGCAGGCCATGGTTTTCGGCAACACCGGAGACGACTCCGCCACCGGCGTGGCATTCACCCGCGACGCTGCGACAGGCGAGAAACGCTTCTACGGCGAGTACCTGATCAACGCCCAGGGCGAAGACGTCGTGGCCGGGGTCCGGACCCCAAAACCCATCGAGCAGCTCCAAAAGGAGATGCCCAAGGCCTATCGCCAGCTGACCCGCATCTACAAGCTTCTCGAGAAGCACTACCGCGACATGCAGGACCTCGAGTTCACGATCGAGGACGGAAATCTCTGGCTCCTCCAGACCCGGGTGGGCAAGCGGACGGGGCTCGCCACGGTTCGAATCGCCGTGGACATGGCGAAGGAGCGCCTTATCACCCGTGAGGAAGCGATCGGACGCGTGACCCCTTTCGCCCTCGAGCAGATCATGCGGCCCATTTTCTCGCCGAAAGAGTACACGGCTGCCGTCAAGGCTGGGCGCCTCATCGCGAAGGGGCTGAATGCAGGTCCCGGCGCCGCCACGGGAAAGGTGGTCTTCCACGCGGACGACGCGGTTGCGCGGCGCGCCAAGGGAGAACGCGTCATCCTCGTTCGCATCGAGACCTCACCCGAGGACATCGAAGGGATGCACGCCGCCGAGGGGATCCTCACCGCACGGGGCGGAATGACGTCTCACGCGGCCGTCGTGGCCCGACAGATGGGCAAGACCTGCGTGGCTGGCTGCGGCGATCTCAAGATCGACTACAAGGCGCGGCGCTTCGTCGCGGACGGCAAGGTGATCAAGGAAGGCGACGCCATTTCGCTCAACGGGTCGACAGGAGAGGTCCTCGCGGGCGAGATCCCGACATCCCCCTCCGAGATCAGCCAGGTCCTCGTCGAGAAAAGCCTCGACCCGAAGAAGTCCGAGATCTTCCGAGCCTATGACCAGCTCATGCGGTGGTGCGACAAGGTGCGGCGCATGAAAGTCCGTACGAACGCCGACCAACCGGACCAAGCCGCCATCGCGGTGGCTTTCGGGGCCCAGGGGATCGGTCTTTGCCGCACGGAGCACATGTTCTTCGGGGAGGAGAAGATCCAGCACATGCGGGCCATGATCCTCGCCGAAGACGAGAAGGAACGCCGGGCGGCCCTGAAGAAGCTCCTCCCCATCCAGCGGAAGGACTTCGAAGGGATCTTCAGGGCCATGGACGGCCGAGCGGTCACCATCCGCACCCTCGATCCGCCCCTGCACGAGTTCCTCCCCCACGAGGCCAAGGAAATCCGCGCGGTCGCCAAGGAATTGGGAATCACGCCGAAGAAGCTCGAAGCGAAAATCGAGGAACTCCACGAGTTCAACCCGATGCTGGGGCACCGAGGCTGCCGCTTGGGAATCACCTACCCCGAGATCACCGAGATGCAGGCTCAGGCCATCTTCGAGGCAGCCGTCAAGGTGAAGAAGAAAGGCATCCGGGTGAAGCCGGAGGTGATGATCCCCCTGATCGGAAACGTGAAGGAGTTGCAGCTCCAGGCCGACATCGTCCGCGACGTGGCCGCCAGGGTCTTCAAGGCCAAGGGCGCGAAAGTGCCCTACCTGGTGGGGACCATGATCGAGATCCCGCGCGCGGCTTTGACCGCGGACGAGGTGGCCGCCGAAGCCCAATTCTTCTCCTTCGGGACGAACGATCTCACGCAGACGACGCTGGGACTCTCGCGGGACGACTCAGGCCGATTCCTTCCCATCTACCAGCACCTGGGGATCTATGACGCCGACCCGTTCGCCAGCTTGGATACGACGGGGGTTGGCCAGTTGATGAGGATCGCCGTCGACAAGGGACGTTCGGTTCGCACCGACATCAAGCTCGGAATCTGCGGCGAACATGGGGGTGACCCTGCGTCGATTCTGTTCTGCGAGGAGTTGGGCTTGGATTACGTGAGTTGTTCGCCTTATCGCGTGCCCATCGCCCGCCTCGTCGCCGCGCAGGCGGTCCTGTGAGGCCACGTTTCCCTTCACAATGAAACCCGCCGCTGCCGGGAAACCGACAGCGGCGTTTTCATGTTTGGAGGATCTCACTGCGACAAAGCAGGTTACAGCGAGGTCCTCCCGCGAATCGGACGAAATGCCAGCACGGGATTTGCGCGATCGACAAAAAAAAAACGCGAGAGGCGACAATTCGTGTCGTTTTTCCTTGGACCTGGCGCGCGGATCTGGTGGAATCTGCCCATGTCGGGGCCACGTCGGTCCCGCGTTTTGTTGTTTCCGAGCTTCCCGGCAACGCGAGCTCGAGCTTCCAATCTTCCCCAACGATCATGTCTCCAAAGGAGAGCATCATGCAACGATTGCGTTCTCGCATCCTTCTGCCTGCGCTGATGGCTATGCTGCTGGGCAGCGTCGCTTTCGGCCAGTTCAGTCTCACCACCACCTTCATGAGCAACAACGGTCAGTCCGGCAACATGTTCGATGTCATGTCGCCCTCCGGCATCACGATCACCGACTTCGACGTCAACCTCGACCCAGGTACGTGGAATGTCGAAATCTACATCGTCAACCTCGACCCGACGGCCACGAATCCGGGCAGCATCGCCCAGACCCCGACCATGGGGCCGTCCATGGGACTCCGCGCGGACTCGGACAGCAACCAGTGGACCCTCGTGGCGACCATCGCGAATGTCGTCTCGGCCGGCACGGACGTCGCGACGAACCTGGCGGCGGGTCTCGCCATCCCCCTGACTCCCGGTCAGCGCCAGGGCTTCTACGTGACGGTCAACAACGGCACGGCGATGAACTACACCAACGGCGCGAACTGGGGCGGCGTCGCGGCCTCCGACTCCTTCCTCGACATCTACGAGGGCTGGGGAAGCGTCTACGCGTTCGCCGGCTCCTTCGGCACCGGCTCCGACCCCATGAACCCGGGCGGTTCGTCCCGCATCTGGAACGGCACGATCTACTACTCGACGGGCCCCATCGTCGCCGGCAACGGTCAGGCTCCTCAGCCCGGCCTCGCCGTCCTCGACATCAACGGCGCCAAGGAAGTCAACGGCATCGGCGTGGGCGGCACCGACCCCAACACCATGGCTCCCATCAACGGCCCGTTCTTCACGAACATCAGTCAGGGCACCAGCATTGACTTCCACTTCGAAGGCGCGGCGGGCCAGCCCGTCGTTCTTCTGGCCGGAGCCCTCAACCCGGGCGTCGCGGCGTTCCCCGGGATCGGACAGCTCGATATCGGCGGTCCGGTCGGCATGGGCGGCATCCCCATGGGCATCGTCCTCGTCGCGGATGGCAACCTCTCAACCCTCCCGGACGTCCTGTTCCGCCTCGACGGCAACGGCGAGCTGAACTTCAGCCTGCCTTTGTCCTCCAACTTCCCTCTCGGCGTCGTCTCCACCTTCCAGTCCGTCAATCTCACGGGCGGGCCCTCGGTGGTCGCGATCTCGAACGCCGTGGAAGTGACGGTCGTTCCCTAACCCTGAAAGCAACAACAGCGGCCTTCCCAGGCCATTCCCGAAATCGAATGAAGGCCGCGCTCGACGCGGCATCACAAGGAGTTCTTAGATGAAAAAGCAATCGTTTCTCTACCTGGCCCTGACGGCAGCCCTGGCATTGGCCCCCGCTGCCCAGGCCCAGCTCACCATCAACGACGCCAACGCGTCCCTCGACATCAACGGCGTCCAGCCCAGCGTTTCCGACCCGGTGGCCCACACCGTGATGATCAACACGGCACAGCCGGGCACCCTGGACATCCACGTCAGCAGCGGTTCGAACGCCAACGTGGGCGTCATCATGCTGGCGAGTCCTCTCTCCATCACCGGCCCCCAGCTCCTCGTCCCCTGGGGTGACTCGATCGACATCGGTGGTCCGAACTTTGCCAGCGTCAGTCTGGTTCTGGACGGAGTCGGCGGAACGGCCAACACACTGCTCGATCCCTTCGCGAGAACGAACGGCACGGGCGACTTCAACCTGGTGAGCACCCTCCCCACGTTCTTGGCCAACGCAGCGGATCCCAGCGTCGCCATCCAGTGCATCGTCGAGGACCCGACGGCCAGCCCCATGTTCGACAACACGGAGGCTGGAGACATGGTCTTCGCCGTCGGCGCCGTCACCACCAGCTACACCCTCAATGACGATGGCAGCGTCCAGCACCCCCTGATCACGCCCATCAACCTGGGCGGGATGGTGTTCAGCGACGTCTTCATGAACTCGAACGGCTTCATCACGTTCGTCGCGGGTTCCAACGACTTCTCGGAGACCATGGGCGAGTTCTTCAACGGCTGGAATACGGCGGGCAACGCCGGCGTCGCCTTGGCCTACAGCGACCTCAACCGCGGTGGCACGACGAGCGGCGCCACCTACGACGTCCTCGAAGCGCCGAGCGGCCTGGTCGAGTGCCAGTTCAACAACCAGAATTGGTGGGGACCCCAGACCTCGGCCGGCAACTTCAAGGCTGTCTTCAACGATCCCGCGCAGCCCGCGGGCACCGTGATCCTGGATCTCTCCGGCCTCACGCCCGATCCCGCCAATACCGACGACTTCATCGTCGGCGTGACCGATGGTGACGATGCGGCCATTTCCGGCTTGGGCACCGACACCGACCTGTCGGACGGAGCCAACACGGGCTTCGTGAACGCTCTTGCCGGCGGCGGCTACTCGAGCCTGAACGCCATGGATTCCGTGGGCGAGCTCTTCTCGTCGGCGCTCGCCGGCCCCATGGGCGCCAACCCCCCGGCCACGCTCACCTTCCTCGAGCTGGGCCTGGGCTTCAACTGGTTCATCTTCTGATCTGAAAGGATCAGGCTGAATCCAGCCTCAAACGGCCGCGCGCTCCTCGAGCGCGCGGCTTTTTTTTGGGGCCGCCTCAGGCGCCAAGCTTGGCGGCCAGTTCGTCGGAAAGGCTGTGGTTGGTGGAGACGTTCTGCACGTCATCGTGATCCTCGAGAGCCTCGATCAGCTTCAACACCTTGCGTGCCTGAGCTTCATCGGTGATCTCGATGGTGTTCTGGGCCAGCTTCTGGACCTCGGCCAGCTCGAGCTCGAACCCTCTCTCTTCGAGGCCCGCCTTGATCGCCACGAAATCGGAGGGTGCCGCGGTAATCATGTAGCCGTCATCCACGGCTTCCATGTCCTCCGCGCCGAGGTCCAGAACAGCCTCCATGACCTCGTCTTCACTCTTGCCTTCTCCTTTTACGAGGAAAACGGCTTTGCTCTCGAAGAGGTAGCCGACGCAGCCGGGCTGCCCCAGATTGCCGCCCGCCCGCTCGAAGAGTTTCTTGATCTCAGGGCTCGTGCGGTTGCGATTGTCCGTGAGCCCCTCCACCATCACGGCGACGCCTCCTTGGGCGTATCCCTCGTACACGACGTCCTCGTAGGAGACGGCGTCCGCTCCGACCCCCGCACCCTTGTCGATATTCCTCTGGATGACGTCCTTCGGCATATTCGCGGCACGTGCGGTTTCCACGATCAGCCGCAGGGCCGCGTTCGTTTCCGGGTCGGGATCGCCCAGACGCGCCTCCACGATGATGCGCCGAGCAATCTTGGAGAAAATCTTGCTGCGCTTTTTGTCCACCGCCGCCTTGCGGTGGCGGATATTGGCTGCATGGGAGTGACCGGCCATGTGAAAACTGCTCCTCAAAGGTCGAAGCCAGCATAGCAACGGGGTTCGGCGACCGGCAACGCGACCTCGTTCGGGCTGGCGCGGTCAGGGGCTTCAAGGCTTGACGAGATCCCGACTTCCGGTCAGATTCGGCCATGAGATACAAGGGCTTTGAGCTCTATCCCTTCCAGGAACAGGCGATCCAATCCATCGAGCGGGGGCACTCCGTCATCGTCTCGGCGCCGACAGGCGCCGGGAAGACGGTCATCGCCGAGTACGCCATCGACGCGGCGCTCCGAAACCAAAGACGCATCGTCTACACCTCCCCCATCAAGGCGCTGTCCAACCAAAAGTATCGAGACTTCATGGAGAGCTACGGGGACGACAAGGTTGGGATCATGACTGGCGACGTGACGATCAACCCCACCGCGCCGATTCTCATCATGACAACCGAGATTTTTCGCAACACGATCTTCGAGGACGTCAAGCGACTCGACAACATCGACTACCTCGTCTTCGATGAAGTCCACTACCTCGGAGATCCCGATCGAGGGTCGGTCTGGGAAGAGACCATCATTTTCGCCCCGCCAAACATCCGCTTCATTGCACTCTCGGCGACGATCGGCAATCTGGACGAACTCACGGACTGGATGACTTCCATCCGCGACACGCACGTCGATCTCGTTCACACGAGCGAGCGGCCGGTCCCGCTTCACAGGTTTCTCTTTCTCGACGAGCCTGGCATCTTCGAACCGAAAGATCTCAAGCAACACCTCACCTTCGCGCGGCAAAAGGCGCGCACCGTTCGCCATCATCACCGCGACCGACGTGGTGGCCGCCATCGTCCTCCACAGAGAAAACGGGACCTCGTTCGCATGCTCGTGCGTGATCGCCGGATGCCGCTTCTGTATTTTTCGTTCAGTCGAAGAAAGTGCGAGACGCTCGCCCGTCGCTACCAGAGAAAACTGAAACTTCTCGAGCCTGACGAAGAACGAAGGGTTCTGAAACTCTTCGACGATCTCGTGAAGCGCTATGGAGCATCCACCCATCCCGCGACGCCGGTTCTCCGCGAGCACGCCCGACGGGGCGTGCTCTACCACCACGCCGGGATCATGCCGATCTTCAAGGACATCGTGGAACGCCTCTTCTGCTCCGGGCTCGTGAAGCTCCTCTTCACGACGGAGACCTTCGCGCTCGGGGTGAACATGCCGGCGCGCTGTGTTGTCTTCGACTCCCTTTGGAAATTCGACGGCGTGGATATGAAGCCCATGTCGTCGCTCAGCTTCCGCCAGATGGCCGGACGGGCGGGACGCCAGGGGATCGACACCGAAGGCGAAGTCTACGCCATCCTCGACCCCGAACGCGACACGCCGAAGATCGTCAATGCGATCCTGCACAAGAATCCCGGCGCCGTCATCAGCCAGTTCGACTTGGGCTACGCCACGACGTTGAACCTGAAGCGACTCATGGGCGATCGCGTCGAGGAAGCCGTGAAGAAGAGCTTCAGCGCCTTCCAGCGCAAGTCGCCGAAACACGCGATCAAGAGCCTCCACCAGGCGCTCGCCGTCCTGCAAGGGCGCAACTACCTGGACGACGACGGGCTGACCGGGAAGGGGCGCTTTTGCACCCGCCTGGCCGGGTTCGAAATCCACCTCACCGAGCTCTTCTGGGAGGGTTGCTTCGAGGATCTCGATCCGCTCCAATGCGCTCTTCTGGCCGCATCCATCGTCTACGAGGAGAGGTCTCGAGGAGGTCCACCGCAACGCATCCAGTCCTCGGCTCTCCCCTCCCCCGTGGTCAATCGGGCCGCGAAACGCCTACGAGCGTTTCGACGGTCGGAATCGCAGTGCGGCCGCGAGCATTTGCTCAAACCCTTGGACTTCGGGCTTTCCCTCGTTCTCGAGGCATGGATGATGGGCGACACGTTCCAAAGGCTCCGTGG
>DRQF01000154.1 GCA_011369445.1 Planctomycetota bacterium | reverse complement strand
TGATCGACGAGGGGCGAGGGGATGGTCTTCGGCGCCGCGGTGAGCAGGATGCCCGCGAAGGGAGACGCTTCAGGCCACCCCGACCGACCGTCGCCCAAGCGGACATGAACCGTGTCGTAGCCCAGGCGGGCGAGGAGTTCGCGCGCGCGTCGTTCCAGGGCGGGGACGACCTCGACACTGTAGACATCGAGGCCGAGGGCCCCCAGGATGGCTGCCTGATAGCCCGAACCCGTTCCCACCTCGAGAATCCTCGCTCCCGGTTCGGCCTGGAGGAGTTCGGTCATGCGCGCGACGACGAAGGGTTGAGAAATCGTGGCTCCATGGCCGATCGGAAGGGGTTGGTCGGCGTAGGCCATCTCGCGGTACTCGGGAGGGACGAAGAGATGGCGGGGAACTCGCCGAAAGGCATCGAGGACCCTCTCGTCCCGGATTCCCCGGGCGAGGAGCTGTTCCGCCACCATCGTTTCTCGCGCTCGTTCGAAGTCCGCCTGTTCCATGGGACGATCATAACGTGCTCACCGAATTCTCGGGATGGCACCCCGGTTGCTACGGGCTCTCCCATGACCATTCAGGAAGCCTTGTCGATGCGAGTCAAAGCCCCCGACCCTTTGCGGGCGCACGGCGCTCTCGTCTTTCTCACTCTCTCGTCTCTGGCGGGTTTGTTGACGGCTCTCGGGCGAGGACGCTGGGCCGGATTGGGGGCCGTGGCCGCATTTGCGGGTGTATTCCTTCTCGCCAGCGCGCTGGCAGTGGGGCAAAGCACCCGGCGTCGACGTCGCGCCGGGTGGGGTCTCGCCCTGGCCCTTGTGGGCCCCGTCGCGGCCTCCTGGCTGGGGGCGGATTCCGGGTGGATCGTGTTCGCTCTGGCGGCCGTCTTTCCGGCGGGCTTGGCGGGTTATTTCGGGCAGTCCTTGGGTTTCCAGTCCCAGCCCGCCCTCGCCATGGCGGTGACGGCCCTTGTCTTGGCGGCTCCCAGTGGCGCCTGCGCTGGCGGGGCCACCTTGGCGGAGGGGGCGCTCTTGTTCGCCCTTCTGACGCCGGTTTTTGTTTGGAGAGCGGTGGGGATTCGGCGGAACCTCTCGAGGCCGGGCCGAGTCACCAAGGCCGAGATTCGAAAACGTGGCTGGCAGGAGGCCATTTGGGCGCTCGGGTGGACGCTGGTGGCCGTGGGGGTCCTGCACCTGGTCCGATGAGCCGGTGAGAGTTTCGGTTTCAAAGGAGGCGTGGGCCCGCAAGTTGCATTGGAATGTTTCATGGATGAATGAGGCTTTGATGTTGGGGAATCTTCCCCAAATCGAAGCGCGGATGCGGGATCTTGCCCGAAACGAGGGGGTGCCACAGCCATGAGCCAAAGAAAAACGTCCCGGAACGGTTCTCATGCCACACCCGGTTGGGTGCCCGGCTGGGCCTTGGGGCCGATCCTCTTCGCCTTGGCGGTTTGGCTCCACGCAAGTGGTCTGTTGACGCCGATCCCACACGCGGCGACGCCTCCGTTCGACCATGCGGCCCTCAGCACCGCGCCGCGTCGCCAGATTCTCGGAGACCCTCCGACCCTGAAGATCAACGACTTCGACCGGACGTGCATGGATTGCCACAAGATCTTCAAGACGCCCACCGACAAACCGCGCCCCCTCAATCAGCACAAGAACATCCACATGGATCACGGTCCCAACGTGAAGTGTTCGACGTGCCACGATTGGGACGACCGGAACAGGCTCGTGCGCCCGGATGGCGTGTCGATTCCCTTCACAAAGGTCGTGGACCAGTGCGGCCAGTGTCACGTCCGCATTCGCTACGACTGGGGCTACGGCATCCACGGCCGAACGAATGGTTACTGGGACCCGAAGTCGGGGCCGCAGGAGCGTCGCATCTGCACCGAATGTCACGACCCCCACAATCCGAAGTCGCCCGCCATGGATCCGATTTCACCTCTTCCTGGGCCTCACACCCTCAGGTTGACCAATCCGCACGGGGAGCATGACCAATGAGTTCTTCCGAGCCCAAACTGGATCGTCGGAGTTTCTTTCGGGCCTCTCTCGGGGCGGTGGGGGGACTGGCGGCGCTCGCGGCGGCGCTGGAGCCCCTCAAGGACTTCGACCGCAGCGATCTCACGCTCGACCAATTCCTTCAGAAGCACTACAAGGAGATGAGTGCGGAGGACATGCAAAAGGTTCTCGACCGCATCGAGAAGGAGGTGGAAAAGCGCTACGACGTCCGCCCGGAAATCAAGGACGTCAAGCCCAGGGATGGGGTCGAGTTCGTGTATGCGCTCAACTTGGGGGCGTGCATCGGTTGTCGTCGGTGCGTCCACGCCTGCGTCGCCGAGAACAATCAGAGCCGCGATCCTGAGATCCAGTACATTCGCGTTCTCGAGATGCCTCGCGGGTCGATCGACATCGAGGAGGGGAATCACCACTACGAGCGGCCGAAGGTTCCATCCCCCGATCACTTCTACATGCCGATTCAGTGCCAGCAGTGCGAGAACCCGCCCTGCGTCAAAGTTTGCCCCGTGGAAGCGACGTGGCAGGAGCCCGACGGCCTCACGGTCATCGACTACGATTGGTGCATCGGGTGTCGCTACTGCGAGGCGGCCTGCCCCTACTGGGCCCGCCGATTCAACTTCACCGAGCCGTCCATCCCCAAGGACGATCTCAACCCCAACATGAGCTACCTCTCCAACCGGCCCCGCAAGCAGGGCGTGATGGAGAAGTGCCACTTCTGTCTCCACCGTACGCGCGAGGGGCGCATGCCGGCATGCCTCGAAGTGTGCCCCGTGGGAGCTCGAAAATTCGGCAACATTCGGGACCCGGAAAGTGAGGTGTCCAAGATCCTCAAGAACAAGCACGTCTTCGTGCTCAAGCAGGAGGTCGGCACGCATCCCCGTTTCTTCTACTACTTCGATGAGGACTACGGTCCCGCTATCCACGGAGAAGGGCGATGAAGGAGTACCTCCGCTTTCTCGGACGCTGCTTCGCGCTGAGTTTCATCGGCGACTGGAGATACCGCCTGTGGATGCTCATCCTGACGGTCATCGCCCTCGTGGGATTGCACTCGTGGTCGGAGCAGCTCGTTCATGGGTTGATCACCACCGGGATGACCGACCAGGTCTCGTGGGGCCTCTACATCGCGAACTTCACGTTTCTCGTGGGGGTCGCGGCCGCCGCCGCCATGATGGTGATTCCCGTCTACATCTACCACCGAGAGGAGTTGCATGATCTCGTCATTTTCGGCGAATTGCTCGCCGTGGCGGCCATCATCATGTGCCTGCTTTTCGTCACGGTGGACTTAGGCCGTCCCGACCGCTTCATGCACATTCTTTGGAGGTTCAACTTCCCCATCTCCATGCTGGCATGGGACGTGATCGTCTTGAATGTCTATTTGCTCCTCAACCTCCACATTTGCGGATACCTCATCTGGTGCGTCTATCGTAAGAGGAAGCCCAGCAGGGTTTTCTTCATCCCGTTCGTTTTCATCGCCAGTGTGTGGGCCATCAGTATCCACACGGTGACGGCGTTTCTCTACGTCGGATTGGGGGGGCGGCCTTTCTGGAACGCCGCGATCATCGCACCTCGTTTCATCGCATCGGCGTTCGCCGCGGGGCCAGCCATCATGATCCTGACCCTGCAGGTCATCCGGCACTACACGAGAATCAAAGTGCTCCCCGGCGCCCTCGCCATGTTGCGCCGCATCGTGACCGTTTCGCTGGCGATCAACATGTTCCTGTTGGGGTCCGAACTCTTCACCGAGTTCTACACCCAGTCGGCTCACGTCGTCTCGGCGAAATACCTCTACTTCGGCTTGGACGGATACTCGGCCCTCGTCCCCTGGATCTGGGTCTCCGTGTTTCTGGACAGTCTGGCGCTCCTGATCCTCTTCACCCCCGGCGCGCGTACCGTGCGCTGGCTCAATATCTCCTGCGCCATGATGATCGTGGGGATCTGGATCGAGAAGGGCATGGGACTCATCATCCCCGGCTTCGTGCCGACGCCACTGGGGGAGATCGTCGAGTACAAACCCACACTCAACGAGACGCTGATCTGCCTGGGCATCTGGGCTTTCGGCGCTCTCATCTACACGATTCTCGTGAGGGTCACCGTCCCCGTGCTGACCGGACGCCTCACTTTCGACAAGGACCTACCCATGGATGTCGCCGACTCGCCCGAGCCGGCATTGATAGAGAAGGAGTCGCTCACATGATCACAGCCAGACGAAGACGAGGACAAAGGAGTTGGTGCGGGTGGATCGCTGCCCTCCTCTTCCTCGCAAGTGCTCCCGTTTTGACGGCCCAGGCCATTGGCTTGCCGAAGCTGTCAGAGGAGAGCCAAAACTGCATCGAGTGTCACAAGAAACAAAACGCCGTGATCTACCAGCAGTGGGGCATGAGCAAGCACTATCGCGCCAACATCGGTTGCTATGAGTGCCACGCGGCCGACAAGACCGATCCCGATGCCATGAGCCACTACAACAGCACGATTTCGGTCATCGTGTCCCCGAAGGACTGCGCGCGCTGTCACTCCAAGGAAGTCGAGGAGTTTCAGGGTTCCCACCACGCCAAGGCGGGACGCATCCTTGGCTCCCTCGACAACGTGCTGGCCGAGGTCGTCGAGGGCAATCGGGCTTTCAAGACGATGGGATTCCCGCACGGGAATTCGGCCTCCGCCGTGAACGGCTGCTGGCAATGCCACGGTTCACAGATCAAGATTCTGCCCGATGGCCGTCCCGACCCCGCAACCTTCCCCAACAGCGGAATCGGCCGGCTCAACCCGGACGGCTCGGAGGGCTCGTGCAACGCCTGCCACATGCGCCACGAGTTCTCGGTGGAGCAGGCGCGTCATCCCAACACCTGCGGCAAGTGCCACCTCGGACCCGACCATCCGCAAAAGGAGATCTACGAGGAGTCGAAGCACGGCATCGCCTTCTTCGCCAACATCGACAAGATGAACATGGCGAGCCCCAAGTGGATCGTCGGCGAGGACTACTGGGCCGCTCCGACCTGCGCCACGTGCCACATGTCGGCGACGAAGAACCAGCCCGTCTCCCATGACATCGGCCTGCGCATCTCCTGGAATAACCGGCCGATCATGTCGGTGCGCCCGGAAGCGTCGGATGCCAAGATGAACCTTCCTGGCAAGGACGTGCCCTGGCAGGTTCGGCGCGCCAACATGAAGGACGTCTGCGCCAATTGCCACAACAAGAACTGGGTGGAGAACTTCTACGTCCAGTACGACGGCCTCATCGAGCTCTACAACAACAAGTTCGCGAAGCCGGGGAAGGAGCTCTACGCCCTTGCAAAGCCCCTCCGGAAGCACAACGCGAACTTCTCTCAGAAGATCGACTGGGTTTGGTTCGAGCTTTGGCATCATGAGGGCCGCAGAGCCCGTCACGGCGCGTCCATGATGGCCCCCGACTACACCCACTGGCACGGCATGTATGAGATCGCCAGACACTTCTACACCGAGTACATCCCGCTCCTCGAGGAGCTCGTGGAGCGAGGGATGAAATCGGGCGACGCCGCCATGGTGGCCCAGGCCAAGAAGTTGAAGGCGAAGATCGACGAAGTCATGAACTCCGACGACCACAAGTGGGCCCTCGACAAGCTGGACCCCGCGGAGAAGGCGCGCCGGGACAAGGCGCGCGAGGAGTTCAAGAAGCGCTACTCCAAGTAGTTCATCCCCCAAGGGAGGTCGAGATGACGGAAGAACGCTATGAGCCCACGGCGGAAGACGGTCTCGTCGCGCTGAGAGACCATGTCCGCGCCAAGGCCCTCGAGGCGAGAGCGCGCCACCCGAAGCTGGCCGGTGAGGCGGCCGTTCGGGCGTTCCTTGCCGACGAGGAGTGCGTCCGCTATCCGACCTCCCTCGATTTCAATGCGGAGAAACTCGAGCCGGGCGAATTCGCCTGGGCCGAGCCCTTGGGCGTTTCGCCTGGCGCGGGTTTCCAACTGCACATCCACCCCCGTTTCCAAGGTGACTCCGAGCTGCTGCCGCGGCTCGTGGCGTACCACGTCGTCAAGATCAACTACGGAGACATTGCAACCTTCGAGGAAGCGGAAATCTACGGGGCGACTCTCCTCGGGTTGGATGTGGAGGAGTACTACCAATCACTCTGCGAGGCGGCGGACGCCTTGGAGGCGCCAGCCCCATGCGAGGGACGAAGCTGTGAATGAAGAAACGACGCGAGAGGAGACCTGGGCGGTGGTGGGCGCCTACGTGCGGGCGAAAACCGCGGACCTCGGTGGTACCCGTCGGCGCGCGGAGGAGATCGAGGGTTTGGAGACCTTCGACCTCGAGCGCGAGGGTATGTTCGGGGTTGTCGTCGAGGGTCCATCCATCGACGCCGTACACGATGTGATTGAAGGCCGATTGACCCGTTTGGAGGGCGTCCTCGGCGTCTTCCCCGTGTCCTTGGAGATTGACGACCCGTCGGTTCCCACCGGCGCGGTGAAAGGTACCCCAGGAGGTGTGTCATGAGATCCACGCGAAGAGAGTTCATGAAGACGGCGGCGGTGTCCGCCGTCGTGGCGGCGACAAGCGGAGGTGCGGTTGCGGAGACGGTGCTGCGCCCCGAACCGATCCGGTGGGTCAAATCCGTGTGTCGGTTCTGCGGGACGGGCTGCGGAGTGATGTTGGGAGTGCGAGATGGACGCTTCGTCGCCCTGCGGGGCGATGCCAAGCACCCCACGACAAAGGGACTCGTCTGCGCGAAATCTCTCTTCCTCCCCAAGATCGTTCAGGCCAAGGACCGGCTGAAGGTTCCGCAGATCCGAAAGAACGGCGTCCTCAAGGACGCGAGCTGGGACGAGGCCATGGAGCTGGTGGCTTCGAAATTCGCGGAGTCCATCCAGAAACACGGACCGGATTCGGTGGCATTCTACGGCTCCGGGCAAGCGATGTCGGAGGAGAGCTATCTCGCCAATCGCCTCTTCAAGGGAGGCATCGGCACGAACAACGTCGAGGGCAATCCGCGGCTCTGCATGGCCAGTGCGGTGGGCGGCTACGTCACGACGTTCGGCAAGGACGAGCCCATGGGCTCCTACGATGACATCGATCACGCCAAGGTCTTCTTTCTCGTGGGCTCGAACACGGCGGAATGCCATCCCGTGATCTTCGACCGCATTCTCGCCACCAAGCAGGCGAGAAAGGACGTTCTCGTCATCGTCTTGGACCCGCGAAGAAGCCCCATCGCGGAGATCGCTGACGTGATGCTGGATCCCAAGCCGGGCTTCGATCTGCCCGTTTTCCACTCCATGGCTCACGTCATCATCAAGGAGAATCTCCACGACCCGGACTTCATCGCGAAACATTGCCAGTTCAAGATCGTGAAGGACGGCAAACCGGTCAACGTGAGTTTCGACGACTACGTGAAGTTCCTCGAGGGCTTCACTCCGAGAAAAGCCGAATTGCAGTCCGGTGTGCCGGCCGATCAGATCGTGGAGGCGGCCCGTCTGTTCGCGAAGGGTCCGACCATGTCCTTCTGGACCATGGGCCTGAATCAGCGGTCTCGAGGCGTCTGGGCCAACAACCTGATGCACAACCTGCACCTGATCACGGGGCAGATCGGCAAACCGGGCATGACGCCCTTCTCCTTGACGGGGCAGCCCAACGCGTGCGGCGGCGTCCGCGACACCGGTAGTCTTTGTCACATCCTCCCGTACGGTCGTTCCGTCAAGAAGGCGAAGCATCGCGAAGAGATGGAGAAGCTTTGGGGCGCCAAGCCCGGGACCATCCCTCCCAAGCCGGGGCTGAACACCATCGAGATGTTCCGAGCCCTGGCCAGGGATGAGATCAAGGCCATGCTGATTCTCACCACGAATCCCGGGCAGTCCTTGCCGAACGCCAGCGTCTATCGGGACGCCATGGGTAAGCCTCGGCCCGGCAAGCCGTTCATCTGTGTCATTGACGCCTATCCCACGCGAACCACCGAGCTGGCCGACGTCGTCTTGCCGGCGGCGATGTGGTCGGAGAAGACGGGCGTTTTCGGGATGTCCGAGAGGCGCTACCAACTGCATCCCAAGATCATCGATGCCCCTGGCGAGTCCCGCTCCGATTTCGATGTCCTGCTCGACTTCGCCACTCGGTTGGAAGAGAAGGGTGTCGTGCCGAAGGGGTATATCGGCGGCAAGTTCAAGACCACCGACGACATCTGGGAGGAGATGCGGGAGGCCTCCCGAGACACCGCCTATGATTTCAGAGGTATCACTCGGGAACGCCTTCGGAATGAGCGAGGCGTTCGGTGGCCGGCACCGACTCCGAATCACCCGGGGACCTCGCGACGCTTCGTCAAGGGAGAGGACCCCATCCTGGACGCGGGTCCCTATGCCGACAACACTCTGAAGCCGGGCGAAATCAAGTTCTACGCGGCGCCCAAGTTCCGGGCGACCGTTTGGCTCCGTCCGCCTCTGGGCCCATCGGAGCCACCGGACGACGAGTACCCGTTCGTTCTGTCCACGGGCCGCGTGCTCGAGCACTGGCACACGGGAACGATGACGATGCGTGCTCGCGAGTTGCGTCGGTCCTACCCCGAGTGCTTCTGCGAGATCAATCCGAAGGATGCAAAGCGACTCGGCATCAAGAACGGCAGCCGGGTCAAGATCACGTCCCGCCGTGGGACGGCGTGGGCGAAGGCTCGCCTGATTGCCGGACCCCGGGAGGGCATGATCTTCGTTCCCTTCTGTTGGGAGGACGATCCCAGTCTCATCAACCGCGTGACCATCGATGCCTATGACCCGGGCTCCAAGCAGCCCGAGTTCAAGATCTGCGCCGTCAAGCTCGAGAAGGCCTGAAGCGCGAAAGGAGGATCGCCATGAAATGGTGCCCCGAATTCATCGTTTGGGCTCTGCTGGCGCTTTGGCTGACCCCGAGTTGCGGAAGCGACGGCTGTTGGGGGTCGGACAAGTCGAAGGCCTCCGCCGAGGCCGAGAAGCCCGCAGCGCAGCCCGCCGTTTCCGAAGAGGCCGAGTCGGTGCCCGCCGAGGTGGTGTCGAAGCCATCGGAGAAACCGCCCACCGCCGTCTCCGCCGCAAAACCGAGACAGGAGAAGCCCAGGAAACCAGCCGCTCGTACGGCGGATACGCCTCGAGTGCAGGATAAGTCGAAAGCCAAGCGGAAGCCTGCACCAAAGCCGAAGCCTGCAGCAAAGCCCACCCCTCAGGACGAGGAGTTCGCCCTCAACGCGTTCCCGCCGACCCTGTCCGATACGAAGCAGCACCGCAAGGCGTGGCGCCGTAACGACTGCTTGCGCTGCCATGAGACAGGCGTTGGCGCGGCGCCGGAGGTGCGGCACAAGGGCATGCCGGACCTGTTGAAGGTGGCGAAGTGCCGCTCTTGCCATGTCTTCGAGCCCGGTAAGAAACCGACTGAGAGAAAACGTCCTCCGATCGACGCTGGCTTCGCCGAATTCGCCTTTCCGCCGATGATTCCGGCTTCGGCGGAGCACCGAAAGGCGTGGCGGAAGGACGACTGCCTGCTTTGCCACGAGGACGGCCTCATGGGCGCGCCGAAAGTGCGCCACAAGGGGCTGCCTCCCCTGACTTTGAAGGCCAAATGCCGAACCTGTCACGTGCAAGTGAGAGTGCTGGACTCCGATCCCAAGAGGCATTGAGTCATGATCGGTCGACGGGAGTTTATGGGCGTCCTCGGCGTCGTCGTCGGGGCCGGTGCGGGCGGACTTTGGAGGTCCGTCGACGGGGGGCGGGAGACGCCCCACCGTCTGCGGCCCCCGGGGGCGCTGGACGAAGAGGATTTTCTGGCCGCTTGCATTCGGTGCGGGCAGTGCATCGTCGCCTGCCCCTACGGGACGTTGCGGCATGACGATGAGGGGCGTCTGTCCGACCGCGGGACGCCCTATCTGGTGCCTCGGGAGACGCCCTGCTTTTTGTGCAAGGACTATGAGTCTCTGCGTTGCATCGAGGCGTGCCCGACGGGAGCCCTCGAGGACCCCGGAGACGTGGAGTCGATCCACATGGGCGTGGCGGTGATCGACCCTAAGACGTGCCTGGCCTTCAACGGCGTCGTCTGCAGGGCGTGCTGGCACGAGTGTCCCTTCCCGAACCAGGCGATCCGATTCGACTCTCTGCTCAGGCCGGTCATCGTGGAGGACGCGTGCATCGGCTGCGGCCTTTGTGACAAGGCCTGCCTGGCCGAACCGAGCGCCATCCGCATCGTGCCGACCGTCGATCGCGAAGGAGGCAAGCCATGAAACCTCCACGACGATGGCCGTGGTGGACCTGGGCCCGTCGTACAACTGCGGCGGCGTTCTTGACGCTCTTGGTGTTGGGCGTGAGGAGCGATTACCACTGGCTCGTTGGATCCACCACATCGACGAGACTTTTTGGCGTGGTGCCGTTTGCGGATCCTCTGGCTGCTCTCGAAGTGATGATCGCCAGCCGATCCTTGACGGGGACACTGGTCCTCGGGGCCGCCCTGCTCATGCTCTTGGCCGTGCTCCTCGGGCCCGTCTTCTGCGGCTGGGTCTGCCCCCTGGGGTTCCTGCTCGATCTGAACGCCAGCCTCCGTCGGCGGGTCGCGGTCAAGTTGGTGCTCAAGTCGCGCTGGAAGATGCCTGCCTGGACGCTTCCGCGGGTCACTCGGGCCTTGGTCCTTGGGGCGGTGGTGGGTTTTGCGCTGGTGGGGCGCTATCCCGCCTTCCAGACGCTCTCTCCCATCAACCTCGTCGTGTGGACTCTGCAGTGGGGCGTAACGTCGGCCGCCCTGTTCCTGGTGGTTCTGGCCATCGTGGAGTGGGTCGCGCCTCGGCTGTGGTGTCGTTCGCTGTGCCCGCTGGGGGGGTGGTTGGCTCTCCTCGGGCAGTGGGCAAGGCTTCGGATCGGCATTCGTCGAGAACTTGCTGGACGGGCGCCCTGCCACCGCTGTACCCTACACTGCCCGATGGGCATTCGCGTGATGGAGGATCACAGTCTGGCGGGCAAGCCCGCCGTCGACGATCCTGACTGCACGCGATGCGGGAGTTGCCTGGAGGTTTGCGGTCAGGGTGTGTTGCATTGGCAGTGGGGATCAGGCCCCCGGAATCACGAGTCGTCACCCGATGCGCAACACAGCGATGGCAACTCTTCGGAAACGAAGCACTTGTCTGGGAGGAATCCTCATGGCGATCGACCCGGAACTGTGGATGTGGGAACGAGCGAGGAGGTTGCTGGACGAAGTCGACAGGCTTCAAGACCGCCTGCTGGATAGAGGGCCGGAGCGGCCTTCCCGCCGTTGCTGGCGGCCGGCCGTCGACATCTTCGAGGTTCCGGAGGGGCTCGTCGTGCTGGCCGCTCTGCCGGGGGTCGACCCCAAGCAGGTTCAGGTGGCCGTACAGGCCGGTCGGGTCGTGATTCGAGGAACCCGCCGCCTCCCGATAGGGCTTCGAGGGGCGCACGTCCACCGGTTGGAGATCCCTCATGGGGAATTCGAACGGGTCGTGCCGCTTCCCGCCGGATCCTTCAAGATTCAGGCTCCTCGTTTTTGCGACGGTTGCTTGATGTTGGTGCTCGAGAGGGGAAGTGACCAATGAGTGACGACAGGGAATCGCGTGAGGATCAGCCAGCCGACCCGAAGGTCTCCGACGAACGCCCCGAGGAGGTCCTCCTCATCCTGCCCGTTCGCCAAACGGTTCTTTTCCCGGGCGTCGTTCTTCCCATAGCCGTTGGCCGGCCTCGATCACTGAAAGCCGTTCAGACGGCCATCAGTGAGGAGCGAGGATTGGGGATCGTCTTGCAGAAAGATCCCTCTGTCGAGCACCCGGGACCGAATGACCTGTTCGCGGTCGGGACATCCTGCGAGATTCTCCGCTACGTCGCGGCGCCAGATGGCACCGGAAGCGCCATCGTTCAGGGACGACGGCGCTTTCGCATCGAGGAGTTCGTCCGGGAAGACGAGGTTCTGGAAGCACGAGTTCGTTGGTTCGACGACGACACGTCTGACGAATTGGCCGACGACATCAAGGCCCGACATCTGGTGATGCAGGAAAAGGCCGGTGAGATCGTCAGCCTCATGCCCCACCCTCCGGAGGGCATGGCGCAGATGCTGGGAGCCGTGGATTCGCCCGCGCAACTGGCGGATCTTCTGGCCAACCTCCTCGATATCACGCCGGAGGAGAAGCAAGCCCTGCTTGAGACGGCGGACCTTCAGCAACGTATCGACGCCGTCATCGAGAAACTCGACGACTATCGACGGGTCTTGACCCTGTCTCGCGAGATTCGCGACAAGGCCAAGGGGGAAATGAGTCGCGCCGAGAGGGAGTATCGCCTGCGAAAGGAACTCGAGGTCATCCAAAAGGAGCTCGGGGAGCGGGGCGGAGCCGAAGTCGACGAATTGCGAGAGCGCATCGAAGACGCCCATTTGCCGAAGGAAGCTCTCGAGGAAGCGACGAGAGAACTGGACCGCCTGGGCCGCATTCCCGAGTCCAGCCCGGAGAACTCGGTCATTCGCGACTATCTCGAGTGGATGATCGAGCTCCCGTGGAGTCGTTTCGCGGAGGAGTCCCTGGATATCGCCCGAGCCCGCAAGATCCTCGACGAGGATCACTACGGGTTGGAAAAGGTCAAGAAGCGCATTCTCGAGTTTCTCGCGGTGAAGAAACTCGCTCCAGAGGGCAAGGGGCCCATCCTCTGTCTCGTCGGGCCTCCCGGTGTGGGGAAGACCTCCATCGGAAAGAGCGTTGCGCGAGCCCTGAACAGGCCATTCGTCCGCCTGAGCCTGGGAGGGGTTCACGACGAGTCGGAGATTCGGGGGCATCGGCGTACCTACATCGGAGCCATGCCCGGAAACATCATTCGAAGTCTCCGCAAAGCGGCGGTGGCCAATCCAGTTTTTATGCTGGACGAGATGGATAAGTTGGGGACGAGTTTTCGAGGTGATCCCGCCGCGGCTCTCCTCGAAGTTCTGGATCCGGAGCAGAATCGAGAGTTCCGCGACCATTACCTGGGAGTCCCGTTCGATCTGTCCCGCGTCCTTTTCATCGGAACCGCGAACGTCCTCGACCAGATCCCAGGCCCCCTCCGAGATCGCCTGGAGATCATCGAGATTCCCGGCTACACCCACGAGGAGAAGCTGGAAATCGCCAAACGCTACTTGCTTCCGAAGGCGTTGGCGTCCACGGGGTTGGATAGAGATCGTTGTCGGGTCACGGATGCGGCCCTCATTGAGCTGATTCGGGGTTACACCCGGGAAGCGGGGTGTCGCCGTCTCGAGCGCGAGATTCACGCGCTTGCCCGTTCCGTCGCGACCCGGATTGCCGAGGGAGAGACGGCCTCCGTCACCATCGACGCCGACGACGTGGTCCGCATACTCGGGCCCCGTCGCTACGAGTCGGAAGTTGCCCTTCGCACCTCCGTGACGGGGGTGGCAACCGGTTTGGCGTGGACTCCCGTGGGGGGAGAGATCCTGTTCGTCGAAGCGACGCGTATCCCCGGCAAGGGGGGATTCGTCCTCACGGGGCAGTTGGGCGATGTCATGAAGGAAAGCGCCCGGACAGCTCTCAGCCTGGTCAAATTGGAAGCTCACGAGCGCGGTATCGATCTCGCTTTCTTCGACGAGGGGGAGATTCACGTGCACGTTCCCGCGGGCGCTGTCCCCAAGGACGGTCCCAGTGCGGGTGTGGCCATCTACACGGCTCTGCTCTCCCTGCTCTTCGATCGAAAAGTGCGGCACGACGTGGCCATGACCGGTGAGATCAGTCTGAGAGGGCTCGTCCTTCCCGTCGGGGGGATCAAGGAGAAGGTGCTGGCCGCCCGGGCGGCAGGTCTTCGCCGTGTCCTTTTGCCGAAACGGAACGAGAAGGACTTGGTGGATCTTCCCGAGTCCGCGCGGAGGGACATGGAATTCGCATTCCTCGACCACGTCCGCCAACTCCCCGGCTTGGCTTTGGAAGGGGAGTTGGAGGGCGCGGCCCAGGCCTGATGACGTCGGTCAGGGCACGACGAGCAGGTGGCACGGCAGGGACTTCGCGACGCGTTCGGCCGTGCTTCCCAAGATGGCGGCGGCGATCGGATTTCGGATGTGGGTTCCCATCACGATGATGTCGGCGTTGCTCGATTTCGCTTCCTGCAAGATCCCTTCATGGGCGGTCGGCGCCTTTGCGAACTTCGTCCCCACGGGGGTTGAGAGCTTCGTCAGGGGGCTCTTCGACACCTGATTCTCCAACCTTTCGATGAGATCGCCCTCGAACTCGTTGGGCCCGGCACCCTCGTCACGCACGCGGGCCTGACCCAGGGCGTGCCAGAAGTCCGAGACGACGGGCCCCACCTTGTCGAGGTGAGGGTAGTGCGAGCGGAGTTCCTCGATGCCAAGGACTTCGACGTCGGCGCCGGTGACGGAGGCGAGGGTCGAGGCTTGGTCGAGGAGTCTGCCTTGGTCTTCCAGGGGGTCGACGGCAACGAGCAGGCGTTCGAGGGAGCTGGGGTCCTTGCGGGGATCCACCAGCAGCACGGGGCGATGGCTGACGCGGAGCATGCGGTCCGCCGTGGCCCCCAAAGTCAACTCTTTCCAGCGATTGACGGGGCCGGCGCCCAGGACGATGAGGTCGGCATCCACGATCTCCGCGCAGGCGGCGATGACGCGATGGGGCTTGCCCGTGCGGACGATGGCGGGCCATTCCGGGTGGAGAGGGGCTCTCGAGCCTTCCAGCCTCGACGTCAATTCGGTCGTAAGGTCACTCTCGAATTGATCGTAGGGATGACCGTGGGGGAGATAGGCCATGGCGTGGACAGCGGTCACCTGTGCTCCGGCCTTGCGGGCAAGATGCGCCGCCAGATCCAACGCACGGTCGCCCAGGGGGCTGAAGTCCGTGGCCACGAGGATGCGTCGTAGATGTTTCATGACAGCCTCCTTATGTTGAACGGTGTGCAACCCGCAATCTACGTTCCGAACCCTCGGACCTGTGACAAAGAAAGGGCGCCGCCCGGAGGCGGCGCCCAAGTCTCATCCGTTTGACGACGTCGGGATCAGAAAATGAACCACTGGAAGCTTCCGAGGTGGAGGAAGTTGATGACCGCGGGCGGGTTGGCGCCCATGGGGCCCGTCAGAGCGGATTGGAAGAGTTCGCCCACCGAGTCCGGAGTGCCCAGGCTCGTATACCCCGTGGCGATGGCGTTGACGAATCCGGTGTTGGCCCCGTCCGAAAGGTCGGTGTCGGTGCCCACGCCCGAGAGCGAGGAGTCGTCCCCGTCGGTCACGCCGATGATGAAGTCGTTGCCGTTGGCGGGATTGGGAATCAAGCCGGTGAGGTCCGCGATCACGCCGCCGGCGGCTACGGTGCCGATGTCGTTGAAGATGGCCTTGAAGCTCCCCGCGGGCACGGAGCCACCGAACCAGTTCTGGTTGTTGTACTGGCACTCGACGAGACCGGTGCTCGGGTCCTCGAGAACGTCATAGGTGGCGCCGCTCCCCGTGCCGCCCTGGTTCAGGTCACTGTAGGCGAGGGCGACACCCGCGTTGTTGGGAAATCCCCATCCGCCGAAGAATTCAGGCATGGTCTCCGTGAAGTCCCCCGAGCCGGCGCCAAAGGTGATGAAACCGTTGGAGTTGAGGATGACCGAGGAGTAAAGCGTGCCTCCGAAATCGATCTGGATACCCAGATTGTGCGTCACGCTGCCGTCGTCGGGCAAGGTGTAGGACGTGATCGCCGGGCCCGAGAAGAAGTTCATGTCCCCGGCTTCCGTGTTGTCGAAGAAGAACGGCGCCGCGGTGGGATCCTGGAGGATGGCCTGAACCGCGACGCTGGGATCTGCAAGAGCGGCCAAGCCGGGAGACACGGTGCCCGTGTAATCGTAGTCACCGTTGATGTCGGTGAGTGCGAGCGGGTCGAGCAAGGGGTTGGCCGAGAAGCCGACGCCGTCGGTCACGAGGGCCACGTTCAAAAGCGTCCCTGCCCCGCTCAGCACGCCGATGTCGACGGAGTCGCCCCAGGGGACGGTGAGGACCGGGCCCGTGATCGAGCTGCCGCTCGCCAGAAGAATGACGCCCACATTGATGTTCGTTCCGCTGCTGATGTGGATGTCCAGCCCCGTCACGTTGGTGACGTTGATGGGGATGAGGTGGTTGGCGGGATCGACCACACTCGGTTGCATGCCGTTGATGTCGAGGGACGCGTTGGCGTCGTTGATCGTGAGTTGAGCAGCGGCTTGACTGGTAAGGACGGCGGCAACCAGAAGCGTGGCAAGCAATGTTTTCATCGATGGTTCTCCAGTTTGTGGAAGGAATAGGCTTCGACGGCCGGGTCTCTTGCTAAACGGCAGCACGCCGGAGACCTCGATTAGATCCGATCCGCTGTTGGGAATCAAGGTGGGAGAGTTTTTCGCAACGCGTGTCTTCCGAGCCTGGTGTTCGAAGTCCGTGCGACATGAAAAAAGGCGCCACCCGGAGGTGGCGCCCATGTCTCATCCGTTCGACGAGGTCGGGATCAGAAAATGAACCACTGGAAACTTCCCAGGTGGAGGAAGTTGATGACCGCGGGCGGGTTGGCGCCCATGGGGCCCGCCAGAGCGGATTGGAAGAGCTCGCCCACGGAGTCCGGAGTTCCCAGGCTCGTGTATCCCGTGGCGATGGCGTTGACGAATCCGGTGTTGGCCCCGTCCGAAAGGTCGGTGTCGGTGCCCACGCCCGAGAGCGAGGAGTCGTCCCCGTCGGTCACGCCGAT
>DRQF01000153.1 GCA_011369445.1 Planctomycetota bacterium | reverse complement strand
TTCTTGCCCTCCTCGATCATCTCATCGGATACGTCCACACCGATGATCTCACCGACGAAGGGAGCGAGTTCCCGGGTCACCCGACCGATCCCGCATCCCAGGTCGACGACGCGGGACGATGGGTGGACGAAAGAGGTCAACCTCATCGCCTCATCGCGCCCGGAGTCCGAAAACGCCTCATCGTTCTCTTCATCCTCGACCCGCGGGTCTCCCCAGATGGCGTACTGGGCATTCGTCTTCGCGAGGTCATTCCAGAGACTTCGCGCGGAGCGCTGCCGCTTGGTCTGACCCTCTGAATTGTCCATGGCCCCTGCCTCTCTTCGATCGTTCTTTCGCATTCGCTTCACACCCGACACGCTGATCTCTCTGACCTGCCCCATCGACCGGCCCAGGCGCTGCGAGCTTACCAAGGACCCGGATTCCTCGCTGTTTGCCGACTCGCGCGTCGGCGGAGTGTTCCGACAGGCTGAGTGCCCACTCCATCAGGGGAGCAGGACCGAAGGAGCGTTCTCGGACGTGACATTCCAGCCGAGGACGACATCGGCCCCTTCGCGGAGGACGCGAAGATCCGGCGCGACTCTGCGAAAATCAGCGATGAAGCGGCGTCCTGTTTCGGCGTCGGGCCAACGAGTGATCCAAAGCTGGCGCCCCGAACCCCAGCTCAGAAACACGTCATCAACCAGGGCGCGGGCATAGCCCGCACCCGGCTCGACGGCGAACCCATCCAGACGCGAGAGGCTTTGAAATAGCAAGAAGGAGCCGATGCGCGTGGCACGCAGGGGTTTGGGGTCGAGCACGTCGAATCGTTCGCGGATGCGCCCTGCAAGCTCGCTGGGCAGGGGCGTGAGAGCCGGGTCCAGGATTTCGCGGGTCGTTCCGGAGAATCGGCTCCAGGCCTCATCGAGTTTTGAACGCAATCCCGGCGTGGGCGGGGTCGCGTGAGAAATGTATCGAGGGCCGTCGCCATAGGCGAACTGGGTGATGCGGATCGACAAAGGGCCGAGAATCCTGGGCGACAGAGCGCCTTGACGCAGCCAAGCCAGCATTTGCGTGCTCGTTTCGCCTTCGTCGGCTGCTCGGGATGCGATCGCCGTGTATTCGGCGGTGCCCTCCTCCATGGCCCACGCGGCAATATAGGCGTCCAGATTGACCCAGCTGGGGTCCAAGACTTTTTGGGGGTGCAACCAAAGGTAGGGGGCGGCCCGATTCCAATAACCTGCTCGGAATGAGGCGATGTGACCCAGCTCATGGCTGAGGATGTCGATCCTTTCGACGACCTGCGGTCGGACCAGGATGAGGCTCTCCGAGGGAACGACGAAGGCCGGGACGGTGGCGTGTCGTCCGATGAGCGTCTCGAGGGGCTGTTCCCCTTTCTTGATCAGTCCCAACCTCGTGAAGACCTCACCCTGTTCTCGGAGGATCTTGCGCGCGAACGGATAGGAAAGGGCCTCCGCGGCGAGATTGCGTTTCGTCTCCGCCTGAGAGTCGTAGATCCAGACTTCTGCATCGACCCCGGAGAGGTCCGCGTCGGGGAGAACTTGTCGAACCTGCTTCCGCGCCATCGCCAGTGTCGGTCCCGGGTCGCCGACGCACCCCTGCGCGAGCCCCAGGCCGAGGATCAGAGTCGACGTGATCCCCATGACAGCTCGCCCCTGTCGTGCCGGAGTCGTGAATGGTCGATTCATGGATGGTATCAAGTCCTTCCTTGTTGGCACTCCGCTCCACGAGATGTGCTTCGGGATCCTACCGTTCCGCCCCAATGTTGTCTGCGAGTCATGCGACCCGGATAGGAGCGAATCGCCTCTGTAAGGCCTGCAACCGCACGGTCAAGCCTTCCGGAACCCACACCAGCGATGGCTGCCGGCGGATTGAAGGCAGAGGGGGCATGCGCCCCGCGTCACTCGAAGATCACTTGGGACTCACCGGGTCGGGCATTGGGAGGACCTCCCGAGCTGGGTGCCCATGGTCGGTGGTGGGACACCGGCGCGACGTCATTGGCTCGTTTCCTGAGGTGTGAGTTTCACTCCTCTTGCTTCTGGAGGCGGAGCTCAAGCAGGTAGTCGTGCAGCTCGTCCGTGGCCGTCGGGGCTTCCGGCAAGGTGCTCTCCGAGTACGCGGCTTCGAGCAGAGCCGTCAGGTGGGCATACTCACGGGTGTGGAACTCCAGATCTGAACCCTCCAGAATCCCTTTCTCCGCGCCCTCCTGTTTCAGAGCCACGAGATCGGCGAGAAACGATAGTTTGAAGTCCTCGTTGAGCGTGAGGAGATTCGCTTCGACGTTTCCTGTTCTCATGAGGTGGATTCCGGTGAGAAGGACTCGGTAGGTATAAAGGAGGGGCTTGACGCGAGGCGAAGACTCCTTCCGAAAGAGCTTCCACTGATTGGCCGCGAAGCCCAGGTAGTGGTGGGCGTGGTGCCGCGTGATGCACCGCCCACCAATATCCCTGAGCCGTTCCAAACCGTCGCCACCATGAATGACGAGCGGAGAGAAGATCTGCTCCAGCACGTAGCCGTTTCTTCTCAGCATGAGACCGAAGAACTTCTCGGCATCATGGCTCACGAAATCCAGCTCGATACCATCCTGAATGCTGGTCTCATCGATCGTGCTCGGACCCTTTCGGAGGCCCAGAATCTCCTCCGCCGGCAGGACATGCACGGCTCTCAGATCGTAGTCGGAATCCGCCGAGGCAAATCCGTAGAGATGCGCTCCACTGAGGGTCGCGAAGAGGAGCGGATAGGGCTGCGCATCGGTGACGCGAGTCAAGAGATCCTCGTGATTCATCATGGGTTCACCATGCTCCTCCGGGCATCGATGAGAAACCGTTCGACGCGGCGATAATCCGGTCGATCGGGCAGGGGAGAAGTCTCGACGGCCGCGTCGAATTCTCCTTGGAGTTCGCGTCTCCAGCTCTCGAGGTCGGCCCAGGGGACTTCACCCTTCTTGATGGCAAGCAGTCGGATGCGATGTACGCCGACATCCAATTCGAGATGGCCCGTCTTCAATGCGGTGATCCCCGAGAGAAGGAGGCGGATGAGGTGCATCGCGTGCTTCCACTTGATCGACGACTCTCTC
>DRQF01000152.1 GCA_011369445.1 Planctomycetota bacterium | reverse complement strand
CCCACAGGAGTCCACGAGACAGTCCTCGATGATTGGTCGTGCGCTTCCGGTCAGTTGGATCCCGTCAGAGTTGCAAGACAGGACCGTACAGGACCGGAGTGTCACGTCGTCCGCGACACGGATGCTGGGGAGTTGCAGTCGCCCGGCATAGCGGACGTGGGTATCGACGAGGGTGCTGGAGGCCGAACCGGACTGCAATATCACCCCCCGCCAATGGTCCGGCGCGGGGAGGGTGGCGGTCCCGTCGTGATTGGTGTCGCCTCCTGCCGAGTCGTCTTCCAGAGAGGTGAAAACAACGGGGGCGCCCGGGGTGCCGCTGCAGGTCAAGACTCCGGAAACCGTGACTTGACGATCGAAGTTCATCTTCAAGATGCACCCCTGGCCGAGGCTGAGAGTTGCCCCTGCGGCAACGTTGATGCTGGGGCAGATGACGACGTTGGAAAGCATGTTCACTGCGGCGATCGCCGTCGCTCCCGAGGAGAGGGAGGCGCTACTTATCTCGATCGTGTCGTGGGCTGCGTTGTTGGACGCCGTGTTGTTCACGAAGCCCGGAAGAGCGGCCAAGGGGACGCCGACAACTGCGCGGTCATTGTCGGAGAAATCGCAGTTCGTGACCGTCACGGTACCTGTTTGATTATTGAGGTCGAGGCCCGCGGCGTTGCAGAATCGAGCGGCGCAGTGATCCATGTCCACCGACGCATCCTGCACCTCGAAGCCCGCGTTCGCGAGGCGACCGCCGTACCAGATCTCTGTGAATGCGAGTTGGCTCGGACCGGAGCCGTTGTTGAACGCAATTGTGCGCCACGAGTCCGGCCCGGGGGCAGTGTTCGTCCCGTCGTTGTTGGAATCGCCGCCGTGGGCGTCATCGACGAGGCTCGTGAAGATGACGGGAGAGGCGGAGGAACCACTGCAATTCAGGGTGCCATTGACGGTGACTTGGCGATCGAAGGCCATCTTGATTATGCACCCCTGATCGATGGCGAGAGTCGATCCCGCCGCGACGGTGATGTTGGTGGGGCAGAGGATGACGTTGGAGATCATGTTGGATGTCGTGATCGTCGTGGTGCCCGAAGCGATGGTTCCGCTCGAGACGCTGAGGCAGTCGTTCACGGTGTTCCCGGAGGCCGTGTTACTCGTGAAGTTGGGCACGTTCTCCAGGCGAACTCCCTCCACGGCTCGGTTGTTGTTCGTGAACTGGCATGAGGTGAAGGTCGACGCCGTTGCCGTGTTGTTGAGAGTGAGCCCCGCTGCGGAGCAATCCGACACCGTGCAGTCATTGAAAGCGACGGTGGAACCGTTGACTCCGATGCCACCCAGCCCCAAGCGGCCGGCGAAACGGAGCTGCAGATAGCTCACCGTTCCCGTGGCCGTGGCGTTGAATCGAAGTGATCGCCAGGAGTCGGGAACTCCCACCGAGGGGCCGTTGCCGTTGGTGTCGCCGCCTGCCGTGTCGTCCTCGATGGAAGTGAGGACGATGGGCGCCGCCATGGTTCCTTGGGCTACGAGCTGACCATTCACGGTCATCTGCTTGTCGAAGGTGAATTTGATGATCGCTCCCGCTTGAATCGTGAGCGTCGAGCCGGTGGGCACGGTGAGGTCGCCTGTGGCGTGATAGACCACGCCGCTGAGTAGCGGGCCGCCGGAGCCATCCGAGATGTTGCCGGAGAGGGTCACTTGGCCGACCACGCTTGTGGCGACAAGGCAGCCGACGACCAGCGACAGGAAAAGGTTGCGGGAGCGCGACATGGGTGCGGTTCTCCACGAAGGGGGTCTTGACAGAGGTGGCGGGCGCGCCATGACGGCGATGCCCTCACCGGATCCATGCCTGGTGCGGGAGAGTTCTCCGGAAAAATCTCTCTCAAGTTCGTTTTTCGGTCCGCTGCGACATTAAGTCCTATTGAGTTCCCGCCACCGGGCATCCAGCGCCGCGCGGACGGTGCGGACTGTCGCGGCCGGCACGGCGCATTCCGCCGCGGCGTTCTCCCAGCCCGTGAGGGCCTCCGCCACGGCGTCGATGAAACGGCGGGCGCGGCGGATGCCGAAGAGGTTGGCAACCCGGAGAAGGTCGGAAAGACGGATGTCGCGGGTTTTGTCCTGCACGCGCATCTGGTGCTCCGCCGTCCAACCCCGACCCCGGGCGAAGGTGACGTCGTAGGCGGGAGTGAGGGACCAATCTCCCGATGCGTCCATGTGGAAGGAGAGATTCTTCACGTGATCGTCTTGGTTCACGGCGAGCACGTTGAAGACCATGCGACGATAGCCTTCCTCGACGGACGACTGGGTCATGCCCAGTCGGAGGATCGCGCGGAGGTACTCCTCGTAGGAGGCGGCCCCGGGTTCGTTGAAGTCGACGTGCAAGAGGCCTCCGAGGGAGTGTTGGTGGCGGCGGCGGCGGCCCTCCGCGATGTCGAAGCGGGGAATCACGAGGTGGGCGTAACCGTCCGTCTCGAGGACGATGATCTTCTCCATGTCGATGCCGGCCGTCCGTGCGAGCTTTCCGTAGGCGGCCTCCACGCGATTGAAGGGGGAAGGTTGGCCGAGGCGGTCTTGCTGCGCACCGTCGCCTACGCCGTCGAACTTGAGGAGGGCTGGGACGTCGCCGGGTTGGGGTGTCGCATAGGCGGAACGAATCTCTCGCGTCGCGGGGTTGAAGAGAACCACGGCTTTCGGGCGCATGCCTCCCGCCGAGGAACCAATTCGATAGATTTCGGGAACCGTCACCGCGGGTTCGCCCTCGACGATGCGTCGAGCATCCTGGACGAGATCGGCGATGGCGAGGGCTTCCGACTCGGCATGCCGGAGCTCCACGTCGGTCGCCGGATGGAATGTGAGCGCGCCGATGCCGCGCTCGCCCACGTAGAGGAGACGCTGCACGGGACTGAGGGCGCGCTCCTCTTGACCTCTTGCCGCGAAGTAGGCGCGAATGACCCGGTTGCCGAAGGCATCGGGCAGGGAGTCGGCGAGAACGCCCGGGAGACCCTGGAAGCCGGGCCTGCGCAGGAGTTCGTCGAACGTGCGCGGGCCTGCGACGGAAAGAGGAAGATGGAAGGGCGAGATCTCGAGCCCGCTCCGGCGAAAAACGTCGTCGTACTCGAAGACGATGCGCCCCGTCGCGAGTTCCGCCACGGCACCCACCGTGCGCCCCCAGAGCTTCACTTCCGCATAGGCGCTCACCTCATCCACGGTCGTGTCCCTTTCGGCTGCGCACCCAATCCATGGGAGAGATCTCGGGCGGTGCGAGGAAGTCCTCCAGCCTGGCGAGCTCACCGTAGACCCGGAGCAGGCGAACGACGGTGAGGAGAGTGGGATTGTCCCCTTTCTCCGCTCGGTGAACGGTGCCCCGATTGAGCCCGGCCAGCTCCGCTACTTCTCCCGCCTTCAGCTTGCGCGCCTTTCGCAGGGCCCGTAGCCGTGCGCCCAAGAGCGCCAGGATCTCGCGATCTGTCATTCCAGTGACGTGTTTATCAGCCATATTGGCCTCTTCTGGCTTGTTTGTCGAATCTATCCAGCGTATCGACACCTCAGGGCCATGTCCAGAGGGGAGCCCCCGAGGGGGTACAATTTATTCATCGGATTCGATCACACATCATCAAATGATGCATAGATTGAACATCATGCCGCCGGCGCTCTCGAAAGACGCGGACGCCCACTCCCGGGAATTCTTTCTCCCCACCAAGAAACCGCGTCTCCTCGGGGCCTCTTTCGACGTCTGAAGGGTGAACGGGCTCGACGCCAACCCGGAAGGCTCAGCGAGGAGACTCTCATGAGAATCACCATCGCCTTGTTCCTTGTCCTTCTTGCCCATGCGGCTCCGCTGCCGGGGCAGATCTGTCGCGTCTGCCAACGGGCGGTCTCCACGGGGGGAGGGCCTCACGTGACGGAGCCGGGGCAGCATCCTCCGCCCCAGGGTCCCACCGATCAGCCTCACTGCATCTGGACGTGGGACGACAACATCGGACCGCCGATGCCCATGCCCCCAAGTTCAACAACGGCTCAATCCACGGGTCACTTCGGCACGACGCCTTTCGCCCAGGCGGTCGCCGACGCGGCCGGGGCCGTGTTGTCCGCGGACGTGCAAGCCAGGTCGGTGAGCACGCGGGTGACGGCGAGCGATACCGACGTCGGCGCCTTGAACTTCTACATCAAGGACACGACGATGGGCTGCACCTGCCATACCATCCCGGCGATTCTCTGCAGCGCGTTCTTCAAGGGCAGGGCCGCGATGCGTCTGCAGCGCCAAGCTTCGCCGAATTCCTACCTGACCCTCCGCGCCGATCAGCTTTGGGCCTCGGCATCCGGGGTGTCGATGGGGCTTCACTTGGACATCCAGCAGACGCCCATCGTCATGCAGACGGGGCAGGCGAGCGGCGGTCTTCACTTCGGGCCCGCGGGGGGGACGATCGGTGGCGGAGGATTCACCTATGTGCTCGATCCTCCACCGGCTGAAAGGTACGCCATGGATGTCGATGCGGGAGCCGCCCCCGGGGCGCAGCGCGACGACGGTTCCATCATCGGCAGTGTGGTGGCTCAGGGGGGGCTCTTCTTCAGTGGCCCCTCCGCGCAGGGCGCTACCAGTGCCTTGGAAGCCGCCATCGAGGACTACGTGGCGTCCTGGACCTACCACTACCATTGTCCCGTGTGCGGGACGTCCGGGACCGCTCAGTTTCATTGGACGGAATAGGAGAGAGTCATGTCCCGCCTCGCACTTCTGGTGGTCTTGCTGATGCTTCTGCTGTTGGGGGCCTTCCTCTTCTTCGGCGGAGATTCTCCTTCCCCAGAGAGTGACCTGGAAGTCTCTCCTCCTCCCGAGGCGGCGACCGCCCCGGCGGCGCATCGTCGCCGGGACTTATCCTCTCTCCCGACGTCGAAGGACTCTCGTCGATCGACCCACGGTCCGGTCACGATCGACCCGGAACAGGCGGAGCCCCCTGCGGAGACTCTCGCGGCGCCCCGGATCATCGGGCGCGTGGTGGATGCCGAGGGGAAGCCCTTGGTCGACGTGCGCGTCATCCTCATGAAATCGACCATGACATCACCCAGCCTCCTTCGCCGCAAGGTCGTCTTCCGAGGGCGTTGCGACGGTACGGGACGATTTCGTATCGACGATGTCCCGAAGGGCGAGCTGATCGTCATTCTGGATCGATGCGATCCCACCCACGTCGCGGGCGCCGATCGCTCACTGACCGTCGACGCGGTTCAGGTGTATGACCTGGGCGACGTGGTCTTGGGGGGGAAGGGGCACATGTCACTCTCCTTGAGGTTTCTTCTGCCCGACGGCCGACCTGCGGCCGGGCAGGTCGTCAAGATCAATTGCTACAACATGAAGAAGGGCTCCCGAAGCGGAGTGACGAATGACGCCGGTGAGGTGACCTTCAACGCATGGTCTCCCGAGGACGGCTTCAGCCTCTACGCCCCACCCCCGGAGGGCTGCGATCGCATCTACGCGAGACTGCTTCCCTGGTCCCAACGGTCGAATTTCGAAGGGCTCCTCGAGGACGACGGTTGGTTGCCTCGCTCCAGAGAGTTCATTCGCTTCTTCCCAGGCGACGCGTTCTTCACCACCTTCCGCTTCAAGAAGAAGGTCGTGAAGAAATCCGTGGGAACCCTCGTGCTTCATCTCCCCCGTCTCCGGGGCCCCCTGGCCTATTCCTATTCGGCGAAATCCCTCGACAATCCGCCGTGGGGCCGAGGGAGAAGTCTTGATGGCGACCCGCCTTATGAGGTCAAGCTGGAGCAGGGGCGTTGGCTCGTCCATGTGACCGAGTTCGACCTGGGCGACAGCACGGCTCCTTTCGTGGCACGAAGAATCGCGAGGAGAGAGATCCGGCTCGGGGAGCGATACGACTGGACGGTGGAATTCGACGATGTCCTATGGGCTCGCGGGCGGGTCGTGCGTGGCGGAGATCCGGTTCCGCGTGTTCGCTGGTCTCAGACTCGGGAAGAATCGGTCCTTCCATTCCTCAACTTCGGACGCACGGACGAGAATGGGAAGTTCCTGATCCCCTTGGACCCTTACTCCAAGGTGTGGAAGTTGGACTTCACGCCGGACAAAGGCCCTACCGTTCATCACACCCTCCACCGCAAACCCCTCATCACCGACGACGAGGGCCGCCGCATCCTCGATATCGGCGACGTCTCCCTCCACGACGGCACCTCGAATCGGTGAGGGCAATTGGTCACGAGAGAACGCGGGAGTGTCCGGAATCTACTGCCGCGTGTAGAGCTCGAGGAGGTGGGCGAGGTGGGTGGAGAAGGGGCGGGCAAGGTGGGGGGCGCGGGAGAGGGCGGTGAGTCGGGGGCGGTCGGCGGCGAGGGTGTCGAGGAGAGATGTCAGTGAGGAGACGTCCTCCGGGTCGAAGGTGAGCCCGCGGGCGCCCAGGCGCTCGGGGGGTGCGCCGCGATCGGCTGTGAGGACGGGCAGACCCAGGGTGAGCGCTTCATCCACGACGAGCCCGTAGGTCTCATAGGCGAGAAAGGGAAAGACTGCGACATCCCCCCAGGCCGCGATGGCGGGGAGTTCCGCGTCGTCGAAAGGACCCCGGAACTCCACCTGGAGTCCCGCCGCTCGAAGGCGCAACGCCTCCATGAAGTCCTCCTGGCCCTCACGACCGTGGAAGCGCACGTGGATGCGATCGGGATGGCTGGCCCGGCGCACGGCGTCGAGGAGAATCTGCGGACCCTTGCGGATATCGAGGCCTGCCCAGTGGACGATGCGCAACACGTCGTCGTTGCGCGGGGGACGCGGCGCGGGCTGGATCTCGGGGATGCCCAGGGGAAGAACCTCCAAGACGTCCTCGGGGAAACGAGGAAGCGCTTCCAGGGTGCGCTTTTGGAACTCGCTCACGGTGAGGACCGCGGCGGCCCGGTCGAGTTCATCGAGAAAGCCCTCGAAACGCGCCTCCAGGCTTGCGGTCAGGGCGTGGGGGGGCGGGTGTCCCATGTCGGCGGCGACGCAGGCGGCGCAGTCGGCGAAGGAGGTTGTCGGTGGGCAGAAAGGGCCCTCCGGAGGCAGACGGAAGAAGCGAGGGCAACTCACGAAGAGGTCATGGAGTGTGACGATCACCGGCGCGCCATCGCCTTCCAGAAGCGAGACGAGGCCGTGAGACAGAGCGTGCCAGTGGTGCACGTGGACGAGGTCCGGTCCGAACACGCGGGCGATGCGCCGCACCTCCTCTTGTATGCGCGGGCAGGGAAGATCGCCCGCGAAGGCTTCGTCCGGGAGGAGCCGGTGAATCCGGTGCACCCGCACGCCGCCCGCCTCCATCCGCGTCACCGTGGCGCCGTTTCCGTCCCGCGCGCCCGCGATGACTTCCACGGCGTGCCCCTTCGCCGCGAGGCCGCGAGCGAGCCAGCTCACGTAAGCCTGGGTGCCGCCGTGGGTCTCGGGAGGATAGAAGTGGGCGAGAAGTAGGACGCGCATCGGGGCTGCCGGAGGTCTCCCTCAGAAATCGCGGCGACGGAAAAGAAAAAATGCCAGCCCGAGTGCTCCCACGAGCCAAGCGCTGGCGACCATGAAGGGTTGCCAGGGGAACGCGGGAACCGAAAGGACGCTCACGCACGCCAAGCTCTTCAGCATGCCGAAATTGGGCACCGAGGCCTGCATGCCGTCGATGATCTTTCCGAACGTTTCGAATTCATCGAACGTGCCCTCTTTTCGAAGTCCGATGAGGATCGACATCACCGTGTCGACGCCGAGGTAGAGAAAGTAGCCGCCGAAAAGGGCCAAGTTCGAGCTGTTGAAGGCGATGCCCAACAGCGCGATGATCGCGTAGAGAAGGGCGGCCACGAAGATGAGAAGCGGGAAGGACGCGTAGGCCCCTGTGTGCCAGATCCCCGTCTTCAGCGCGAGTCCCACGAAGAGAATCGTCTGGGCCACGAGCAAAACGATCGCTAGCAGGATGAGCCCGCCCACGAAGCGACCCAGGAAGACGAGCCATCGAGGGACCGGCTTGGCCAGCACCACGTCGACCGCCCCCTCCTTCATGAGCCCTGGGAAATATCCCGCGCAGGCGGCGAGGAAGAGCCACATGGTGACGGTGAACAACACGATCTGCGCCGTGTAGTGCCACCCCTGCACGGAGCGTTCGTAGCGACTGAGGCCGCTCGCCTCTTCCATCATCTTCTCTATCCTGGCCATGCGCTTCTCGCTGTCGTTCAGATCCTCCTGATCGATGTTGATCTGAGTCGATTCGGCGTAGCCGCCGTACCAAGTGGTTTCCAGGTGACGGTCCTTGGGCTCTCCGAAGATGAAGCTGAGATACTTCTCGCCTTTTTCGTTCTCCACCGGCTTCACGACGATGACGAAGCCCAGACTCATGAGAACGAGCAGAGCGGCCAGAACGTAGAAGACTGTTTGGCTACGGGCCAGGCGCGCCGTGTCGCCGACGATGGCGAGGAATGCTCTCATGATTCCCCTCCTTCTTCTTCCTCGTCGTCATCTCGCGAGACCAGGTCGATGAAGGCGTCCTCGAGGGTCGCGCGGAGAGGCTCCACGGCATAGATGCCGACTTTCTCCTCGCGCAGCCGGTCAATCATGGGGGTCGTGGCCTTGTCGTCCGCCAGCCGCACGACGAAGGAGGTTGCGTCTTCGAAATCGGCACCTTCTTTCAGAAGAGAGTCGCGGACCCAGTCCGGGATGGGGCCGCAGCGGAATCGTACGGCGACGCCGTTGCCTGCGCTCACGGAGTTGCGGATCTCCTGCAGCGTGCCCTCGGTCACGAGTTCGCCGTGGTTGAGGATGGCTGCGTAGTTGCAGATCTGCTCGACCTCGGCCAGAAGGTGGGAGTTGAGAAAGACCGTGGAGCCCCCTTCCGCGATGGTCTTGATGATGTTGCGGATGTCAGCGCGGCCCATCGGGTCGACGCCGTCGGTGGGCTCATCGAGAAAGATGAGTCGCGGATTTCCGAGCAAGGCTTGCGCCAGCCCGATCCGCTGCTTCATGCCTTTCGAGCACTTGGAGATCTTCACCTTTGATCGTTCTCCCATGCCCACCATGTCGAGCTTTTCCGCCACCTCGCGTTTGAGCTCGCTGCCGGACAGCCCCGATAGCCTGCCGAAGTAGAGGCAGACGCCACGGCCGTCCAGGTACTTCGGAAACGCGTGTCCCTCCGGGAGATACCCCACCGAACGACGGGCCGCGGGGTTCCTGTGGTCTTGCCCGAGAAGCCGCGCCTTCCCCTCCGTGGCGTGCACGATGGTGAGCAGGGCTTTCACAAGTGTCGATTTTCCTGCCCCGTTCGGCCCAAGGAGGCCGAAGCAACTTCCCTCCGGGACCCTTAAGTCGATGGGCTTCAACGCCTCGGTTTTTCCCTTGTAGACCTTGCGCAGTCCCAGGGTTTCAACGGCCAATGCAGTCATATCAGGGGATCTCCTCGTCCTCGGGCGGGCCGGTTGGTTCGCGATCTCCATTCGTGGCCGCGGCCCCACTATTCCAGAAGAGGGGCAACTCGCCCAGGAGCCTCGACGCAGCGAGGGCCATGCAGGGGAGGATTTGCATCAGCACGCGGGACGACGACGTGTAGAGGTGCCAGTGCAGCCCCTCCGGAGTTCGCCCCTCGAAACTCACCGTGTAGGCTAGGAAAAACCCCAAGAGACCGAGGAGGGCGGTCAAGGCGGGCCAGCCGGCGGCGGTTCTCCAGACCCGGCGAGGGAAGATCACAAGCAGCCCCAGAAGGAGACCGTAGATCCCGTGGTTGGAGGGCTTGACGGCCGTGAAACCCCGAGCGACGGGGATGTCTTTTTGGTCCAGAATGTGGATCCAGAAGGCGCGACCGATGGCCCCCGCGCGTTCCGGAAGGTTTTCGACGAGCATGCGCAGGAGAGGTCGGGAATCCTTCCCTGCGCCGCCGGAAAGGATGTCATTCTCGAGGTGATAGGTGCGATTGAAGGCGATTTGGATCGCCACGAGTGCACCCGAGGCGACGACGACGAGGAGGAGAGCGGGGCGCGTCCGAATCCACCTGAAGGCGTGGCGGCCATGAAGGACGAGGCCCGCCGCCCCGGCGCAGAGCGCCAGCATGAGGCCTTCGTTCTTGCTCCAGACCAGAATGAGGGCCCCCACCGCGAGGAGCCACGCGGCGCCCGGCTCTTCGCGGCGCAGCTTGTCCAAGGCGCCCAAGACCCCCAGGAGCCCGAAGGCGACCCAATGGTCACTCTTCGTTCCGGTTGCCGGAAGGAAAAGTGCCGGCGCGGTGGCGGCGACGAGGGCAACGACCCATCCCATCCCAGCCCAGCGGCCGTCCCCGCAGCAGGCGAACAGCAGAAGAACGAGCGCGATGAGAAACATCCAGTCAGGCCATCTGATCGCCCAGTCGGACTCCGTTCCCGCGAGTCCCATGACCCACACCTGGCAGAGGGGATTGAAAAGAGGGTAGTCCAAGTGATGCGCGCCGGTGATGTCTTCGCGCAACTTCGCTGCAAGCCCCTCGTCGATGCGCCCGTGCTCTTGGAGGATGCGGGCTTTGAAGGTCCAAATGGACGCATCGTCGTCCTGAAAAACGGGCTGTCCCCACTGGGAAAGCATGGCGTCGGCGGCGGGGAACAGCGCGATTCCCAGGAGGACGACAAGAGCGATGCGTCGGCCCCATGACGTCGCGCGGCCCGGCATCGCCTCGTCGCGCGCGTCTTCCCGACCCCGCCGACCCCGAAGGAATGCTTCCAGCCCCAACCACAGCCCCGCGACGGCGCCCGCCTGCAGGCCGTTCGAAGCGTCCAATCCAGCCGTCATCCACGCCAACGTGATGAGGGCCGTCGTCAACGCTCCAACGGGCCAGGCCCACGCCGCGAATCCGAGCGTGGCCGGCCGCAGGCGGAACGTGCGCAGCAAAGCCTGGCCGAGAAGGAGAGGCAGGACCAAGGCCACGATGAGTCCGAGTTCCTCCCTCATCGCGGTGGACCCTTGTAGCGATCCAGACGGAAGGACTTCGTCTTCAGCACCTCTTCCCAGGCTTCGGGGAACGGCGGCAGGGCGTTCGGATCCGCGTTGAGACCGTAGAGCGCGCCCGCGGGCATCGCCCCGGTGGCCTCGACTTCGTGGATGATCGACGCCGCCAAGCGAATCCTGCGGGGGTAGCAGAGCAGACGAAGCGCCAGCAAGGTTTGCGGGAGCGCCACGCCTATGTCCGCGGGCGGTGAGAAGGCGATGATGGCGTCTTTGGGTGTGGACGTGCGAAGAGCGTGCACCCATTCCTCCAAGGGGCCGAGCGCCTCGCCCCTCAGTTCTTCACGCGATTCGAGCACGCGGTGGAGGTGCCGGGAGGCGGTCCCACTCTGGATCAGACCTTTTGACCTCTGGCCGAAGAGGTAGACCCCTCGCCCCAGAATGGCCGCGGCGAAGGCCCAGGCGAGAAGGATGCGGAAGCGTTGCGACGGACTCAGCATGGCCCGATTGTAGAACGAATCCTCCTCCGGCGCTCCCGCCGCTTCCGCCGGCGTGATAGAACAAAGCCCCATGGTCAACATCGAATTCGATCCGGACGGGGAGGGGCCGATCCTCTGCGAGGGATGCGGGACAGAACTCCCCGCCTTTCTCGACCACTGCCCCTACTGTGACGACGAGGATTCCGATCAACTTCCCTGTCCGGAGTGCGGCGCCATGATCCACGAGGACAGCGAACAATGCCCCCGGTGCAAGGCTTGGGTGACGATGCGGCAGGGGCGTCGTCCACAGGGAGAAGGCCTCGGGACCGGAGGGCGGGTCGTCTTCTATCTTCTGGGGTCGGCTGCCGTGCTCTGGATCATCTACCGCGTCCTCCAATCGGGGGGACGATGATGGAGGCCATTTCCAAGCGGCGAGAGGAAAACCACCGGATCCAGAAGCGGGCGGCGACGATCTCCGTCGTCGTGGGAGTCTTGCTCTTGCTCACGAAGACCTTGGCCTGGACGATCACGGGGTCGAGCGCCGTGCTGTCCGATGCCGCGGAGAGCATCATCAACGTGGCGGCGTCGATCTTCGCCTTTGCGAGCATTCGGCTGGCGGCGGAACCCCCCGATGAGAATCACCCCTACGGGCATGGGAAGATCGAGTACTTCTCGGCGGGTTTCGAAGGCGGGCTCATCGTTCTGGCGGCCGTGGCGATTCTCGTCGTGGGGATCAAGGGGCTTCTCCATCCCCCCGACCTGAGAAGCCTCGGCCTCGGGACTATGCTCGTGGCTCTGGCCGGAGCCGCCAACGGTCTTCTCGGATTCTGGCTCATCGCGGTGGGCCGGAGATCCGGATCGTCCGCCATCGAAGCCGACGGCAAGCACTTGGTCACCGATCTGGTCACCTCGGCGGGGGTGGTCGTCGGTCTGCTTCTCGTGAAGATGACCGGGTGGCCCATTCTCGACCCGGTTCTCGCCATCCTGCTCGGCGTGAACATCCTCTTCGCGGGCTGGCGGATCGTGAGGACCTCCGCCGGGCGCCTCATGGACGAGGCGGACGAAGGGCTCCTCCAACGCATCGTCGATTCCTTGAACCGTATTCGCCAGCCCGGCGATCTGCGGCCCCACCACTTGCGAGCCCGTTGGCAGGGGCAAAAGCTCTATATCGACCTCCACATCTTCCTGCCGCGCTGGTGGACTCTCACCCGTGTCCATGATCGGGTGGACGAACTCGAGGCGGGCCTGGCTCGGGAACTCGACATGGACCTCGAGGCCATCATCCACGCGGACCCGTGCCGCAAGCAGCACTGCCGTTTTTGCGCCCTCGAGAATTGCCCCGTCCGCGGCGCTCCCCAGTCTTCGGACGAACCCTGGAGCTTGACGGACATCGCCAGCACGGGCATCCACCCTGATTTCGGGGACTGATTTCTCTGGGCGGACCTCAAAACGGAGCCTCGAGATCGGCGTCCCCATCGTGCAGGGAGTCAGGTCATTCGCCGGGGGCGCCGTTGTGCTCCCGGTCTCCTTTCTTGCGGCCGTCGAGGTGGGCGCAGGCGCCCCGAGCAAGCCTCCGCATGAACAAGCTGGCGCCGGTAAGGAGGCCCGCCGCGGCGAGAAAGACACCGCTGCCTGCCACGAGCGAGACCAGGTGCCCCAGCGTCGGTCCGATGGAGGCGCGGATTCCCACCGCGAAGATGTGAGCCGCCGTGTAGCGGGGCGCCTGCTCCCGTGGGCCGAAACTCAGGGGACCCACCGACCATGCCACGTCCACGCCCGCCATGGCGAATCCGAATGCGCCTCGGGCCACCAGCCAGAGGATCGGGCTCGCGAACTGGAGGGCGAGGAAGACGCCCAACGGGTACGCGACGAGCAGGAGGAAAGCGACCGATGAGAGGATGCAGGGGCCCGCTCGGTCGAGGAGATTTCCGAAGATGCGGATGCAGGTCATCTTCACGAGCGGCGTCACGCCGTAGATGCCCAAGACGATGAGGGGATAGTCCAGCTTCAGAACGCTTCCCACCATGTCCATCTCCCGCGGCATCGTAAACATGAAGCCCATGCCGTAGATGAAGAAGCCCACCTGGAAGAGGAAGAAGGCGCGCTGCGTGCGGTAGAGCTCGAAGAGATCGCGGTAGACGTCCTTGAAACCCCTCCGCCGCCGCTCGTCGTCGCCCCGAATCCTCTTGCCCTGTCCTCGCTCTCGGATCCTGGAGAAAATCAGGATGCCGATGCCGGCAAGGATTCCCGCCGTGGGCAGGATGACGTGGATGCGCTGGGGGTTGGCCTCCAATTCGAAGGCGGCCCACAGTGCGCAGCCGAAGTACACGGCGGCGGAGGTGCTCTTGAAGGCGGCGTAGCAGCGCCCGCGCTCCCAATCGTGGTAGTTGGCTCTGAGCAGGCGGTTCCTGAGCGGCACGAACAGGGAGACGAAGGCGATGTTGGCGAGCACGAGCGCTGGCCCCACTCCCCAGAAACCCCGTGTGAATGCGGTCCCCACGAGCGGGAGGACCGCCAGCAAGAACATGAAATGAAACAACCGCGTCGTACTGCGGCCTCGCATCCTTTCGGCGAACCAGGGCGAGAGGAAGAACGACAGGTGCATCAGGCTGAAGAGGAGGGTCGTCTCCCAGGGCTTGGGCTGAAAGATTCGGGTGAGTACGAACTGGCCCAGCAGAACGGTGTCCGCGCCGAAGGTGTTGAAGACCTCGGCCGGAAGCTGGCGACGAAAAGCGTAACGTCCGTAGAAGGACAGGTTCTTCGGGAATACCATGCTCTGACCCGACGGGGGAGGAGAGCCCGGAGCTTACGAGGGCCTATCGAGGGAGACCAGAGCAGACATGTCCGAAGAACGCACCCGGCCGACCGGTCTCGAGAAGGTGGACGACGCCACCATCGCCATCACGTGGGCCGACGGGAAGCGGCTTTTGTACCCCGTGGACCGACTCCGCGCCAAGTGCCCCTGCGCCACCTGCGTGGACGAGATGACGGGTGCCGTGCTCGTCAACTATGACGACGTCCGCGGGACGGGCTTCAAGAAGATCACCCCCGTGGGCAACTACGCCTTCCAGATCCTCTTCAGCGACGGCCACGACACGGGTTTCTTCACCTATCGCCGCCTGCGGGGATTGGGCGAAGCTTGGGCCGAGAACGCCGAGATTCTCAAGGAGCCGGATAGCCCCCCGCAAACCTGAACACGCCGAACGCGAGGAACAGGGCGAAGAGGGTCCAGGCCAAGCGGGAAAGGGACGGGTCACGGCGCTCGACGTATTCGAGGCTTCGGCGTCTCAGCTTCGGAACGACGGCGCCCAGGGCCAGCCAAGCCATGACGGGCCAGACGAGGTAGGAAAACGGGTGGTCGAACCAGGCGATCCCGAACTCCCCGTGGCTGAGGGCCGTGAGGGCGCGGGTCATTCCGCAGCCCAGGCAGGGGCGGCCGGTGACGAGCGGCACCGGACAACTTGGCGCACCCACTCCATGCACGGGGAGGAAGAAGGTCGCAATGAATGCGGGGAGGGCGAAGTAGAAGACGGGGCGCGTGAGGAGAACGGAAAGGCGTGGGAGGCTCCAAGCCCTCCTTGCTCCCTGTTGACTCTCAGCCGCCATCGATCTCATTCGTCCGGGTGTTCGCCGTGGGAGACTTCGATGATGGAGTGGATGCCGCCGCGCGTGCTCCAGCGCGTCTCCAGGTTCATCCACTTGGGATCGCAGGCGGCGACGAGGTCGTCGAGGATCTTGTTTGTG